>NZ_BAKH01000014.1 GCF_000614105.1 Prevotella micans DSM 21469 = JCM 16134
ACCGATGAAATCCCTTTTCGCAAGGTGCAAAACGGTCGTGACGATGGTAATATCGGTTTTGTCGATATGCAAAACCATCCCTACATCAATAATACCCTTTCCTACGCTGTAGATTTCACCATGACCAAAGGTGCCGGTCGTTTCTACGCTGTAGATTCCAGCATGACCGAAAGTGATGGTCATTCCGACGTCGTAGAAATCGGGAGAACCGAGAGTGATGCTCATTCTGACGTCGTAGAAATCGGGAGAACCGAGAGTGATGCTCATTCTGACGTCGTAGAAAGCAGGGGAACCGAGAGTGATGCTCATTCTGACGCCGTAGAAATCGGGAGAACCGAGTGTGAGGCTCATTCTGACGCCGCAGAAAGCTGGGGAACCGAAAGTGATGCTCATTCCGACGCTGTAGAAATCGGGAGAACCGAGAGTGAGGCTCATTCTGACGCTGTAGAAATCGGGAGAACCGAGTGTGAGGCTCATTCTGACATCGCAGGAGGCATGGCGACAACCGGTTTGCCGACCTGGTAACGTCACTGAACCATGTTTCGTCCGATTTCCGTTACACTCACGCTCAAAGTCAGGTGCAGAAGTCAGCGGCCAAAAAGAGGAAGGATAACGGGGATGATAATTCCAAGAAACCCTCCGACCCGAAAAAGCCCGGCGACCCGAAGAAACCGGATGATGGCAAGAAACCCGGACGAGAGGAAGACCCGGGCGAAGCCAGATATAAGAAAAGTGGGGGGATTTTCTACGCTAGGAAATCCCCCCGCTTCCCTCTAAGAGGACTCTTGTCTCTCTCTTCTTCCTCCCACTAAAGAACAAAAGAGAAAATCGTTTATATAATCATTAAGACCTGCATCCGTCGCGACGACGCGTGCAGGTCGACCGTTTATATTCGGGGGTGAACAAAAAACCGCCCCTCCGTGCTTGGATGCTCGGAGGGGCGGTTGTGTTATATGGGGGTGACGGGTTATTTCTCTTCGGGAACGAGGAACTTGTCGCCAGTTTCTTTTATGAGCGCTTTTCGGGTGTATTCTCCATAGCCGGGGCGACTGACTGGGGCGCCGATTCCGGCTTCGGTGCGGAGGAATTTACCGTCTTTCTCAGGCTTAACGGCCATATCGTTGTACTTCACGATGAGATAGATGGCCAGTTTGCGCCAGCGGTCAATCATCTGGTCGGAAAGGGTGATGGAGTAGGCGTTGAGGTATTCTACGGCTGCTGCGCGGTCTACGGCATAAAGCTCCTGCGCCCTGTCTTCTACGGCTTTCTGGTTGGCGTAGTAGGAGTTTTCGAGCGAGTCGCGTACTTGTTTGAGCGACGGGAACATCATGTTGTAGCGCGGATAAACCATGTTGCTTACCCAGTTACAAACCCAGAATGCGTTTTTGTCGGAGAAGGTAACGTCGTCGGCTCCTGGTGTGTTGAAGCATTCGGGCTGAACGGTGCTTCCGCAGTAGATTGGCACGTAGGCCACCATGTTTGCATCGTCGTTTCCGAACCATATTATTCCGCCGATAACGTCGGGTAGCCATGAGCGCATCTGGCAGATATAAGAGAATCCGGTTTGCTGTGTAGAGATTGGACGTTCGTTGAAATACTTCTTTCCGTCTACTTCGAATTCAAGTGGTGTTGGGCGATAAGGCATCGACCATATGCCTTGTCCCTGGTCCTGATCGAGGCTGAGGGGCGTTCCTTCGAAATGGTCGCGCATGCACTCGGCCATGATAGCGACGTCGAGCTTTTTGTTGGGCTCAATCCAAAGCGGCATGTCTTCGGCATTGGGGTCTTTTCCGAGCGCCCATGGGAGCCAGCGGCTCATGTCTTTGAAATGATTGAAGTAGCTCCACACGCGTGCTTCGCACCAGCGCCGGCCCGTGAAGGTTGGTTTGGCATAGGCCATCTTCCAGTTGAAGTCTTTGTCTTTTCCGGTGAACCATCCTTTTGAGCGTGCGTAGCTGATACAGTTTTTGGATTTGATGACTTCTGTTCCGTAGGTTGAGAACTGTCCGATTCGGCTTTGGTTTGCGTGTGCGGTTATCATTCCGTCGGGGATTTTGACAGCAACCCATACTACTTTCTGTTTATCGTCGCCTCCGCATCCTTGCATTTCGAGGAGCCACACTTCGTTTTTGTCGGCTATGGTAAATGTTTCTCCGCTTGAGCAGTAGCCGTAGGTTTCAACCAGCGATGTCATTACTTTGATTGCTTCGCGGGCCGTTTTGCTGCGTTGCAAACCGAGATACATTAGCGAGCCGTAGTCGATAGTTCCGTTTTTGTCTATCATCTCATCGCGTCCGCCGTAGGTTGTTTCGCCTATGCTCACCTGGAATTCGTTGATGTTTCCGATGACATTATAGGTTACGGGCGCTTCGGGAATGAATCCGTGACTTACGTGCGAATCGTAGTCTACGATTTCGCAGCGGTCGGCTTTCTGGTGTATTCCTCCAGGGTGGTGACGCAGTCCGGCAAACATTCCGTAGCTGTCGGCGTCGTAAGTAACGAGGATTGAACCGTCTTTCGTTGCTCCTTTCGTTGCAATGAGGTTAGTGCAGGCTTTTGCTCCGGATATTGCGGAGGCAAGAAGCATAATCATGAATAATTTCTTCATTTGATATTCTAAGTTTAAAGTTAAAGATTCAATATCTGACTTTGGCTTTGAACATGCTTCGGTTGTTGCAGTTGTCGGTTGCAATAACTGTTAGCGTTCGCCATGTGTTACGGGGTGTGATGGGGGTATTCTCGAGGTTGCATGCGATGATGGTTTTGTCTTTTCCCTGTTGGAAGAGTACGAATCGGCCGTCGATATAGGTTCGTAGGCTTGCATTCCGCTTGCATCGTCAGTTATTTTTAGAAGGAGATTACGTGGGTCGAGGTGCAGTTTTGTAATGAGGGGCGGACGGGTGTCGTAGTAGGCATAGTAAATGTCGCCCAGTTCGCGAATCCTGGTTGTGAGCCAGCCTTGCTTGTATGTTCCTCCGCAGAACCATCCTGCGGCCCCGTATATTCCGGGGAATCCGGTGGCAGCGATGTAGAGTTTGCGTGTGTCGAGATTTGCAGCATTGACTCGGAGGCTTATTTTACCGTAGCCGAGCAGTGGAGAGCGGGTTGCGCTGAAGCTGTAGGCCGCAGACAGAGCGCCGTTTATCGTCATGCTGCGCGGATGCAGTAGAGTCTCGGTGGCTAGCTTCGAGCCTGGGATTTCGAGGCGAACATCTTGCAATTGTACCAGGTTGTTGTCCTTTTTCGGACTGATGAGCATCGCGCCTTTCAGCTTAGGGGCAGATGGAATAGGCGTTGGTTCGGCCCTAACGATTATTTCTTTTTCGGTTTGGTTACCGTATATGTCGCTCATTACATAACGAAGACGATAGTTGCGGCGTTGGTTGAAGTCGATTATACCTTGATTGGTTCCGGTTTTTATTATCGGCAGTCGGTTCCCAGGCTCGCGGAACGATTTTAGGAACCAAACTTTACTGTTGAGATAGTGTTGGAAGTCGCCCCACGAGTTAACCATTCGGTTGTCGGCTGGCGGAATACCGTTGCGTCGCTTGCAAAGACTAGCTTGCCATCGCAATAAAGTTTCATGAATCGTACACCGAATGTGTTGCTGACATCGTCCATATAATCGTCGGCCCGCACGGCGAATCCCACCTTTCCCCAGGCTGTGAAGGTTTCGCGATTGAATGAGAATATTCTGGATTCGGCAGAGCGCTCGAAGATTCCTTTACTGGGTTGCGGATAGGTTTTGAAGGAGTGAATGATGGGCGGACGGTGGTCATCGATTGTTTTATTTAGGAAGATGAGCGGGTCAATCATCGTGCTCGTTGCTGTTTTGCGTATCTCCAAATGAAGATGCGGGCCTTGCGATGCACCCGTGTTTCCGCTGAGTCCTATGAGCTGACCTCTCTTTACTGGCAGTTCGCCGGGTTGGAAGCGAATATCGGCCGTAAATTTGTGATGTTTATATTGCCATCGCTGAACTGAAGCGGATATTTGTGGGGCATAGCGATTAAGATGAAGATAGTAGCTAGAATGTCCGTTGGGATGAGCCACGATGAGGGCCAATCCGTCGCCATGTAACTCCACGATGGCAGCCGAAACATATCCGTCGGCAATGGAATAAACGCCAAGATTTACGGTGTGATTTGTTTTGACATCTATTCCGCCATGGAAATGATTAGGGCGAGGCTCACCGAAATTTCCGGCCAACTTTACCGGAATGTGAACGGGCGAACTGAAAGATAGTGCGCTGAGAAAAAGACTTAAAATGAATTGCATTCGTTCTGGATTTTGGTGTGTGTCATCTTAATGGAATCCTGCCTTGATAGGCTCTGAGGATTCCCTTTTCGTCGTTTTTCACTTCGATAGTTCCCGGCATCCATTCGGTCATTGGCAATTCATGCTCCAAGCGATAGTATGTTTTCACTACGCCCGACTCGAGTTCTATAACACCCGGTTCGAATATCCTTGCTCCGGCAATCACTATGTTGGCACTGATTCTTCTCATTATTCTATTCTGGGGGGATGTTACGTTCGCGCATGGCCTCTTGCGGAGTTCTTGTTTCCTCGGTTTTTTGCGGTTCAGGAGGTTCGGGGGCCGGAATAGCCACGGGTTCTCGCCGATTGTCCGAATGGGGTCTTTCTTGTTAATGGAATCGGTTGCAGCCTCCGGTTTGCCTGGATGCACATGCATTCTGATGAGGCGGATGTCGGTTAGTATTAGCATCTTGAAAGTGGAAACCGGTTGTTCGTCAGGAAGCATAAGGAAATATCCGCGTACTGATTTTATGGCAAGCGAATCGTCGTTGAACATCATAATCGATTGTCGCGAGTCGTTGTTTATCCGCAGCATTTGTGTTGCAATACTGTCGTTTCGGTAGGTTATTGCGAGCATAACCACCGCATCTCGCATTCCTTCTTGAACGATGAACTGCGAATTGAAACTCATCATTAGGCGGTCGCCTTTATGGAAGGCCGTGTCTACTTTTATCGTGAACGAATATTTGTTTGCCGGTGCGTAGGGCGACAGCATCATAGTTCGTAGTCCGTTCCACACGTCGGCCGTGTCGCCTTTCGACGTTATTGAGCTGTATTGGGCTAGTTCGCTCTCCGAAGCTCCCATAGATTTGGCCTCATTTCCGAGCCGTTCGGAAATGCGTTCGTAAATCTTGCGCAATCGTTCGGTATGCCGGACGTAATATTCCAACGAAGCATTGAATTGTGACTCCGTAACCTCATGTTTTTTCAGTGCCGCCAGTTTATAGGCTTCGGTCTTAGTCGGGTCGGCACCTTTCTGCGCGGCCATCGCCAAAGCTATATGATAGTCGTATAGAATATCTTCCATCTTTCCCTCTTGAATGTATTCAGAAGGCACGGCGGGTTTGCACGATGCCAACAGGCCAAGAAGGAAAACGATGAGGATCTTGACGATGTAGTTTCGTCTGATTTTATGTGTGTGTGAGGGAGTAACCGATGGTAACCGGATCCCATTCTGGGACGATGCATTCAATGTGGTTGAATGCCAAATCACGCGACTAATTGACGCATTCACAATCATTGATGTTATTCGAGGGAATCGTTTTGAACGGGTTTTTCTTTCTTGAATACGTCGCCGTTCAAATCGTTTCTATAAAAAATGAACATAAGAGACAATCCTACGGTTATGCATGAGTCGGCGAAGTTGAATACTGGTGAGAAAAACGTAAATCGCTCGCCTCCCCACACGGGGAACCAGCTGGGAAATGTTCCGCTGAATATCGGAAAATAGAACATATCCACCACTCTTCCCATGAGAATCGAGGCATAGCCGTTGCCCCACGAAACAAGTTCGGCCGGCGGAGCGCCATATAATACGGTTGCGATTCGGTGAAGATTTCGCCATAAAAAAGCGAGTCGAATATGTTTCCGGCTGCCCCGGCACATATCATAGACATCACTACAACGAAGCCGGTTTTTGCGCCGCTGCGAATCTTTTTTGCGATATACCAAACGAGGAAGCCTACGGCCAGAATTCGGAAGAGACTCAGAGCGAGCTTGCTTCCTAATTCCATTCCCCATGCCATGCCGTTGTTTTCGATAAACTCAATATGAAACCAATCGAAAATCCGGATGGATTCGCCAAGGCTCATATTGAGTTTTACGATAACCTTGATTGTTTGGTCGATTACGAGCAGCGCAACAACGACTAAACAAGCAATGATGGCTTTCTTTTTATTGTTCATTCGGGGCAGGGTTTTGCGGGGTCAATGATTTTTGTTAGCCTCTTTTGAAGCCACGCTTAAGGTTGCATGAGGAACGATTCTGAGGCGTTCTTTCGGAATGAGTTCGCCCGTTATACGGTCTATGCCGTATGTTTTGTTGTCGATACGCAACAATGCAGCTTGCAGAGCCTGAATAAACTTTTGCTGCCGCTGGGCCATCTGCACAAGTTCTTCTTTCGATTGGTTTGTACTGCCTTCCTCCAAAGCTTTGTAGGTTGGCGATGTGTCGTCGATGTCGTTAGTGTTTTTATTCATCAACACTTTCATCGTTTCATCATAATCCGACTTGGCAATCTTTAGCCTGTCGTTTATTATACCGCGGAACTCTTCGAGCTCCTCATCGTTATAGCGCTTTTTTATTTCCATAAAATATGATTTAATAGATTATTCAATTATGACTAAGCTTTTTCAACTTTAATGTTTATTTTGAACGTATCGAAGTCAGCTTCAATGCCTGTGTTCTCAGCAACAACAAGCTCGTTAGCTAGGACTTGTGTCTTGATGAAGTCGCCGAACGATTCGATAGCCTTTTCGATTTCTTCGTTTTTGCCCACTGTGACAATGATGCGGTCGGTTATTTCGAAGCCACTTTCTTTTCTGATGTTCTGTAGGCGATTAATCAGTTCGCGAGCCATTCCTTCACGACGAAGTTCATCGGTTAATTCAACTTCTAGAGCTACGGTTAGATTCCCCTCATTGCTAACCAGCCAGCCGGGTATATCTTCAGATATTATTTCAACTTCTGAAGCTTCGACGTTTATTGATTGTCCGCCGAGTTCTAAGCTGAATTTACCGGATGTTTCGAACTGTAAAATCTCTTCTTGTGAGAGGGCGTTTATTTTGGCGGCAACTTCTTTCATCAGTTTACCGTATTTCTTGCCCATCACGCGGAAGTTGCACTTTACTTTCTTTACTAACATTCCTTGTCCTTCAACGAAATTGAGCGTCTTGACATTTACCTCATGACAAATGAGGTCAGCAACAGCAGATATGTGTCTCTTTTGCTCGGTGTCGACGGCAGGAATCATTATCTGCGACAATGGCTGACGAACTTTGATATTAACTTTCCGACGGAGTGCTAATACCATAGATGTTATTTTCTGCGCCATATCCATGCGAGTTTCCAGGTCTTTGTCTATTACGGCAGTATTTACAATGGGCCATCTGTCCAGATGAACGCTTTCTAGCTTGCCGCCCAGGTCGCGATAGAGGCGATCAGAATAGAAAGGAGCAAACGGAGCTATGAGTTTGGCTACAGTCATCAAGCATATATATAATGTGTTGTAAGCACTTTTTTTATCAGTGCTCATTTCCTTGCCCCAGAAGCGTTTCCTGTTCAAACGAACATACCAGTTGCTGAGATCGTAGTTCACAAAACCGTCAATCAACCTACCAGCGCGTGTCGGATCGAAATCGTCTAACTCTTTAGTGACAGCGTTCACTAAGCTGTTCAACTTCGAGATTATCCAGCGGTCTATTTCGGGCGCATCGATATCTAATTGTATAGTTTCGGTTGGTTCATAACCATCGACATTGGCATAAAGAGCAAAGAAACTGTATGTGTTGTAGAGTGTGCCGAAGAACTTTCTTCTACATTCGTCCACGCTATTGGCGTCGAATTTCAGATTGTCCCACGGCTCGCTATTGGTCATCATGTAGAAACGAACAGGGTCGGCACCATATTTATGAAGCATTTCGAACGGGTCGACAACATTGCCGACATGCTTGCTCATTTTATTGCCCTTTGCATCAAGAACAAGACCTGTTGATATTACGTTCTTAAAGGCGACCGAATCGAATATCATCACAGCCAGGGCATGTAGTGTGAAGAACCAACCGCGTGTTTGGTCAACTCCCTCATTTATGAAATCGGCCGGATAGAATGCCGGTGGGATGGGTGTACCTTCGTATATTGAATGAATGAGTTCGTTACGGTATTCGGCTTCATTCTTTCCGGTTATAGCCAGAGCCTTGGCATTCAATTCACCTTCGAAAGGATAGTGTAGCTGTGCATAGGGCATTGAACCACTGTCGAACCAAACGTCTATTAGGTCGTCCTCACGACGCATTGGTTTGCCTTCGTCGTTCACGAGCACAATTTCGTCGACATACGGGCGGTGAAGGTCTATCTTATCGTAGTTAGCTTGACTATAATCGCCAACAATGAAACCACGTTCTTTCAGAGGATTCGATTTCATCACGCCAGCTTCCACGGCTTTGTCGATTTCTTTATAGAGTTCTTCAACCGAACCGATACACTTCTCGTTGCGGTTTTCGTCGCGCCAGATGGGTAGTGGAGTTCCCCAGAAGCGTGACCGACTGAGATTCCAATCGTTCAGGTTCTCTAGCCAGTTGCCGAAGCGTCCAGTACCGGTAGATTCTGGTTGCCAACGAATTGTTTTGTTCAGTTCAACCATGCGCTCTTTCTTAGCTGTGTCTTTGATGAACCAGCTGTCGAGCGGATAGTAGAGTATCGGTTTATCTGTGCGCCAGCAATGCGGATAGTTGTGTACATGCTTCTGAATCATGAAAGCCGTTCCCTCTTGTTTCATTTCCATACAGAGAACAATATTCAAATCTTCAGCTTTGTCAGATGCTTTTTTATCCCAAACGCCGCCCGGATTGAACTGTGGGTCGTAGGCGTTCTTAACATAGTCGCCTGCATGATGGCCATAGGCTTCCACATCAACGCATTTGTCTACGAAGTTGTGGTCGAGCTCGTCTATCAAATAATATTTTCCCTGCAAATCAACCATCGGACGGGTTTCGCCTTTCTTCGAAATGAGATATAGCGCCGGCACATTAGCGTCGCGACAAACCTTAGCATCGTCAGCTCCAAAAGTTGGGGCGGTGTGAACTATTCCGGTTCCATCGTCGGTTGTCACATAGTCGCCTAATATAACTCGGAAGCTTCATCGGCCATTTCAACAAACCGGTCGCGACCGGTTTCACACATGAATACCTTTTCAGGATGATCAGCGGCATATTTGTTTACGAATTCGGGAGCGACATCGCCTACTTTCTCAACCGGTTTAATCCATGGCATCAGTTGTGCATAGTGCATGCCCTCAAGATCGATACCTTTTATACGGCCAACTATTCTATAAGGTATTAACTTATTGCCACGTTCAAAGTTTGGTAATTCGCCTTTGTCGGTTATCTCTCCTTCAGCGGAAAGATATGCGGCTACACGACTTTCGGCCATAATCAGTGTTATTTTTTTTGCGTCGTAGGGATTATAAGTTTCAACTATTACATAGTCTATCTTCGGCCCTACACACAATGCTGTATTCGACGGCAGAGTCCACGGCGTGGTTGTCCATGCAACAAAGTGTGGGGCGCCCCAATTGCCAACCGAAATACCCGTTCGCTTGAGCAGGTCTTTCCAGTCGTCATCCCGTACGGCAAACTGCGCCGTCACGGTTGTGTCCTTAACGTCACGATAGCATCCGGGAAGATTTAGCTCGTGACTCGACAATCCGGTTCCGGCCGCGGGCGAATAAGGCTGAATTGTGTAACCTTTATAAAGCAGTCCTTTGTTGTGAAGCTGTTTGAGAAGCCACCATAGGGTTTCGATGTATTTGTTGTCGTATGTAATATATGGATTGTCGAGATCTACGAAATATCCCATTTCCTCCGTGAGTTGACGCCACTGTGCAGTGAATTTCATTACATTCTCGCGACACCGGAGATTATACTCTTCGGTCGAGATATACTTCGGTGATTCGTGATTGTCGATGTCTTTCTTGGTTATTCCGAGTTCTTTCTCAACGCCTAGTTCAACGGGAAGCCCGTGTGTATCCCATCCGGCTTTGCGATGCACCTGGAAGCCTTGCATGGTTTTATATCGGTTGAAGGCATCTTTAATCGAGCGAGCCAGAACATGATGTATGCCCGGATGACCGTTAGCTGACGGGGGGCCCTCGAAGAAGATGAATTGAGGCATTCCTTCACGTTCGTCCACGCTTTTGCGGAATATATCGTTCTGTTGCCATTCCGACAATATTTCTTTATTGGTTTCAACCAAATTCAATCCGTTGTATTCGGCGAATTTCTTAGCCATAAGCTTATTCATTTTCGTTTAATGTCGTGCAAAGATATGGAAAAGGTTCGGATAACCGAGGCCCGCTCGAAGTCATCACATTCCATTGTTCTAAATCAAGAAGATACGCTGCCTTTAGCCGAAACAATTTGATTCATATTCATTGGCCTCCGTGAAATACTTAGTAACACATTCAATAATAGAATTGCGCCGGCTGGCAGTTGCCGATTGCTTGCCAATGGCAGGATGTCGACAACTTCATGTGGCAGAAAGTCTATGACGACTGGCTGGTGGCCATCCGCAACCTGTCACATGATTTTTACATCATGATTCCCTCGAGCCGTACATGCTAGATTGCTCTGAAATGCTGGATGGTGACATTCCAAGACTTTTTTCTTGATGGGCATACCATCTGTTGGTTCAATATAGATGCAACTCTAGTTGGCACAATATGGAATGACATAATTTTATGAATCAATTTGAGTTTTTGGAAGAAAAAATAAGTGTGTTTGTTACTTTTATTATATGCTCTAGTATAATTTTTATATATAATTTGAACTAAATGGAAAGAGGATATGCCAATTTCGGTATATCCTCTTTTCATGCAATATGTTTGAATATTAATTGTATGTGTGATTTGTCATCGCCCACCAAATCTACCTCCTGGCGGAGGGCCACCGAACCGTTTATTTCCTCCAGGAGGTGGGCCACCTGGAGGTGGTCCGCCTGGTCCATCGCCTCCAGGACCGAAGTCGTTATTGTCGTCGCCCTTCCGCAATGTGCTTCGACCGCCGAAAATGTTGAGATTGAAGGTTGCTTTGAGCATTGCATAGCTGTTTATGCTATTATACTCTGTATCGGTACGGCTCAAGGAGTTTATCACTCGAGAAAGATTACTCTGCTGACGTAGGATATCATAGAATTGGAGTGAAATCGTAAGCGCATTACCTCGCAACATGCTTTGTGATAGCTGTGCGTTCCACAAAAGCTCGTTTGAGTTGAGAGATGCATCGTTGTAGCCTCTTCTACTTTGTCTATGAATATCGGTTGAAAGACTCATTCCCCATGGAAGACTAAGCGAGATAGTTGTTCCATACGAGAACTGCCATGTATTTAGGTTACCCGAAGGCTGGAGATTATTGCGCGTATTGGTATAATTCAGTGAGCCATCGAGTTCTATATCAAACCATCCACTGCGATAGCTGCTCGACAGCCGTTCGCCGATATTTAATGACTTGGTTATATTTTTCGACACTGCGCTTGACATATTTTGCTGAAGCAATCCGGCATATCGATTAAAGTCTGCGATTGTGAATGTATTTATGTTCCATACTCCAGCCGAGTCTACACTTGTGTTGAACATAAAAGCAGCATTTGCATCCCAGTTTCCATTTACGTTTACCGGTCGAACAGTCCGAGCGCCAGATGATGTTTCATACGTAACGCTGTTGCCGATAGCATTTTTTGTGGTGGAGAAGTGCGCAAAGGTCATCAACGACTGTGAATGACTCTGTCTGAATGTGTTGTAGAAGAGTCTAAAGCGATTTGTAAAGGCGGGTTTAAGTCCGGGATTACCCACCGATATGTTTTGAGGGTCGGTATTATCTGTGATATCGAGCAATTGGCTCATTGAAGGCTGGGTTACGATGCCGCGATAGTTTATTCGCAGTTTGCTTTGTGTGTTGAATTTGTAGCGGAAATCCAACGTTGGGCTCCAGTTCACAACTCTCCTCGTGGTATCGATGTGAACGCCAAGATAATCCTGTGTGTAATCTGATTTAAGTGGCTGAACCATCACTCCGGTATTAAGATTCCATTTGTCGCGAACCATTCGCAGTGTTAGCTGCATGTCGTGAGCATATGTTCTATATTCCGAGTATCTGCTAAGTCCTTTATCTAGATAATCTTCGAGTCGACGAGGCAAAAGGGTTAGATACGACGGCCACGAACGGTATTCGGGCGTTACGCTGTTAAAGAAACCGGTACCTAGATTTGAGAAGTCGTATGTATTTCGATCGCTTTTTGAGAAGTCGTACTTATACTGATAGCTAAATTGAAGATAAGTTTTCTTGGCGACAGGTTCGCTGTAGGTTCCTTGAATGGCATATCCGATGTTTTTAATGGGCATAAGATTGTATCGATATGCTTGATAAGTTGAATCTAGCCCTTGTGCATTCTTCAGAAGATAGTATTCTATGTCCTGCGTTGAGAAGGTTTGTGAGTCCGAATCGCCGTAGTTACCATCGAAGCGTAGCGTTATATTCCGTCCATTCCTGCCTATCTTACGGTTGATTTGCAACATGGTTCCGAGTATCTTGTTGTCACCAAAGGTTATGGTGTTATTACGTTGATTGTTTACCACCAACCCTAAAGTTTTGATTTGCGCAATGGATGAGGTTCCCAGCGGATCTGTTACATGCTCATAAGGATCTGATGTGAATGCTGCCGACGAGCTTCGATTGATTCCATCGCTCTTGCTTAACTGTAATCGTGGACGAAACATGATATTCCATGCCGAATCTGGTGACCATTCTAACCTGAATCTACCATCCCAACTGTCTGTTCGAGTGTATTCTTGCATGAGTTTATTAGAGAAAGAGCCATTTTGAGCTACAAAATTCTCTGACGACACTCGTGCATTAAGGTCGCTGTTAGAATGATTCCACCGTAAACTGCCATCCCACTGCAAGGTTGAGCCATTATCGTAGTTGATATTCAATCCAACCATCTTCGTTGCATTCAGTCCATCACGTCGTCCACCGAACGGACCGCCTCCGCGAGGGCCGCCACCGCCGAATCCCATATCATTTACGTTATTTGCCGAACCGAACAGCATTGATTTTATCTTATCATTAAAGTATCCGCCCATCGCTCGCTCCGAATATCGTCCCTTGGAACCTATGCTTAAGTCGATGTTTGTGAGTATGCCACGATTCATTCCTTTCTTTACACCGAAATCCAGAACCGTTGTCTCCTCTCCATCATCTATTCCGGTTACTCGCGCAAGGTCACTCTGCTGATCGTATGACTTTACCTTATCAACGATTGAGGTGGGAAGGTTCTTAAGCGCAGTCTTCGTATCGCCGGTCATGAATTCCTTCCCGTCGATTAGTATTTTCTTTACCTCTTTACCATTAATTTTTATAGTTCCATCCGAGCTAACTTCTGCGCCAGGAAGTAGTTTTACCAGCGCCTCTACCGTTGAGCCTTCTGGAACTCGATAGGCCGATACATTATATTGAAATGTGTCTTCCTTCAGAACCACTTTCGATGCACTACCTGTAACAGTGACTTCTTTCAGGAGGTGCGAATCAGTTTTAAATACTAGTTGACCTAGGTTTACGTCCTGATTATCGACAATCCTAACATTCCTAGAAATGTTTTTATAACCTATGAATGATGCCTGAACAATATATTCGCCTGCCTCTGGTGCCTGCAAACTGAATTTGCCATTATCATCCGATGTCGTTCCTGTGGCGTAAGTGCTATCCTTTCTTAGTAATTGAACTACGGCATACTGAACTTTTTCATTCGATTGACCATCTAGAAGCTCGCCGGTAATTGTTTTATTTTGTCCAAATACCTGAACAATTGACAGAATAAAGAAAATTATTAACCAAATTTTCTTTTTCATAAGTAATTACCATTTACTAACCATATTGACCAATCGTGTTGCCGACTTTTTATACTTCTTTGGATATATCGCAACAAGCACTAAAGCATGGTCAACATTTTCGCCAACGGTTATTTTACGTTTTAGATAGAAAATCCTACCATCTGATACGTATCCAGACCATATTTGCTTTGACGGCGAATGATAAGTTATGCTTTGAATATTCACAAAGGGTGCTATCTCTACATTGGGCTTTGGGAAACAATCATCCATGGTAGCCCACGCACCATAAAATCTGTAGCAAATCATAACATCGTTCCACGAATACGTGTCATACGTCCCTAAACCATCATCGCCGTATTTCTCCTCAAACTTCATGAACTTTGGAACCATAAATCCAGATGATGTCCGTACCGTAGTCGACTTATCAAGCTGTTCTGCTAACTCATCGCTTGATGTCCTGACAGGCTCCTTTACCTCTGTGTCAATATCGGCAACTTTAGTTTCAATAACTCTGTTGTCTGTTTGAATCATAGCTTTAACAGAGTCTTTAATCTCTTTTGGCTGTTTGGTTTCTTGCTTGCATCCCGATACTAACGAAACTGCAAGTGCAAGTACAAGAATAGAATGTTGTTTCATTTAAATATAACTGTTACTTATTTACCTAACATATTGATTGCTTGCAAATATACTAATTAAATCTGAGACTAACAGTACTAAACCTATTAATTAATACATTTAATTCACTATACATACTTTTTAGTTCTTCGTACAGTCTGTTAGTATTGCTAATCGATATGAAATCTATAACCAGGCAAAATGCTTGAAGAAAGTTTTATTTGTCATTACCGATTGATTGACCATTCTAACCGATGGATACACCTATGTTTGTTATTCAATTTTATTGAGTGAACAATAAACTCATGTATATTTTTAACTTAAGCAAACTGTTATGATGAAAAATTACCCGTGTTTGTTATCCCGCAATATGTTTAAATACTAAATACAGGTGCGTTTAGCCTTATGCAGTATGTGCAATGTTAAAACGCAGGTGTGTTTTTGATTCAATCAATATGTTGAATATTAAAACGCAGGTGTGTTTTCTATTTAAGAAATATGTGTAAGTTGAAACTTAGATAAGGTTGGCATTTCTGCAGTCTGCATGAATAGAAAACACACCTGCGTTTTCCATTTCAGCAGTATGTTTGAATAGAATTTCACCTGCATCCGCTATTTCCGCATCATGCATAAGTATAAAACACACCTGTGTTTCCTGTTTATGCAGTGTGTTTGACTGTAAAACATACCTGCGTCAGGCATTTCTGCAATATGTCCGATTATCAAAATGACCTATAGATAGAAGTCGGCAGTTAGATTTGCATACCATTCCGAACGTTCGCCGCTATCTGTAAGTAGTGTCTGACTTTCATATTTGATGAAAGTTGGAATCAATCGGAACTCCAGAAGATAGCGGAAAGGTGATTTTCCAATCTTCGACCTTAATGCAAGACTGCGCGAGAGTGAGAAACCTTGCAAAATAGCCTCTTGCTCAACGGCGTTCTTAGTTTCGGTAGGCAATATGACTGAAAAGTAACCGTTTGGTTTTAAAAAATGCCTTGCTCTTTCAATCAGCTCACTAAATTCTAGTGTGTCAGCATGCCTAGCTATGTTTCTCTTATGGTTTTCGCTTCTCATTGAGTTCATAAAGAATGGTGGATTGCTAACAATGGCGTCGTAAGTCTTTGAGCTTTCAAATTCCTGAAAGGATGAAGCGTAGACATCAATCCTGCTGCCAAATGGAGAACCATCTGCGTTTTCGCGAGCTTGCTCTGCAGAGTCTTGATCGATGTCGATAGCGTCGACGTGAGCTCCCGGATATCTTTGGGCCATCATCATAGCAATCACTCCCGTTCCCGTACCCACATCGAGTATCTGCTCACCGCCTTCCGCCCATGCCCCAAGCAGAACGCCATCCGTTCCTACTTTCATTGCGCATCGATTTTGCTCGATGGTGAATAGCTTGAAAGCAAATGCCATTAAATGTTGAGTTTCCTAAGGATTATTTTGTTCAGAGCCTGAAACTTTCGGCTCTGGCGAGTGATGTCACGCCTAATGAGGTCGATGTTGAAGAACAATTCGGAGAAAGCATTTTGTACGGCGTTGGGTTGACGTTGTTCTTTATCGCCGTGTGCGTTCACGATGATGTTTATTCCTTTCGGGACAAGGGAAATGTCAACGTCGGCGTCAGTCATTATAGGGTCGCCATCATAGTGAATTACGCCGGGTTCAGAGCGATGAATGTGAATGTGGCGAGCTTTGAAAGTTTTTATTTTGAGATTCTTGTCGAGAGTCTTGTTGAACAGTTCGATGGCAACCTGCGGGGCTTCTAGCACATCGAACGGTTCCATTATTATAATGTCCAGCAATCCGTCGCTCATCGATGCTTGCGGTGCTATGTAGGCGTTATTTCCGTATTGCGATGCGTTTGCAATCGAGATTAGAAATGCTTTGTATTTATAGGTTCCGTCATCAGCCTCGATTTCATATGTCTGCGGTTCATACTTCAATCCTTCTTCCAAAACCTTTTGCACGTAGGTTATCGGACCGCGTTTTCCGGCTTCAGCAAACTTCATTGAAATGAAGGCATCGAATCCCATTCCACAGGTGCAAAAAAAAGGAATATTATTGATTGTTCCGTAGTCGAGGCGATGCACTTTGTATTCGTTGATGATGTCGATACTTTTCTTGATGTTTATCGGCAGAACCAAATGACGTGCTAATCCGTTGCCTGATCCACACGGAATAATTCCCAACGCTGTATCGGTGTTCACTAGTGCTCGTCCAACTTCATTTACGGTCCCGTCGCCTCCTACAGCTACAACCACTTCGGCTCCTTCGTCCACAGCTTTTTTGGCGAGTTCTGTGGCATGACCGGGATATTCGGTTGGCGCAACACAGAAATCGAACTTGTTTTTATCGAGTCGTTTCTCGATTAAACCTGGGATTCCCACCTTGCTCACCGTACCCGAAATAGGATTCATGATAAAAACGATGTTCTTCTTCATACCTTAATTATCAATCTATTGAAAATTCAGAAACAAAAATACTAACTAAATTCCACCTCTCGCACAGCCCCTTTATAACAATGATCCAGAGAGGCTAATTTCAAAAGACTCCACATCGTTTTCTAACCAAAATATATATCTTTGCAGCCTAAATATAAGGGCATAAGCTCTAAACACCTTTATAATTTATAATGGGACAATTACAAGACAAATACAAGAACTACCGTGATCCGCAGAAATATATTCAAGCAGGAGTTTATCCGTATTTCCGCGAAATAACAAGCAAGCAAGGAACAGAAGTGACAGATATAGACGGACATAAGATTCTTATGTTCGGTTCGAATGCTTATACAGGACTCACAAACGACGAGCGGGTTATAGCAGCAGCACAGAGAGCTCTGGAAAAATATGGTACGGGATGCGCAGGAAGCAGATTCCTCAACGGAACACTCGACTTACATGTTCAGCTTGAAAAAGAATTGGCAGAATTCGAAAATAAGGATGAGGTACTTTGCTTCTCTACCGGATTTGCCGTAAATGCTGGAGTGATTGCTATGGTTGTTGGACGTGGAGATTATATCATTTGTGACGATCGTGACCATGCCAGTATAGTAGACGGACGTAGGCTAAGTTTTGCAACTCAGTTACATTACAAGCACAACGATATGCAAGACCTCGAAAGAGTATTGCAGAAATTGCCTCAAGAAGCTATCAAACTCATCATTGTGGATGGAGTGTTTTCGATGGAGGGTGATTTGGCAAAGCTGCCCGAAATCATAGAACTCAAGAAAAAATATAATTGCTCCGTGATGGTTGACGAAGCTCACGGATTAGGAGTGTTCGGTAGACAAGGACGCGGAGTGTGCGATCACTTTGGAGTGACTGACGACGTTGACTTATCATGGGGACATTCTCGAAGAGCATGGCTTCTATAGGCGGATTCATAGCCGGTGATAGTGATACTATAAACTTCCTTCGTCACACATGTCGTACTTATATCTTCTCGGCTAGTAACACACCATCGGCCACAGCTGCAGCTCTTGAAGCGTTGCATATAATTCAGGCTGAACCTGAACGACAGGAACGTCTATGGACTGTTACAAACTATGCTTTGAAGCGCTTTCGCGAAGAAAGATTTGAGATTGGTGAAACTGAAAGTCCGATTATTCCGCTCTATGTACGCGACATTGATAAAACTTTTCTCGTAACTAAGATGGCTTATGAGGCTGGCGTTTTTATCAACCCAGTGATTCCGCCTGCTTGTGCTCCTCAAGACACTTTGGTTCGTTTCGCCCTTATGGCTACCCACACTGAAGAGCAAGTTGAGCGTGGAGTTCAAGCCTTAAAGAAAATTTTCAAAGAGCAAGGAGTGATAAAATAAAGAATTGTTTGTATTCTTTTATTCCCCAAGGCTGTTCGATTTTCGGGCAGTCTTTTTTATAGTTTGTTTCTGAATGGATGAGATAATAAAAAAGATATCCCCTTCCTGCTACAATAAAGCTAGGAAAGGGAATCCTTGATATATTTAAAAAAACTTGAAGATTATCCGAGTCGTTTGAGTTTAACTGTGAAGTGACGCATCAGGGGTGCTTCCCATTCAATGGCGACACCTCTTGTAATTTGTTCGCGACGGTCGTACACATTCTTAAGCGCAGCGGCAATCACATCCATATGATTATCGGTATAGACACGACGTGGAATAGCTAAACGAAGCAGGTCGAGACCGTTGAAACGGTTCTCTTTTGTTTCGGGGTCGCGGTCGGCCAACATAAATCCAACCTCAACGCCTCGTATTCCAGCTTCAAGATAAAGTTCGCAAGTAAGCGTTTGGGCCGGGAACTCTTCTTTAGGAACGTGGGTTAGAACCTTGTCGGCGTCAACGAAAATGGCGTGTCCGCCGGCTGGCCGCTGATAAGGAATACCATATTCATCAAGCTTTTCGGCAAGATATTTTACCTGGTGTATACGTGTTTCGAGCATGTCGAATTCCGTATTTTCGTTGAGTCCCTGAGCAAGTGCGTTCAGGTCACGACCGCTCATTCCTCCGTAAGTCACATAGCCTTCGATTGGAATACAGAACAGCTTTGCGCCTTCGAACCAATCCTCTCTGTTTGTTGCGATGAATCCGCCCATGTTCACAATGCCGTCTTTCTTGGCTGACATGGTTGCTGCATCAACATCGGCATACATTTCACGAACAATTTCTTTTATGCTCTTATTGGCATAACCTTCTTCTCTAACCTTTATGAAGTAGGCATTCTCGGCGAAGCGAGCTGAGTCCATAATCACCGGCACGTTGTATTTGTGACAGAGTGTACATGTTTCTTTGATATTCTTCATGCTTACAGGCTGACCTCCGACGGTATTATTTGTCACGGTGAGAACCATGAAAGGTACGTTGTTGGGATTTTCCTTGAGTACTTTTTCGAGTTTTTCGAGTGATACGTTTCCTTTGAATGGAACTTCTTTCTGTGTGTCCTTGGCGTCGTCGGTTGTTACGTCTATAGCATGTGCTTTGCGACTTTCAATGTGTCCTTTGGTTGTATCGAAATGCGCATTGCCTGGAATCACATTGCCTGCTTTTACAAGATAGGAGAAAAGAACATTCTCGGCAGCGCGTCTTGGTGAGTAGGGATGATGTATTTCAGACCTAAAATTTTCTGGACAGTGGCTTCGAACTTATAAAAAGAAGTTGCGCCTGCATAGCTTTCATCGCCCAACATCAGTTCGGCCCACTGGCGATCCGACATAGCACCAGTTCCACTGTCGGTGAGCAAGTCGATGTAAACCTGTTCGGCTTTTAGTTGAAAAACGTTGTAATGAGCTTCTTTCAGCCATTGCTCTCTTTGCTCTCGAGTACTTTTTTTAATAGGCTCGATCATCTTGATTTTCCAAGATTCTGCGAATGGTATTTTCATAAGAATCGATGTGTTTGAAAATGTTTATTGATTAAAGAAAAATGTTTGTTTCGGCTGCGTTTCACCTGTGTTTATCTAGGTTGCATGTGCAAATGTACTAAAGAAAATTAGATTAGCTTGTTCGCTATATTTCTATAATTGAAAAATGCCCGACGCTTCTCAGCGATGGGCATTCAAGCATTAAATAGGTATTAGTTTCTTAAGGTAAGAAAGATTGTATTCAGGATAACTGTTGCAAAGATATATGATTTGAAAAATCCTTACAAACTTTTTGTTCATTTATCTGGTCTGAACCCTAATTAGAAAGGAACGGTAAGGTCGGGTGAAGGTTCTGGCAGGGGGCCGTCTAGTGGTGAACCATGGGGTGATTCGGGAGTAGATAAGTTCATACGGCTGCCCATGATTTCACCGCCTATTTCGTCGGTTGGGAATGGGGCTGAAACGTCTTCAGGATTGGCGAAACGTATATTCTCCGCGGAAATTGAGGAGAACTTCGCCTGTTGCACCTTTTCGGTGTTTTGCGATTATGATTTGTGCCATACCGTGAAGGTCGTTGCCTTTTTCGTCCTGGTAGATGTGGTAGTATTCGGGGCGATGAACGAAGAGCACCATATCGGCATCCTGTTCGATGGCTCCTGATTCGCGGAGGTCGCTCAGTTGTGGACGTTTACCTTCTATTCCTTCGCGTTGTTCTACGGTTCGATTGAGCTGTGAGAGGGCTATTACTGGGATGTCGAGTTCTTTGGCCAGACCTTTGAGTGAGCGACTGATGGTTGATACCTCTTCCTGACGGTTGCTGAAGCGTGTTCCATTGGCATTCATGAGTTGTAGATAGTCAATCATGAGCACTTTTATGTCGTGTTCACGTACTAGTCGGCGGGCTTTAGTTCTCAGTTCGAAGATTGAAAGGCCTGGTGTATCGTCAACGAAGACGGGGGCGCCGTCGAGTTTGCGAATATTGGTGTCGAATCGTTCCCATTCGTCGGGTGAAAGTTGTCCGCTAAGTATTTTGTTTCCGGGCACGGAGCATACGTTTGATATTAGTCGGTTCACGAGTTGGACATTGTTCATTTCAAGTGAAAACAGAGCTATTGGTCTGCGAAAATCCACGGCGATGTTTTTTGCTAAACTGAGGGCGAACGATGTTTTGCCCATCGCAGGACGTCCGGCAATGATGATGAGGTCTGATGGCTGCCATCCAGCGGTTATCTCGTCGAGTTTATGGAATCCGCTCGGTACGCCGGTGAGTCCGCCTTTGTTATTAGCTGCTTGCAGAAGCAGTTGATGGGCTTTGGCTACGATGGGGTCGATTTGCGTATAGTCTTGCACCATATTTTTTTGCGAAAGCTCAAACAGATTACCTTCGGCTTTCTGCATTAGTTCGTCGACATCGACTGTTTCGTCGAATGCATCGGTTTCAATCATCGATGCGAACTGAATGAGTTGCCTGGCAAGAAACTTTTGTGCCAGAATATGGGCGTGATATTCGATGTGGGCCGACGATGCAACGTGTGAACTGAGTTCGACGATGTAGGCTGGCCCGCCAACATCTTCGAGTGCGCCGTTGTGTCGGAGTTCTTCGGTTACGGTTACAATGTCTACGGGTTTTTCGTGTAGGTTTAGGCCCTGAATGGCGTCGTAGATTTTTTGATGCCGGTTCTCGTAGAATGTTTCAGGGCGGATGATTTCAGACACCACTGTGAAGGCATCTTTATCGATCATGAGTGCGCCGAGCACTACTCTTTCAATCTCGGGTGCTTGGGGTTGGAGGTGTCCGTATGAGGTGTCGATTGGTGCCTGTTGGCGGCGTCGTGTGGGCTTATTGTTAGATTTTGTTTCTGACATAGTGGTGGCAAAAGTAGAAAATAATTCCGAGCTCTCCGACCGGGTGTTTTTGCCCTTTCCATACCTTTGCAGACTATCAAAACAATGTATTTAACTATGATTATTTCACCTTGTTGCAAGATTAATCTCGGCCTTAATGTGGTGGCCGAGCGCGAAGACGGATACCACGATATTGAAACGGTTTTTTATCCGGTTCGGCTTTGCGATACGCTCTCCGTCGAGCCTCAATCAAACGAACTGCAAACTGTTTGCGCGTTAACCGTGAGCGGAAACATTCCCATTGGTAACGCCGATGATAATTCGGTTGTGAAAGCCTATAGATTGGTGGCGAGCCAGCATAAGCTTCCGCCTGTTAAGGTTGAACTGCATAAAAACATTCCGTCGCAAGCCGGATTGGGCGGCGGATCGGCCGACGCAGCGTTTATGATAAAGCTGCTTAACAAGCAGTTCGCCCTCGGAATGGGTAACGATGAGATGCGCCGAATTGCAGCTCGCATAGGCGCCGATTGTGCGTTTTTCATCGACTCGCAACCTTGCTATGCTACTGGTGTTGGCGAGCGTTTAGAGCCTTTGAATCTGCCAGCAATAAAAGGGTATTATCTTGCAATCGTGAAGCCCGATGTAGCCATTTCTACCGCCGAGGCTTATTCGCATATCGCATCGCGCAAACCGGCTAAATCGTGTCGCGAAATCGTTAATCAGCCCCTTGAGACATGGAAAAGCGAACTCTCCAACGATTTTGAAGAGTTCGCTTTTGCGCGCCATCCTATTCTTGCCGAAATAAAGAAGCGTTTTTATTCGGCCGGCGCCGTTTATTCGCAGATGTCGGGAAGCGGGAGCGCCATGTTCGCTCTTTTTGCCAGCGAACCGTCCTCAATTACCGAGCTATATCCCGGCTTGCCAACCTTTGTTACGCAGTTGTGATTTGTTCGATTTAAATTGATTCTCTCTGAAATCATCTTATCCCGGCTAATTCTTCGGCCATTTCCTGTTGCAACTCGCGGGCTTTTTCGGCGGCCGCGGAGGCGAAGGCCGGAGTGTTGTCGGCATAGATTATTCCGCGAGAGGAATTGACCAGTAATCCGCAATCCTTGTTCAGTCCGAACCGGCACACCTCGTGCAAACTGCCTCCTTGTGCGCCGACGCCGGGTACGAGCAAGAAATGATTGGGAACAATGCGACGAATGTCTTCAAACATTTTGCCTTGGGTGGCTCCGACAACATACATCATATTTTCGTCGTTGCCCCAATGCTGCGATGTTTGGAGTACTTTTTCGAACAGCCGTTCGCCCTTTGCATCGGCTGTGAGTTGGAAGTCTCGACTGCCTTTGTTGCTTGTGAGTGCAAGCAGAATCACCCATTTCCCGGCATATTCGAGGAACGGCATAACGCTGTCTTCGCCCATGTAAGGCGCCACAGTTACGGCGTCGAGGCGATATTCCTCAAAAAATGTGCGGGCATACATCGACGAGGTGTTGCCGATGTCGCCGCGTTTGGCGTCGGCAATGACGAAGTGGTTCGGATAGGCTTCGGTGAGATAAGTAATTGTCCTTTCGAATGCAGCCATACCTTTCAATCCGGCGCTTTCATAGAAGGCCAGGTTGGGTTTGTAGGCCACGCAATAGGGCGCGGTGGCGTCGATTATTGCGCGATTGAATTCAAAAATGGGGTCGTCGGTATTCAGCAGATGTTCCGGGATTTTTTTTGTGTCGGTGTCGAGACCTACACAGAGAAACGACTTCTTACTGAAGATTTCTTCGATGAGTTGTTTGCGATTCATGATTGTATTCTTATTTGAAATTGTTCATTTTTGATATTATTAGAGTCTTGCACTGCTTGTAAGTGCCGGCAGAGACTATTTTTTCGTTTTGCACTACTTGTAAGTGCCGGCAGAGACTATTTTTTCGTTTTGCACTGCTTGTAAGTGCCGGCAGAGACTATTTTTTCGTTTTGCACTGCTTGTAAGTGCTCGGCAGAGACTATTTTTTCGTTTTGCACTGCTTGTAAGTGCTCGGCAGAGACTATTTTTTCGTTTTACACTGCTTGTAAGTGCTGGCAGAGACTATTTTTCCGATTTACACCTGATGCGACACTCAAAATCGATGATTTCGGCGTTGTAACAACTACGTGGGTTCGCATACATATGGCGCAATCAAATCCGGATTAATATTTAGGCCATCAACGCTATTGACGTTGGTGGCCTAAATTTTTTGTGGAGGGGTGATGATTGTGCATCAGAGTTCTGTTTCTTTGAGTTTTTCGGCGTTTTCGGCAACGGTGAGGGCGTCGATCATCTCCTGAATCTCGCCGTTCATGAACCCCTGGAGATCGTGGGTGGTGAATCCGATGCGATGGTCGGTTACGCGGCCCTGCGGAAAGTTGTAGGTTCGAATTTTAGCCGAGCGGTCGCCCGTTGATACCAAACTTTTACGGCGATTAGCGATGTCGTCGATGTATTTCTGATGCTCGCGGTCGTATATGAAAGTACGCAGACGTGACAGGGCGCGCTCTTTGTTCTTCGGCTGGTCGCGTGTTTCGGTACATTCTATGAGTATCTCTTCAACCTCGCCAGTGTTCGGATTTCGCCACGGATAGCGCAACCGCACGCCCGATTCCACTTTGTTTACATTCTGTCCGCCGGCACCGCTTGAGCGGAACGTATCCCATTTTATATCGCCTTCGTTGATGTTCACCTCGAAGCGGTCGGCTTCGGGCAGAACGGCCACAGTTGCTGCCGATGTGTGCATTCGACCTTGTGTCTCGGTCGCCGGTACGCGCTGAACGCGATGCACGCCCGACTCGTATTTGAGTGTGCCGTAAACGCTGTCGCCCGAAACGGCAAAATCAATCTCCTTGAATCCGCCCACGGCGCCTTCCGAAACGGCGGTTATGGAGAGCGTCCAGCCTTTTTTATCGCAGTATTTTTTGTACATGCTGAAGAGGTCTCCCGCAAAGAGTGCAGCCTCGTCACCTCCGGTTCCGGCTCTGATTTCCATCTGCACGTTTTTGGCATCTTCGGGGTCTTTGGGCACGAGGAGCAGTTTGATTTCTTCCTCGAGCCGAGGCTGTATAGTTTCGTTTTCGGAGAGTTCCTCGCGTGCCATATCGCGCATATCGGCGTCGCTTTCGTTTGCAATTATATCTTTTGCCTCGGCGATTGTGGTGAGGCATGCAATGTAGCGTTTGCGAGCATCCATGATATCGCCGAGGTCTTTATATTCTTTTGTGAGCTTAACGTAGCGTGATTGATCGGCAATCACGTTTGGGTCTGTGATGAGCGTCGACACCTCTTCGTAGCGTGCTTCGAGTCCGTCGAGCTTCGATAATATGCTGTTATTTTCTATCATAATTGAATGTTCCGTATTCTGATTGGATGGTTAGACTGTGTTCACCCTCTTCGATTCGGCCGATTATCTGTGCGTCGATACCGAACGAACGACTGATTTCGATTATCCGTGGGGCGATTTCGGGGCCGACATATATTTCCATTCGATGGCCCATGTTGAACACCTGATACATTTCGCGCCAGTCGGCCCCGCTGCATTCTTTGATGGCTTTGAACAGGGGTGGCAGTGGGAAAAGATTGTCTTTAACTACGTGACAATCGTTACTGACAAAATGTAGCACCTTGGTTTGTGCTCCACCCGTGCAATGCACCATACCGTGAATATCGCGGCGATGACTGTCGAGCATTTTCTTGATGACGGGAGCATAGGTTCGGGTGGGCGAAAGCACAAGCCGCCCAGCATCAATGGGCGAACCGTCAATGGTGTCGGTAAGACGATATCTACCGCTATAGACAAGCTCTTCTGGCACGGCGTGGTCGTAGCTTTCGGGGTATTGCTCTGCCAGATATTTGGCGAAAACATCATGTCGCGCACTGGTTAATCCGTTGCTGCCCATTCCACCGTTATAGTTTTTTTCGTAGGTTGCTTGTCCGGTTGAGCTTAGTCCCACAATGACGTCTCCTGGGCGTATGTTGGCATTGTTAATTACATCTGCGCGTTTCATTCGGCAGGTAACTGTAGAGTCTACGATAATCGTGCGAACCAAGTCGCCCACGTCGGCGGTTTCTCCTCCGGTGGGATATATTCCGATGCCCATTTCGCGCAGTTCGGCAAGCAGTTCGTCGGTGCCGTTGATAATGGCCGAAATTACTTCGCCCGGGATGAGCATTTTGTTTCTGCCGATGGTTGACGACACGAGAATATTATCTACAGCGCCAACGCATAGCAGATCGTCGGTATTCATCACGATGGCGTCTTGTGCAATGCCTCGCCATACGTTGAGGTCGCCGGTTTCGCGCCAATACATATAGGCCAACGACGATTTAGTTCCGGCCCCGTCGGCGTGCATGATGTTACAATAATCAGGGTCGCCGCCTAGAATATCGGGAATAATCTTACAGAAGGCCTGCGGAAATATTCCCTTGTCGATGTGTTTAATGGCGTTGTGCACATCTTCTTTTGCAGCACTCACGCCGCGCATCATGTATCTGTTGTCCATGTTTTGTTTGTAGTTATTCTTTTCCGTTCCAAAATTCCCAGCTGGCAAACGCTTGGAGAAGCAGCATTTCGAGTCCGTTTTTCACGGTAGCTCCTTGCTCACGACCTTTCCGCATGAAAAGCGTTTCGTCGGGATTGTAAAGTAGGTCGTAGAGCAGCGTGCGCGAGTTCATGGCATTGTAGGGTAGGGCGGGGCAGAGATCCACATTTGGATACAGTCCGAGCGGAGTGCAGTTCACCAGAACATTATATTCCTCGATTGTCTCGGCTTTTACGTCATCGTATGTTATGGCGCCTGTTTTCCTACTTCGCGAAACCATTTGCGTTTCCAGTCCGAGCGATTTTAACCCATAGTCCACGGCTTTGGCAGCTCCGCCGGTTCCGAGAATCAAGGCTTTACGGTGATAGCGCTCGAGCAGAGGTTCGATGCTTTTAGTGAAACCAATCACATCGCTATTGAAACCTCGGAGGAAGGTTTGATTGCCTTTCTGACTCACACGAATAACGTTCACGGCACCGATGGCCTGGGCTTCCGGACTAATAGAATCGAGATAACGAATCACCTGTTCCTTGTAAGGAATGGTTACGTTGAGTCCGCGCAGTTGAGGGTTGGAACTTAGCACCTCCACGAGATTGTCGATCGAAGGAATCTCGAAGTTGATGTATTGCGCATCGATGTTTTCGTTTGCGAATTTCTCATTGAAATATCCAATCGAGAACGAATGACCGAGCGGGTAGCCTATGAGTCCGTATTTGTCCATAATCGTGTCTGTTTATTTTTCGGCGAAATACATAGTGCAGATACCGAAAGTTAGTCGTTTGAATGATGTTCGTTTGAAGCCGGCCTTAGCGAGAATCGTCATCATTTCCTCACCTTGCGGGAAGGCGGCAATCGTTCGGTTGAGATAGTCGTAGGCGCTGCGGTCGTTTGAAACTAGTCGTCCGTAGAGTGGAAGCACTATACGTGAATAAATGGCGAAGAGCTGCTTCATCGGAAAAGAAATGGGCGTTGTAAGTTCAACAATACTTAGGTGAGCACCCGGTTTGAGAACGCGGTGCATTTCGCTCAGTCCGCGGTCGAGATTTTGAAAGTTGCGTATGCCGAAAGCGGCTGTGACAGCGTCGAAACTGTTGTCGTCGAACGAAAGATTCAGGCAGTCGTCTTTTTTGAAAGAGATTACGTCGGCCAATTGTTCGTGCTCAACCTTGTTTCTGCCGATGTTCATCATTCCCTCTGAAATATCGATACCAATGAGGCTTCGCGGATGTAGCATCCGAGCTGCTAGGATGGCAAAGTCGCCGGTTCCGGTAGCCACGTCGAGTATATGTTGCGGTTTGAACGGAGCAAGAGCGTCGATAGCTTTTCGACGCCATGAACGGTCGATATCCCACGACAACCGATGATTCAGGATGTCGTAACTTGGTGCGATGTTATCGAACATCAGCTCCACCTGCTCACCTTTTTCGCCTGCAGTGTCGTAGGGTTTTATTTTCTCTTGTCCGTACACGTAGGTTTATTCTTTGGTTCTTTCTGCCAGATAGCGGTTCACGTTCTGTTCAATCCGTGCTGCGATATCGCCTTGCTCAATGGTTCGGTCGAAAGATTCGCCGGTTATGTGCTCGTAGAGTTCTATATAACGGTTGCTCACGCTTTCGGCATATTCATCTGTAATTTCGGGCATTGTTTGTCCTGGTTCGTTCATGAAGTTGTGTTCTATGAGCCATTGCCGAACGAACTCTTTTGACAGTTGGCGTTGCGGTTCGCCTTTGGCGAGTCGTTCTTCGTAGCTTCGGCATAGAAGTATCGGTAGAGTCGGGAGTATGAATTTCGTCGATGAGATAGCATTTGCCGTCGCGTTTACCGAACTCGTATTTTGTGTCGACGAGAATCAATCCTTGTCTGGAGGCGATTTCTTGTCCGCGGGCAAAGAGCTTGCGAGTCCAGTCTTCGATTATGGCATAATCTTCGGCCGATACAATGTTCTGACTGATTATTTCCTCTTTCGATATATTCATGTCGTGTCCTTCGTCGGCCTTGGTTGTTGGAGTTATGATTGGTTCGGGAAAGCGTTCATTTTCGTGCATTCCATCAGGCAGCTTAACGCCGCAAAGTTCGCGACATCCTTCTTTATAAGCCCGCCATGCCGAACCGGTGAGAATGGAACGGATTATCATTTCTACTTTGAATCCTTCGCATTTCAGACCTACGGTGACCATTGGGTCCGGCGTTGCAAGTTTCCAGTTCGGACATATATCGGCTGTCTGGTCGAGGAACTTGGCTGCAATTTGGTTCAGCACCTGTCCTTTGAATGGTATACCTTTTGGCAGAACCACGTCGAAAGCTGATATGCGGTCGGTTGCTACCATACGATAAGGTCGTTGTTGATGTCGTAGACGTCGCGCACCTTTCCATGATAAACGTTTCGCTGTTTGTTGAAGTTGAAGTTTGTTGTTGTGAGTGCTTTCATTTTTCTTTCAGTTTTGTTTTGTCGTATGTTTCGTAGGCTTTCACTATTCGTGTTACCAGTTTATGCCGGACGATATCTTTTCCGTCGAGATTAATCATTGCTATTCCTTGTATTCCGGACAGTATTCCGAGTGCTTCGCGCAGTCCGCTAAGCTGGTTGCCTGGAAGGTCTATCTGTGTCATGTCGCCTGTTATAATCATCTTCGAGTTCCAGCCCATTCGGGTGAGAAACATTCTGATTTGTGCGGGTGTTGTGTTCTGTGCTTCGTCGAGAATCACGATAGCGTCGTTTAGTGTTCGACCGCGCATAAAGGCCAGTGGTGCAATTTGAATGATGTTCTTATCCATCATGTCTTGCAGCTTTACGACCGGAATCATATCCTCGAGTGCGTCGTAGAGCGGTTGCAGATAGGGGTCGATTTTCTCTTTCATGTCGCCGGGCAGGAATCCCAATTTCTCTCCAGCTTCGACGCCGGCCGTGATAGGATTATTTTCTTTGCCGTTTTGTCTTTCAGAGCTTTTACTGCGAGGGCAATACTGAGGTAGGTCTTACCTGTTCCAGCGGGCCCCACGGCAAAAATCATATCGTTCTTTTCGAAGGCGTCGATGAGCTTTTGTTGATTTTCGGAGCGGCCCTTGATGGGTTTTCCTGAGGTTGAATAAACAAGTACATCTTTCACCGCGTCGGCTTTTGTTCTTCGTCCGTTCACTATGTCGATGATGTCTTCCTCGCCAAGTGTGTTATATTTCTCGACGTGTTTTCTGATTCGTTCTGTGCATTCTTCGAACTTGGCCATCTCTTCTTCATCTCCGAGGACGCGAATAACATTGTCGCGCGCCACGATACGGAGCTTTGGAAAAAGGGCTTTAATCATTTGCATATGCACGTTGTTCACCCCATAGAAAATAACTGGATCTATGTCTTCGAGAACTATATGTTTTTCGATCAATCTGCCTGTCTCTTAATTGTTATGTGTGCAAAGGTAAGTAGATGGAGGCAAAGACTAATGGGGGTAGATGAAAATCTATTCGCTGGTAATGTTATGGGTGTAAAGATGTCTGGTGAAGCTGTCTCTCGGCAGGATTTTTAATCGACAATAGTCGTTCCTAGCGGATGGCAAATGTCGCCCCTAGCGGATGGCAAATGTCGCCCCTAGCGGAGGACAAGTGTCGTTCCTAGCGGAGGACAAGTGTCGTTCCTAGCGGAGGACAAGTGCCGTTCCTAGCGGAAGACAAGTGTCGTTCCTAGCGGAGGACAAGTGTCGTTCCTATCGGAGGACAAGTGCCGTCCCTAGCGGAAGGCAAATGTCGTTCCTAGCGGAGGGTAAATGTTGACTAACTTAGACAGTCTCCGTCGCCTCATAGTAGTAAGGATTATGATATTGTTGAAGATAGGATAGGGATGAAGATTTGGTCAAAAGCGTCAACGAATAGTAAAAACTATGGTGCTCGTCTTTTGCAGAGGTCTTGAATTATTTGCAGGTGATGAAAATAGAACAGGGATTTAAGCCACATCTGCTTAAATCCCTGTTTTTTAAATTACGATGGAGAGGGTTTTACTCTGCTTGGAAGTTTTTGAGGTCGTCGGCACGGAAGGCTTTTATGTAGGCTGCGTGCGAGATGACTTCTTCCTCGGCGTGACGAACGAACACGTTGGCCGACTTTGCGAATAGCTCGGGAGCTTTGGAGGCATCTTCGATGAGGAGAAGCGATTCTACAATTGAGGCTGTCATGTTGTAAAGTCGACGGCCAAGGAAGTCGTGCAAGTCTTGGTTGTTCTCTGCATTGATGCGTTCAATGGATTCTTCGTAGAGTTCAACTAGCTTGGCAACGCGTTCGCGGAGGGCTTTCATGCAATCGCATTCGAGTTCGGCTTGTATCATTTCCTTCATTATCGAGAGGTAGGTTCCGTTGGTGATGTAGCGTATTGCGGCTACAACCTGAAGCTGGGTGGTGCTTCGTAGATGGAGAAGATACGTGCATCGCGATAGAGTCTCTGACTTTTGTATTCCATGATGAAGCCCGAGCCGCCGTGTACGGATATAGCGTCGTAGGCGTTTTGATTGGCGTATTCGGAGTTTATTCCTTTTGCTAGAGGTGTGAAAGCGTCTGCAAGACGGGTGTATTGTTTCATCTCCTGTCGCTCTTCGGGTGTGAGTTTGCGGTCGCGCGATATGTCTTCAAGAGCTTTGTAGATATCTACATATCTTGCTGTTTGATAGAGTAGGGTTCGGCCTGCGTCGAGTTTGGCTTTCATGCGTGAGAGCATGTCGTAGACGGCAGGGAAGGTTATGATTTTCTTTCCGAATTGTGCGCGGTCGCGTGCATAGTTGAGTGCTTCGGTGTAGGCTTCGCGCGAGAGGCCTACGCTTTGTGCGGCTATTCCGAGCCGAGCGCCATTCATTAGGGCCATGACATATTTTATGAGCCCCATTCGGGTACTTCCACAAAGTTCAGCCTTAGCGTTCTTGTAGACCAGCTCGCAGGTTGGTGAGCCGTGTATACCGAGTTTGTTTTCGATGTGGCGCACGTCGACTCCGCCATTTCGCTTATCGTAGATGAACATGGAGAGGCCTCGCCCGTCGCGTGTTCCTTCTTCCGAGCGTGCGAGCACTAGGTGTATGTCGGAGTCGCCGTTGGTTATGAATCTCTTCACGCCGTTGAGCCGCCAGCAGTTTTCTTTTTCGTCGAAGGTTGCTTTTAGCATTACCCGTTGGAGGTCGGAGCCGGCATCAGGTTCGGTGAGGTCCATAGACATAGTTTCGCCTTGGCAGATGCGGGGGATATATTTGGCGCGTTGCTCGTCGTTTCCGAATTCGTAGAGGGTGTCAATACATGATTGTAGCGACCAGATGTTTTGGAATCCGGCGTCGGCCGACGAAATCATTTCCGATAGCATGGAGAACACGACGTTCGGCAGGTTGAGACCGCCATACTGGCGAGGCATGCTTATTCCCCATAGTCCAGCCTGTCGTGTAGCTTCAATATTTTCGAGAGTTTTACTAGCGTAGTGCATTCGGCCGTCGATGAGATGCGGGCCTTCCTGGTCTACTGCTTCAGAGTTCGGTTCGATGATGTTTGCGGCAATGTCGCCTGCAATATCGAGCACTCTTTTATAGTTCTCGATAGCATCTTGATAGTTTACAGGGGCTTCGTCGAACTTGTCTTTGTCAGCATAGTTTCGCTCCTTGAGGTCGACTATGCGCTTCATTAGGGGGTGGTTGAGATGGAATTGAATCTCGGGTTGGTCTGTATAGTAATTGGCCATGATGTTTGCTTACTTATCGTTCTGTTTGTAATACTTTATCAATTTGGGCACGACCTCTTCAACGGTGCCGGTGATGATGTAGTCGGCAATCTGATTTATGGGTGCGTCGGGGTCGTTGTTTACCGAGATGATTATGCCAGCATCTTGCATTCCAGCGATGTGCTGAATCTGTCCGGAGATTCCACAGGCAATGTAAACTTTCGGATGAACGGTGACACCCGTTTGTCCAACTTGGCGGTCGTGTTCAACCCATCCTGCGTCGACTGCTGCACGCGACGCGCCTACTTCGCCATGGAGCTCCTTAGCAAGTTGGAATAGCTGGTCGAATCCTTCCTTGGAACCTACACCATATCCGCCGGCCACAACTATCGGGGCTCCTTTGAGGTTATTTTTGGCGGCCTCCACATGACGCTCAAGCACTTTCACAACGAAAGCTTCGGGTGAAACATATTTCTTGACGTCTGGATAAACCACCTCGCCTTTGGCATTACCTTCGTAGAGGGCTTTCTGCATAACACCCGAGCGAACGGTTGCCATCTGCGGGCGATGGTCGGGGTTCACGATTGTTGCAACGATATTTCCACCGAACGCGGGGCGAATCTGATAGAGTAGGTTGTCGTAGTGCTTGCCGGCTTTTTTGTCTTCGTAGTCACCGATTTCGAGCTGAGTACAGTCAGCTGTGAGACCCGAAGTTAGAGACGACGATACACGCGGACCTAGGTCGCGGCCGATTACCGTTGCTCCCATGAGTGTTATTTGCGGTTTTTCTTCCTTGAAGAGATTAACGAGGATATCGGTATGAGGTGCCGATGTATAGGGGAAAAGCCCATCATCATCGAACACAAAGAGCTTGTCTACTCCGTAGGGAAGAATCTGTTCTTCGACTTTACCTTTTATTCCAGTTCCTGCAATAACTGCGTGCAGCTCTACACCTAATTGGTTTGCCAGCTTACGCCCTTTGGTAAGCAATTCTTGCGAGACTTCCTGAACGGTTGTCTGTTCTATTTCGCAATATACAAATACGTTATTCATGAGTATTTATCCTATTATTTTCTCTTCGATGAGTTCCTTAATCAAGCTTTGCATATCTTCGTCGGAGCCGGTGAGCGTTTTACTTTCTTTGGCTTGGAAAACAATGTTCTGAACGGTTTTCACTTTGGTGGGAGAGCCTGATAAACCGCACTGTGCATCGTCGCCATCGACATCGGCCACCGACCATTGGTTGAGTGTAAGGTAAGGACGCTCGTTATATAGTTCGGCCCATGGTTCGTCGCCTTTACGTTCCATGTGGCAGCTGGCATATTTATATTTCATAACCAGTTTGGCATTGCATGGGCGAGCGGGGGCTGCACTTCCATTGACGGTTATTACCACAGGTAATGGAGCTTCGACTGTTTCGACTCCTCCGTCGATATGACGGCGTATGGTTGCTTTGCCATTCTCAACTTTGAGAATCTCTTCGGCATAGGTTACTTGGTTGAGCCCGAGCTTCTGAGCTACTTGCGGACCAACTTGTGCTGTGTCACCATCGATAGCTTGGCGCCCGCCTATTATAATATCGACATTGCCAATTTTCTTTATGGCCGTTGCAAGTGCATAGGATGTTGCAAGTGTATCGGCGCCGGCAAATTTACGGTCGGTTAGCAACCATCCGGTGTCAGCCCCTCGATAGAGTCCTTGACGAATTATTTCACCTGCACGTGGTGGACCCATTGTCAAAACTCCCACGGTAGAGCCTTTGTGTTGGTCTTTCAGTCGGAGGGCTTGCTCGAGAGCGTTCAGATCTTCAGGATTGAAGATAGCGGGCAGCGCGGCACGGTTCACCGTTCCTTCGGCTGTCATGGCATCTTTCCCGACATTTCGAGTGTCGGGCACTTGCTTTGCGAGTACTACTATTTTTAAACTCATAAGTGTATATATAAAAAATGTGTTGTTTATATAATTTCAGTGTTTCGAAATCAGCAGTGGCAAAAGTACTGCTTTTTTAAAACTCCCAATAAATTCGCTAAAACTGTTCGGATTTCAGTGCTAGTAGTGCGTCCAGAAGTGTCATTGCGGCCATTGCCTCGACAATAGGCACGGCTCTGGGAAGCACGCAGGGGTCGTGTCGGCCTTTCGGGTTGACACTTACCGGCCGGCCGTCTTTGTTCACTGTGTTTTGTGTTGTGAGTATGGTTGCTACGGGTTTGAATGCTACGCGAAAGTAGATGTCTTCGCCGTTGCTTATGCCTCCTTGTATTCCTCCGCTTCGGTTGGTTAGAGTGGATATGTTATTTGCTACACCAGGGACGAAGGAGTCGTTTTGTTGGCTGCCTCGTTTGATACAGCCTTCGAATCCGGTACCATATTCGAATCCTTTGGCGGCGTTTATGCTCAGCATTGCGTGTCCGAGTTGTGCATGGAGTTTGCCGAACTCGGGTTCGCCTAAACCTATCGGACATCCTTTAATGACACAGGTTATTACGCCACCTACAGTGTCGCCCTCGGCTTTCACTCGTTTGATGAGTTGTTCCATTTCTTGGGCTTTCAATTCGTCGGGACATCTAACGGCGTTGAGTTCGGCGGATGCGAGATTGAACTTCCGATAGTCTTCGTCGACTTTTATCTCGCCAACTTGCGATGTGTAGGCTTTTATGCTTATTCCCTCGCTGCGTAGTACACATTTTGCGAGCGCGCCGGCTACGATTCGCGATAAGGTTATACGGGCCGACGCTCTTCCGCCGCCACGATAGTCGCGCACGCCATATTTTATTTGATATGTATAGTCGGCATGTGATGGACGGAATACTTCGCGAATGCTTTCGTAGTCGGCCGAATTTTGGTCGGTATTTCTGACTAGGAAGCCTATAGGTGTGCCTGTTGTCCGACCGTCGAAGACTCCGCTTAGCAGTTCTACCTGGTCAGCTTCACACCGCGATGTTGTGAGATTACTTTGTCCGGGTTTTCGTCTGTTGAGTTCGTGCTGAATATCGTCTATGTTCACGGTTACGCCCGAAGGCATTCCATCAACTATTCCGCCTACGGCCGCCCCATGGCTTTCGCCGAAGGTTGTGAGGGTGAAAAGGGTTCCGAAAGTGTTGCGCATATCTATATATAAAAGGTGGTGATGTGTGCAAAGGTAAATCTATCGACTGACATAAATCAAACCGTTTGACCGCTGTCAAAAATAGGCCTTGATTCGGACCTTATTCTTGTAGAAGTTCATTTCATGGCAGTTACAAGTCTACCTTTGCATCGCAAAAAGAAATAAACAACACAACAGGAAAAATAAAATTAGAAAAGATAATTATGAAGAAGATTGTTTTTACACTGATAGCATTAATAAGCATGACAATGACTTTTGCTGCAAACGAGAAAGACGAGAATGCAGCTAGCATTGAAAAGTACAGATTCAATATGAGCACCTACGCTCTGAGCCGTGCACTGAACCTCAGTCAGGACCAAATAGCTGTTGTTGAGGATATCAACAAAACTTTCGCGGCCGAGATGATGAATGCTGCAACAAGTGACAAGTCGGAGCGCGACGAAAAGATTAAGAAGGCTATCAAGCGCGACTTGTCATATATGTTCTATGTTCTGAATCAGGACCAATATCGCGAGTATGTTAAGCTACTTAATGTCACTTTAAATAATCGCGGTTTGAGCATGTAATAATAGCTCCTTTCGCACCAAAGATTACTTTGATAAGCATCCGGCGAGGCTAGGTCCTTACGCCGGATGCTTTCGTTTTCCATGAGCCTTATCTCCCTCTTCTGAGACCTCTGAAACGTAGCCCGAAAAAGAATCGACTCTTCATCCACAGCTGAAACACTGCCCTAGAAAAAGAGAGATGCTTAATCTCCAATCGATCATTAGAGATTTTGCAAGCGAAGTGTTACGAATGAATACTTTTCGCCAAGGGTATTAAACACTCTTCACTAAAGGTGTACTATACCCTTAATCAAAGGTGTACTACACCCTCAACCAAAGGTGTACTGTACCTTTAACCAAAGGTGTACTACACCTTTGATAAAGGGTGTTGTACTCGATTTATTAACCCCAAATTGGTCATTAGGTCTAAAGACTATTATTCCCTTTGATTTCCTAATGACCGATTTGGGGTTAATCCGTCATTGAGATAGAGGGATAATCCGCGAGATACTTGTCTTTATTGCATTCAACTTGCACTATCTTTGCGCGCAATGAGAAAATTTCAACTAACATCGGAATATAAGCCTATGGGCGACCAGCCGGAAGCCATCAAAGAGCTTACCGACGGACTGAGAAGGGGCGAGAAAAGTCAGGTACTCCTAGGCGTAACCGGCTCCGGAAAAACATTCACCGTGGCCAATGTCGTCGCTAATGTGAATAAGCCCACGCTGATTCTGTCACACAACAAAACACTGGCAGCACAGCTCTATGAGGAGATGAAATCCTTCTTTCCGAATAATGCAGTGGAATATTATGTGTCGTATTACGACTATTATCAGCCTGAAGCCTATCTTCCGGCAACAGATACCTATATCGAAAAAGAGCTCGATATAAATGATGAAATTGATAAGCTGCGGCTCTCAACTGTGTCGGCGCTTCTCTCTGGAAGGAATGATGTTGTGGTTGTTTCATCTGTTTCGTGCATATATGGCATGGGGGGACCGATGGCGATACAGTCGAACGTGATTAAACTTGCCAAAGGACAAACAATGAATCGAAACGAATTCTTACGTCGTCTTGTAGGCGCACTCTACGTTCGTAACGACCTGGAATTTAAGAGAGGATGCTTCAGAGTGAAAGGCGACACAGTGGATGTGGCTATGGCCTATAGCGACGACGTGTTACGTATCACTTGGTGGGACGATGAAATCGAATCAATCGAGGAACTCAATGCAGTCACCTTGCATCGACTAGCGCAGTTCGAAGAATATGCCATATATCCTGCCAACATCTTTGTTACCTCCAAAGAACAAACACAAATTGCCATACGACAGATTCGCGAAGACCTAGCCCAACGATTGGACTATTTTGAACAAAAAGGACAGCATGAATATGCAACACGACTTAGGAATAGGGTGGAATATGACGCCGAAATGCTTGAGGAGCTGGGTTATTGTGGAGGAATCGAGAACTATTCGAGATATTTTGATGGGCGTGTAGAAGGTGACCGACCGTATTGTTTGTTGGACTTCTTCCCTAAAGACTTCCTTATGATTGTTGACGAGAGTCATGTAAGCGTACCGCAGATTTCGGCAATGTATGGCGGCGACCATGCCCGTAAACATAATCTCATAGAGTTCGGATTTCGATTACCAGCTGCTGCTGATAATCGCCCGCTCAAGTTCGACGAATTCTATAGTATGCTCAATCAGGTGATTTACGTTTCGGCCACCCCAGCTAACTTCGAGCTTGAGGAATCCGGTGGAATTGTAGTTGAACAGGTGGTTAGACCCACCGGATTGCTCGAACCGGAGATAGAAGTGCGCCCGTCGGAGAATCAAATAGACGATCTGTTAATCGAGATCGTCAAGCGAGTTAAGTGTAAAGAACGTACGCTTGTAACAACACTCACTAAGCGAATGGCCGAAGAAATAACTAAGTTCCTTACCGAGAGAAACATCAGCACGGCTTATATTCATAGCGATGTGGCTAATCTTGACCGCGTTAAGATTATAAATAATTTACGCTCCGGAATCTATGATGTTCTAGTTGGAGTTAACCTTCTTCGTGAGGGACTCGACCTGCCCGAAGTCTCACTCGTTGCGATTCTCGATGCTGATAAAGAGGGGTTTCTTCGTAGTCATCGCAGTCTGACTCAAACAGCTGGGCGCGCAGCTCGAAATATCAACGGGAAGGTCATTATGTATGCCGACACAATCACAGAAAGCATGGAGCAGACCATAAACGAAACAGCCCGCCGACGCGCAAAGCAATTGAAATATAATGCTGAGCATAACATCAAGCCTATGCCGCTGTCCACTAAGATTAAGGGCACTCTATCAAGCGGAGGCTTTATTCCTAGTCGTAAATGCCCACGCAAACGCACTGCCGATAGCGATATGCCTCTCTCAACCATCCCCAAAGTCGATAATAATACCCTCTTCGAATATCCTTATTTCGAAGACAGGGTGTCGTTTGCTGCCGATCCGATTATTCGCAGTATGACACGCAGTCAGCTCGAGCGCAGTATCGAAGCAACTAAAGAACTGATGCGAGAGGCAGCCGTAAGAATGGATTTCCTACAAGCTTCACAATATCGCGACGAACTTATCAGACTGGAAAGTGAGCTCAGATTGAAGTGAATCATAATAACAAATAAAGCATCGTTGAGAAACCATTTTGCACTGTTCTCAACCCGGTTATCTTATCCCGTAACCCTCACCTCGCCTATATAAAAGTTTGGGTAAGAAATGAAAAGTAATTACATTTGCATCACATAACTTAATATACAAACCAATACAAACCGAAAAGCCTATAGAAACAGCATTACTTTAAGAATAAAAATTATTTTAAAGAATGAAGCAGTTTAGAGAGATGACCGATGAAGAATTGGCCATATTTTATATTAATGGAAACAATAGGGCTTTCGATCTGTTGTTGGCTCGTAATCAGTCCAAACTCTTTTCTTATATTCTCTTCGTGGTACGAAACGAGGATGTGGCTAACGATATCTTCCAAGAAACGTTTGTGAAGATTATTACTCGATTACAAGAGGGAAAATATGTCCCGAGCGGAAAGTTTGGAGCATGGATTATGCGTATCGCTCACAATGTGATTATGGATTGGTATCGTTCGCAGAAGGCCGACAAGATAGTCGAGGCTACCAGAAATAACGACCTATCGAACATTGGAGGTGACGATATGCAGATTGGAAATATCGAGAATCAGTTCATCACTTCCCAAACTCTTTCAGACATCAAGCGAATGATGAATCTTTTGCCGCCGTCGCAGCGCGAGGTCGTTTTCATGCGATTCTATCAGGAGATGTCGTTCAAGGAGATTGCCCAAACAACAGGAGTAAGCATCAACACTAGTCTTGGGCGAATGCGTTATGCTTTGCTGAATCTAAGAAAGATGGTGAGAGAGCATAAAGTATCTCTGCAATTAGCCTAGAGCTATCCCCCGCCTCTACTTGTTTTGAAAGGACGGAGTCATGACGACTTGCACATCTTTTTCCTACTCATTGTTAAAGAACAAGCTCCCCAAGGCGGGGCTTGTTTTCGCTTTTCTATGCACCGTGTTCGCCATGTTCGGATGCGGAGCTGAGAGAAACATAAGAAAAGGCGAGAAGTTCCTAGCGCTGGGCGAGTATCACGACGCTTCGGTTCAGTTCAAGAAAGCCTATCAGAATACGTCTCCGAAAGAACGCACACGCCGTGGAGAGATTGCCGCAAAGATGGCGCTATGCTACAATCGTTTGTCAGCTTCGCAGCGTGCTATTGCGGCCTATCGCAACGTGGTGAGATATAAGCTCGACGACGGAGAGACTCATCGTTTGTTGGCCGACAACCTCATGCGCAACGGAAGTTATACCGACGCCGCCAAGGAATATCAGATTGCACTCGACTCCATGCCCGGCGACAAGATGGCTTCCACCGGACTCACGGCGGCCAAGAAAGCATCGGCCGTTAAGGCGACGAAGTCAAGATATATCGTGAAGAAGATGGACGTGTTCAACTCTCGCCGGCAGGATTATTCTCCGATGCTCTTTGGCGATCATTTCGAGCAACTCTATTTCACATCGACACGCAACGAAGCTGCGGGCGACGAGCTCAGCGGAATCACTGGCGTAAAACCTGGCGACATCTTCGTCAGCGAAAAGGATGTCAAAGGCAAATGGGGCGCACCGAGGGCTATCGAGTCGGGTCTTAACTCGGCTGCCGACGAGGGAACTCCGGCGTTCTCGGCCGACGGTCGCGAGATGTACATAACCCAATGTCTCATCGATGCATCCTATCCGCGTTATGCACAGATTGTTGTGAGCAGTCGTTCGGATGCGGCATGGGGTAAGCCTTCCAAGCTCGAGATAAGCAAGGATACTCTTTCGAACTTTGCGCATCCGGCCATTTCGCCCGATGGAAATTGGCTCTATTTCACGAGCGACATACCGGGTGGGCGTGGCGGATTCGACATCTGGCGTGTACGAATCTACGGAAACAACGTCACGGGTGGAGTCGAGAATCTCGGCGAACCGATAAACACTCCAGGCGACGAGCAATTCCCAACTTTCAGACCTAACGGCGACCTATATTTCTCGTCGAATGGGCACGGAGGTTTGGGAGGTCTAGACATCATTATCGCCAAAGTTGGTGCCGACCATCACTATCATCTCGAATATCCAGGCTACCCGCTCAATTCACAAGGTGACGACTTCGGAATGACCTTCGAAGGCATTCACAATCGCGGATTCTTCTCATCGAACCGTGGCGACGGGCGCGGTTGGGATCACATCTACAGCTTCGAACTCCCCGAAATAGTTCAAACCGTCAAGGGATGGGTCTATGAGATGGAGGGCTACGAACTTCCGGCGGCACAAGTATTCATTGTGGGCGACGATGGCACGAACCGAAAGGTTGCCGTGAAGGGCGACGGCTCATTCGAATATGAAATCAAGCCCAACACAAACTACATTCTCTTGGCAACCTGCAAAGGATTCCTTAATCACAAGGAAGAATTGCGTGTCGAACCCGTTAGCGAGTCCCGCGAATACACACTCCAATTTCCACTGGCCGGCATCAGCATCCCGGTGATGATTGACAATATCTTCTACGACTTCGACAAGGCCACCCTCCGCCCCGAATCGCAGGAGGCACTCAACGGATTGGTCAAGCTACTCAACGAAAACCCCAACGTAACCATCGAGCTATCGGCCCACACCGACTATAAAGGTTCGGCCAACTACAACAAACGCCTGTCGGAAAACCGCGCTAAGTCGGTAGTGGCCTATCTCATTTCGCACGGCATCGCGTCCGACCGTCTTACGCCCGTAGGATATGGAAAGGATAAGCCGAAAATCGTTCGTCGGAAGCTCACCGAGAAATATCCCTGGCTCAAGGAAGGCGACGTGCTAACCGAGGATTTCATTAAGAAGCTCGACAAGGACAAGCAGGAAACAGCCAATCAAATAAACCGTCGTACCGAGTTCATCGTACTCCGCACCACCTACGGAATGTTCGACGAAAAGGGCAATCTCAAGAATGTTCCCAAACCCACGCCGAAAGTCCAGACAGCCCGCGATGACGAAATTATCTTTGAATAGTATTCCGTCGCCCCTTCGGGGCTCCCCACTTGAGGTCGACTATTGCGCAGGGGTTCCGCCCTGCCGGGCTCTACCGCCTGCCTGTGGTCTGCCGCCCCTCCGGGGCTCCTCTGACTCTAGGGTTACCATCCGCTAGAAACGGCAATTACCCGTCCTTAGGAACGACAACTGCTCCCCCGGGAATTGATAATTGCCCTCCCCTAGGAACGACGATTGCCCACCCCTAGGAACGACGATAGTCCACCCTTAGGAATGACATTTGTCCATCCCTAGGAATGACGATTATTCTCCCTTAGGAGCGACATTTGCCCACCCTAAGGAATGACGATTGTCCTCCCTTAGGAGCGAACATTTGCCCTCCGCTAGGAACGACTATTGTCCTCCGCTAGGAATGACATTTGCCCTCCCGTCGAACCGACAAGAACCCTGTAGGGGTGAGAAGACTACAGGCAGGGGTGAGGCGATAGCAAAACCCCTGTAATGCGCATTATCCATGGAAGAGAACCCCGAAGGGGTGACGGACTTCGTAAAGTTCCCCCATCAGTCTATTTGTTCTATTTGGATAAATCTGCCAGATCGCCCCTAACGATAAAATGAAATAATCGCGAGCATGGGCTAATATACCACTCGCGCCAGAAAACAAAACAAATGCAACTTTCCGAAGAATTCAAATCCAGCACACGCACGCTTATGGGCGACGAGCTGTTCAGCATGTTCATTGAGGCATTGGACGATGAACCGCCTGTGAGCCTGCGACTCAATAGATTCAAACCGTCGGCGGTTGCAGATGGGATGAAGAAAAGTAACGTGCCGTGGTGCAACGATGGGGTGTATCTCACCGAACGCCCCAACTTTACGTTCGACCCACTTTTTCATGCCGGAGTATATTACGTTCAGGAAGCTGCCTCGATGTTCGTTCACCATATTCTGAAGCAATATATAAACGAACCCGTAGCTGTGCTCGACCTGTGCGCCGCACCCGGAGGGAAATCAACCTGCGCACTTGGCGCCCTGCCCTCGGGAAGCATGCTTGTGGCCAATGAGCCGATAAGCAAGCGAGCGCAAATCCTAAACGAAAACATCATAAAGTTCGGCTGTCAGGATGTTGTCGTAACCAACAACTACCCCAAGGACTATCGGCAAACCGCTCTGCAATTCGACCTCATTCTGGCCGATGTGCCATGTTCGGGCGAGGGAATGTTCAGGAAAGACGCCAAGGCTATTGACGAATGGAGCGCGCTGAACGTGAGGAAATGTCGCGACCTGCAACGGTCGATAATCGAGGAGATATGGGGCTGTTTGAAACCCGGCGGACTGCTCATTTATTCAACGTGCACGCTGAATGTTCACGAGAACGAGGAGAATATTGAGTGGATAGTCGGCGAACTGGGAGCGAAGGTTATGCCTGTTGATGTTCGGCCCGAATGGAATATCACCGGTTCGCTGAACGGCGAGAATTCTTTGCCGGTTTATCGTTTCATCCCGGGAAAAACTCAGAGCGAGGGGCTCTTCGTTGCTGTTCTAAGAAAGGATGGCGAGCACAGATCGACTGACTTTAGGAAGAAACTTCCTGCCGGATTGCGGAAGTTGAAAATACTTGGCGACGACAAGTTGCAACATCACAGCATGGCCCTATCCATAGACCCGCGGGATAGGGAGGCGTATCCAGCTGTAGAAATCGACTACGGTATGGCTATAAACTATCTCCGACACGAAGCCATTGTCCTCCATGCTGAAACGCCAACGGGCATACTCGTGCTCACATTTAAGGGTGTCCCGATTGGCTTCGTAAAGAATCTCGGAAGTCGAGCTAACAATCTCTATCCTGCAGAATGGCGCATAAAAAGCACGCACGTTCCGCCATATAATCCGATAGTCAACGTATAAAACATATTAGTAATGAAACAATATCAAGATCTGCTTAGGAAAATCCTCACCGAAGGAACGCGGAAAACCGACCGCACCGGAACCGGAACTCTTTCGGTTTTCGGACATCAAATGCGGTTCAATCTCGAAGACGGCTTCCCGCTGCTCACAACTAAGAAACTGCATCTCAAAAGTATCATCTACGAACTGCTGTGGTTTCTCAAAGGCGATACGAACGTGAAATATCTACAACGCCACAACGTGACGATATGGAATGAATGGGCCGATGAAAACGGTAATCTCGGGCCGGTTTATGGGCATCAATGGCGCTCATGGCCGGATGAAAACGGCGGAACGATAGACCAGATTAGTAACGTGATTGAACTGATTCGTAATCATCCCGACTCTCGCAGGATGATTGTCACGGCGTGGAATCCGGCCGAAATAGAACGCATGGCTCTTCCACCATGTCATTGTCTGTTCCAGTTCTATGTAGCCGATGGACGACTGTCGCTGCAACTATATCAACGTTCGGCCGACACTTTCTTGGGAGTTCCGTTCAACATCGCTTCCTATGCCCTGTTGCTGCTGATGATGGCACAGGTTAGCGGACTGAAAGCCGGCGAGTTCATCCATACAACAGGCGACACCCACCTCTACACCAACCATCTCGAGCAGGCCAAAACGCAATTGGAAAGAACGCCTCGTCAATTGCCCATAATGAAACTTAATCCGGACATAAAAAAGATTTTCGACTTCCATTACTCCGATTTCACACTTGAGAACTATAATCCTCATCCGCACATTCCGGCCCCAGTGTCTGTATAACCCTCACAAATCCGTTGATATGAAAATAAATATCATCGTGCAATAGCCGCAAACAGAGCCATAGGCTTCGAAAATAAACTCATCTATCACATCAGCACCGACCTGAAACGCTTCAAAAAACTCACAACCGGCCACACTATAATCATGGGCCGACGTACATTCGAATCTCTGCCTGGCGGCGCCTTGCCTAACCGTCGTAATATCGTGCTCAGTAGAACCCAGCCAAGTCTTTCTGACTGCGAGATATTCCCCTCGCTGGAGCATGCTCTCGAAGGTTGTAGTCATGAAGAGGATGTGTTTATCATTGGTGGTGCAACCCTCTACGCAGAAACTCTACCGCAAGCCCACCGCCTCTACATAACGCAGATAGATGATATGCCTGCTCAGGCCGATGCTTTCTTTCCTCTAATCCCTGCAGATGAGTGGAAGAAAGTGCATGAGGAACGCTATGCGCCATCCGAAAATATACCCGGATACGCCTTTATCGATTATATCAAAGTTTAAGCTTGAAGAAATTTAAGGGTATAAAAAAAGGACTACCGCTGTAGTCCAATCTTTGTTAACCTTAAATCTAATACTATGAAAAACACGTTGCAAAGATAAATCCCAAGTTAATATGTTGCAAGCCTAAAGCAGCTAGTTTTCCTATTATCAAGTGTTTGTTGATATAAGTCAAGCACCTGCGAAAATACTTCCCCATAATCATTCAAACCTATCTTCCATGTTTCTACGAGTGTAGAAACATCGTTTACGTTTGAAAAATGTCAAGATGAGAAAGGTTTTTGCGGGCAGCTTTCGTGTAGGATTCTCCTAATCCACAAAAACGTAGTATACAGTTATAGGCAGCGTGCTTTGTCTTAATCTCTGTGTCTTCCATTGTTACTTTCGCCTGGTTCAGGAAAGAATCAATGTTTTGCGGTGAAGGTGTTTGACCATCTGCGAAAAGGCTCGAGAGGATTTGATATCCACATATCTGGGTTATAGACTGGGGGGAGGCTATGAACTCGTGAGCTATCTTGTTGGCGAATGGTAGATAACGAAAAAGATTGAAAGCTAGAAGTTCGGCTATCTCTTGTGTGGACGTTTGTTGCATCCAGTTACGGGTGATTTCGGGAGTCATTATTTCCGGTGGCATGATATAGGTAGCGAGGATTTTGCATTCGCGAATGTCTTCTTTCCATAGCTCAGCAGCTAATATAGGGTCTTTGCCATAGGACTGAGCCATGACTTTTAATTCGTGCAAAGGAATACCCCAGTTTATTTTGTAGTTGAGTCCCTTGGTACGCATAGAGTGTGATATTGTTCCGTTCATGCTGAGATGAAACGATTGTTTGATAGTCTTGAGTTTCTCGTGAGTTTCGGTATTCATAGAGTTGCGTATTCTTTAGAGTATCGCATCATCTGTTCTGAATAGCTTTCAGTGTAGTCAGGACATATGTCGATAATATCACCTTCCTTATTATAGATGGGGCATAGGATTGGGTTGATAAATCCTTTGTAGGGAGCAATGTTGAGCTTTGTGTATCGAGTGATGATTTCCTGGTGGAGCTCAGGGTCTATTTTTATAGCGTATTTCTCCACTAGGCTACGTGCTGCGTAGAAATCGCCTTGGCTTTTGATACGTTGTATTTCGGAAAGTTCATGGGCAAAGATATTACGAAGTTCTTCATAGTTATTTATTTGCAGATAGGTTTTACCGTTGAGTCTGATCATTTCAGCGACATTTTTCGGTTGTCCGAGTTCGAGCGCCCATCTAGTAATTAGTGCTCGATTCTGCATGTGCGATTCTTCGATTTGTTTTCCTTGTTCTATGCGGGCTAGCTGGGTTAGGAGACCATTCATCATGTAGCAATAATATTGTGCTTTGTAGGCTTCGGGATTATCGAGTAATCCGAGTTCTAGTAGTTTAGGGTCGGCAATGTAATAAAGTCCGAAGAGGTCGGCTCTGGCTTCTTCGATGGTGTTACCGTAGTTCTTTAGGGCGTCTGAATCTATACCTGGCATGAGTCGTCCACTACCGTGTCCGAGACATTCGTGCAAATCGGTGTGCAGAGCGTCGGTTTTATCGCTGTATTGGTTGATGATGTTTATAGTTTGCTTGTTTATCACGAACTCTTCTTTGAGCCCGTTGCCCTTAGCTGCCATATTATAGGCATGGGTTAGATTGGAGATTGTGACACTCTTTGAACCATATTCGGCCCTTATCCAATTAGAATTAGGAAGATTTATTCCGATAGCTGATGAAGGATATTCGTCACCACCCAGCATAGCAGCACAAACAACACTAGCAGTTATACCTTTAACAATCGGCTTACGGAATTGTGGATTGATGGGTGAGTGGTCTTCAAACCATTGGGCATTTTGTGAAATTAGCTGTGTTCGCCCTGTAGCTTTGGTATCTTTATATTGGACGATACCCTCCCAGGAGGCTTTTAAGCCCATGGGGTCACTATAGACCTCGATGAATCCGTTAATGAAGTCAACTAGTCCTTCTTTTTCGTTGAGCCATGCGATGGAATATCTATCGAAAGTTGCGAGGTCGCCAGTTTTATAGTATTCAACGAGAAGATTTATAATTTCTTCTTGGCGTTTATTCTCTACATATTTGCCCGCTTCATTCAGCCAGTGAACTATTTTTTCAATGGCTTTACTGTAGCGACCGCCGATTTTCCAGATTATTTCTTTTATTTCTCTGTCCTTTTTTGCAAGCGTAGAATTCAGACCGTGGGAAACCGGATGTTGTTTGTCACAATTGTTTTTCTTTGAATTATAAAAATCTTCGACTTCAGCCTGTGTAACCCCTTCATAATAGTTGCAAGCTGAGGTTGTGATGAGATCGTCGCCATCTTTTTTATTAACTCGTTTGGGAAGAATGTTTGGGTTGAAAATGACAGGAATTATTTCTTTTATTAAACTTTCAAGACTTAGCCCTTCTCGTAGTTGTAGATGTGACGTGTTTTCTAGTTTGTACAACGCTTCACGAAAGAACTCTTTAGAAAATCCGGGCTCTAGCTTGTCATATCCGTAGTGATGATATATTCCGTTCGAGAACCATACACGCTTCAAATAAACCTCTAGGGCACGGAAATCGTCGCTATTTCGATTTCCTTTGTAGTGTTCGTGGATTGCTTCTAATATTCGTCTGATTTGAAGATTATATTTTCCGAACTGATCGAAAGTTATATCTCTCCCGAAAAGCGTTGCTTGTGACAAACAAAAAATAAACTTCTTTTGTCTTAAGGGAAGGGAATCAAAATTTTCCAGACGATAGCGGAGCATCTGAATATCAGCAAACTGTTCGTCTGAGAAATTAAAAAGATGTTCACTCATAAGTTTAATAGTTCCTATCGATAAATTTGTTGCTTTAGGAACAAGTACTAGCTTATCTCACTTTTTGTTAGCAGACTTCTTTGTGCTAGGATTCACTGCAGGATATTTTGCCATATGGCGACGTCTGTAGTCTCTTGGAGTTAACCCGTTGATTTTGTAGAAAGAGGCATAGAACGATTGTCTGTTTGCAAAGCCAACCATATCGCTAACATCCTCCATATTTAGGTCTTTATACCGTTTGTCAACAAGAAGTGTCATGGCCTCTTCGATACGAAATTTATTAACAAAAGAGGTGTAGTTCATGTGGAACCTCACATTCACCACTGCAGAAATATATCGCGTGTTGGTTCCTAATTCCTCAGCCAATTTTTTTGCAGAATATTTCTTGTCTTTGTATTTCTGTTGTATAAGAATAATCTCTAGGATTCGCTCTTTCAATTCGTCCATTAATTCAGGACTGATAAGACTACGATAAGCTGCTACCTTGTCTTTTTTCTCTATGATATTATATTTTGCCATAAGACAGTGAGATTAAAAAATTAATACCAATTCTCCTATTTGTTGCAAATGTATATCTTTTCTTCTGTACTCTCAAGTGTTCTCTTTGATTTTTCGAGTTTGTTTTATGGCTTTAAGAGGCTATTTTGATGATGTTTTTTTACAATTGAATGACACCTTATCTTTATATCCAAGAGATAAAAATGGATTTGGAAAGAGCTATTTTTTCAACCGTGAGGCAATTTCTTCAGCTTGGTGACGGGCCGGCTTGCCAGTGACTGTTGTGGGAAGATGGTCTATGTGGAGATAGTGGCGTGGGCATTGATATTTCGGTAGAATATAGTGAGCTGTTTCTGCAAGTTCTTCTGGTTTGTCGTGTTCGGTTAGTAAAACCACAGCTTCGCCGAGCTTCTGGTCGTAACATTTGGTTATCATGAATGGAAGCGAGATGTAGGGACGTAGAAGACACTCTATTTCTTCAATCTGGATTTTAAGACCACCAGAATTGATGACGTTGTCTTTACGACCTTTTATTTTGAAGAGAGTTTTGCCGGATGGATTGATTTTAATCTCGACTAGGTCATTTGTTTTCAAGATATTTGGATTTACTTCTGGAGCATAGATGGTTAGACATCCGTCTCTGGCGAACGAAATATCGACTCCGTCTAAAGGTTCATACCACTGACTTGCTTGCGGGCCGTTCAATCTTTGAAAGGCTATGTGTGACAATGTTTCAGTCATTCCATACGTACTCCAGATGGCGTTCGGAAAATCTTTTAAGTCCTCGGCCAATTGATTGTCTATCACACCACCACCTATGATTAAGTGTCGAATATTTCGTAGTCTATTGCGTTCTTCTCGGTTCTCTAGCGAATTTAGAACCTGTATCGGAACCATAGCCGCAAAGTCAATTTCGCGAGGTAGGGAGTCATCGGCTAGTGGATGTCCCGAAGGCCGAACATCAATTAGCTTCAATCCACGTTCAATGCTTCGAACAACCATCATTTTGCCTGCTATATAGTCAAGAGGCATACACAATAAAGCCGTGTTACCAGGATGTAACCCCAGGAAGTTGCACGTTGTTCGCGCCGATGATAGCATACGTTTTTTCTCAATCCATATTGGGCGTGGTTTCCCAGTTGAACCACTTGTCCGAACCAACAGTTCTGCATCCTCGCTGTACCATTCTTCAAAAAATTCTTCAAGATTCATAGTTTGACCCAAAGTTTTTCTTCTCGTATTTCGATTGGAAAGGAAATATTATCCTCGAATAGTTGACCTGTTCCTAATCCTTGCGCCATCGAGGTATTGGGATATAACCGAGCCGCCAGTTGAGATACAGCATTGAGTCCTATATTGCTCTCAAGGGCCGAAGTTATCCACGACCGGATTCCGCGCTCCTCAGCTAGTTGTACCCATTCTGTTGTGCCACTCATTCCTCCGTGCAAACTAGGTTTCAAAACAACGAACCGTGGTCTCACAGTATCAAGCAGTCTTTTTTTTTCGTCGCTATGATTCAATCCGATTAATTCCTCGTCGAGAGCAATAGGCACGGGTGATTTGGTGCATAATTCGGATAACTCTTTCCATTGTCCTTTTGCTATTGGTTGTTCTATGGAATGAACATTCTGCATTGCCAAGTATTCCAGTCGTGCCATGGCTTCTTTAGGGGTAAATGCTCCGTTAGCATCTACTCTTAGTTCTATTTTATCCTTCGAGAACGAACTGCGAACACAATGAATTAGCTCTAACTCACGCTCGAAATCAATAGCTCCAATTTTCAATTTTATGCACTTGAAGCCTTGTTTGATTTTCTCGTCTAACCGCTGCAACATTTCGTCGAATGTCCCCATCCATACAAGTCCGTTAATTGGGATTCCCACCTGTCCTTTTCCAAATGGAGTGTTGAAGAAGTCTATATTTCCTCCCGCCTTCAGTTGAGCCATGGCCGACTCTAATCCGAATAGCATAGAAGGAAAATCTCTCATCGAATCTCTATCGATTTGCCCAGTCTCTTCCAGTCGGTTACAGAACTCGTGCAACTTACGCTCATAATCGGCCGCCGGCATAGCATCGCATGATAAATCAGGCAATGTCGCACATTCGCCCATCCCCACAACGAGTGGGTTATCAGTATCTCGTAGAGTCACAAAAAAGCTCTGCCTAGTTTTATATACGCCGCGCGACGTTATTGCCGGTCGTTTGAAATGAAAAGTCTTCAAGGTTATATCAACCTTATACATTTTATATATCAGTTATTGTCTTCTACATTTTAGCAACTCAAAAGAGTCGGTTCTTTGTGACTTTTTATTATAGACACTTATAAAATTGAAGAAAGGAAAAGGGTTACGATTTTGTTACTACTCAAATTCCCTGAACTTCCTTGATCTGCTGTCCTTTTAAACAAGAATTGTTGTCAATGCAAAGATAAAAAATGTGCCGTTCAGCTAAAGAAAATACTTGTTTTTTATCGGTAGAGATGTTTTTTAGATGTTGCATCAGTAGTTTAATTATTTTGCTGAAATCCTCCCCATATTCGTCATAAACAAGTTATGCTCTCTCTTCGTGAGTCTCTTTATCGGGCATAACACATTCCTGCATTTGGCAATACAATAAGGTATAAATAGATGGCATAATGAAGCAGTGAGAAGTCATATTCTCCCGCTTTTTGCCTTAGAATAAGGTATAAATGTGAAGTAGTCCTACTTTACGAAATATTTTTTTGGATAATACGGCTTTGCAAACATGACAAGGAAGAAGTGCCGACACCTCAACCAACCCCGTATTAGTATCCGTGCCGGTGCGGGCATCAACCTTAATAATATTCCACTTTCTCACATAGCCCAAAAGTCATTAATTTATAGATACATTTTCATTCATTTTCTTAATATTCCTATTCACAATATTTGGCAGTTTCAATACTCTGTTATATCTTTGCTGCTGTGAAACATAAGGGTGTTATAAATAGCAAGATGATACAAGGCACAATGAACAATAGACGAGGCGCAATGCCGAGGCAGAAAGGCGAGAACTTTTCTGTTATTTTTGTGCCCGATTATTTGGTAGTTCCAAATAATTTGCTAACACACACACACACACACACACACACACACACACACACACACACACA
>NZ_BAKH01000013.1 GCF_000614105.1 Prevotella micans DSM 21469 = JCM 16134
AAATGGAATTCTCTCGCGCCGTATTATTGCTATAATAAAAGAAGGGTTTGTTACTCATGGCGGCAAAGGTATATCATTCAGTCCTTTCTGGCAAATTAATCTTGGAAAGATGTGCCTCGTCATCCGAAACTCCATCCTTATAGTATGGCCTTAACTAACAGCGTTACTTACCGTTGAATAGACCACTAAGGATAGATTTCTACCTTAATAAATCAAGAACGACAGTTGTATAAAAAGCAACTGTCGTTCCTAACTTATATCAATACTCTCTAAACGAGTTTAGAGACCTAATGCTTGCTTTGCATTCTGATTGTCGGGGTTTATTTTCAGCACCTTATTGTAATATTCATTTGCAAGCTGCTTATTCCCTTTCTTGGAGTTATAGTAACCCAGTCCATAATAAACGGACTCTAGATAGCTCTTAGATTCATCATCAAGTTCTGTCTTCGCTTCTTCATAGGCAGCTACCTTGATGTAAAGCTCGACAACCTTATCCGGGTCGTTCATCATGTTTGCAACATTAGCTTGATTCAACCAAATCCAATCGGATATTGACGGGAATTTAGCTATCATACTTTCATAAACATCCATAGCCTTGGAGTATACAGAATTTCTCTCGGCTGTATCTTCAATCTTCTCGGCCTTAGCTATATATGTTTGTGCAAGTCGTGCCCAGTCAGCTGAAGTAGCCTTGGAATTCTTAGCAAGATATTCCTGCTCGTACTCGAGAGCCTTGTCTTGGTCTCCTTTATCAAAATAGACCTCGGCCAAAACTTTCAGAATATTGAAGTTGTTGTTATCCATCTCCATGGCTTTATTGAGGTTTGCGAGCGCCTCATCATACTGCTTGTTACCGAGCAGCGCCCTGGCATAGACAACATAGTCATTAGAGACTTTTTTTCCGCTTCCGGCAAAAACAACCTTCGCAAAGTTCAATGCGTCTGTATAATCTTCCTTCTCAACAGCAGCCATAAGGCCTATTCGGCTGATATATTCACTGCCTGGGAATTTCTGTAACCCAGCTTGCACAACCTCCATTGCTTTTGTATACTTCCTATTGATGTAGCAAACAAAGCCATAGTTGTAAAAGTTGTCTTCCGTGAAATAATCACGATTGCCTTTGTCATACCATTCAATAGCTTCGGCATATTTTCCATCTTTAAGCATAATCTCTGCCGCAGTTGCCTCAACCGGATATTTTGGATTTACAGTACGGAGCTCTTGCAATTTATCAATTGCGAGCTTGGGGTTTACGCGTCTGTAAACTCTCGCATAACGTTCGTAAGCTGCATAATTTCGTGGGTCTAGGTCAATAGCTAGCTGATATTGAGTTGCTGCTGTACCGGCATTACCAATACTATCCTTCAGCGCGGCAATATCTCCAAGTAGCAAGTAAGCAAGACTGCCATTCATTCGTTTATTATTTGTAACGAGATTTGCCATCTCCGTTGCACGGGCAAAATCATGCTGAGCAAGAAAAACATTTCCTAAGGCCACAAGAGCAGCTTCATCTTTTTTATACTGTTTCTGATAATTCTTTATAAGATCTTTACCTGCCAACGGATTGTCTGGAGCAGCCTCTAAAGCACTTATAATCGGCTTGAGTGCGGCTTTATATCCATTATCCTGCGCCATTACAGATGTTGACAATCCCAGCATCATGGCACTTGCTATGAGATATTTAATAGTTTTCATAATCCTTCTTCTTTAAATCAAAATTCCTTTGTTATTATATATTTTATCTGATAATGCACGACTTGCATTAAACGTAGGTCTACTTCGTCTTAACCTTTACTTCTCGAATATTTATTTCCCCTCTATACGGCAAAAGTCCTGCCTTAAAAATTATCATTTGTCCAACAGGACCTGTTATGAAATTAGCAAAAGCCCATGGAAGAGCTTTATGAGGATCGGCAACAATAGCATATATCGTTCTGACAAACGGGTATCTTCCATCCAAAAGATAGGCTTGATAAGGCTGCCAGCTATTACTCGGAGATGCGATGGTTGCACTGGATATAGACATTACCTTTATATTCTTCTTAAAAGTGGTATTGGTAGTGTCTCTACGATCATTCAACCAATTAGAGCCGATAACACCAATAGCATTCGGGGTCTTATCTACATAATCTATTACAGCCTTACTGTTCTTTGCTGCAACAATATTGTTACTCTTTATATTTTTTCCCTCTAAAATAGAGTCTACAACATAGTGAAGAGTGGCTGAAGCTTTATTATCAAAAACAACCTCTATGTCTCCTTTATCTGACTTGGAGAATATCTGTTCCCAACGAGTCACCTCTCCCTTGAGTAATCGTTTTATATCATTAACCGTAATACATGTATCAACATTACTACGATTAACAATAAAAGCAACTCCATCATAGGCTATTGGAAATACTGATGGTATCGGCCCTTTTGTACGCAAAAGGGCATCTTCTCCTTTCTTCAAAACATGGGAGGTGAAGAAAAGATTAACTTTCTGATCAAGTAATAATTGCATTCCTGTGTTATCATCCGTATATATTGGTAGTAGATGAGTGTGCGGAAAGCGATATTGATATGTCTGTATCTCCTCTTCTATAATGGGGCTAAAACTTTCGTCAGAGGCGAATTTAATCGTCCCTGACGTCGGTGTATCTGTTCTGCCATCCTTAGCTTTTCTCTTTCCACATGAATAGAGAAAAGTAAGTGACAGCATCAATCCTACTGTTAAGTAGAATGTTGTTTTATTCATATTATATTACTCAAGTCTGAAAGTCACAGGAAGTGTGAACCATACATTGGCCGGTTGTCCATTATTCATACCAGGATTCCACTTAGGCATAATATTAACGACACGCAATGCTTCACGGTCAAGAGCCGGATCGATACCACGTACAACTTGGGCTTGACTTACGCTACCGTCTCGACCAACAACAAACTTAACAATAACTTTACCCTCAATACCATTATCGGCTGCAACCGGAGGATAACTAAGATGAGATTTTAACCAAGCTTGAACATTTCCTTTGAAAGATGGCATCTGTTCGGCAACAGTAAAGATTTTATTCTCTACTTCTTCTTTAGGTGCCTCAATCTTTGGAGCTTCTTCTTTAGGTTTTTCTATCTTCGGAGGAATCTGATCAGGCGTTACAATTGTAGTTCTATTAGCAAAATCAGAACGGTCATCAGTACCTTCTTTTGTTTCTAATCCAACAGCCTTGGTCTCTTTATTCATTTTGACCATAGGAGGCATTTCTTCCTTAACATCCTTATCGTCCTTAATAACCGGTGCGGTGAACTTTACAGTTGCACGAGTCTCAGGAACAACCTTTTCAGGCTCTTCCTTTTTGGGCTCTTGTTTCTGTTGATTCTTCTTACGCTCTTCTTGTTCCTTTTTTGCCCTTTCAAGAGCAGCAAGTTCCATCTTAGCTGCATACTCTGCTTGTGCCGCTAGCTCATCATTATGTCTTTTTATCTGATAAGCCAAATATCCTCCTCCAAGGAATGCCGCAACTAACAGAATCGTCAATGATTTAATGTTTCGCTGAGAAACAGAACGACGAAGTTTATAAGCTCCATATTCTTTATTTTTACCAGCGAACACCATATCGATCCACTTAGGATCGTATAGATCTATTTTTGCCATTGTTCTTTTTCTTTAATTGTTACAATCATCATGGATTAAGCAGTTACACCTTTCTTGGCTAAGAGGGCTTTATCCTGCTCGTTTAGCTTATCAATAACATAAGTTCCAACATATGATATCTGCATCTCATCTAGAATATCTACAAGATGACGGTATGAAGCTTTATCAGTTGGCTTAATAATTACAGTCATTGTAGGTATTTTCTTACCATTAACTGTACCCATTTTTATAGCCGTAATCTCTGACTGATAAATACTATCTGGATAAGCAGAGGGGTTTGCCGCCCTTTTACGTTGAAGTTCTTTCATTGCAATATTCATATCCTGATAAGGAAGTGTTATGGGTTCTCCTGTAGAAGGATCGCCAACTTGCTTATGTTGAAGAACATAACGAATCCCATTTTTAGTATTACTCCAATCAGCAGGTTTCAACCATGCAGGATTATCATATTGTTGTTTACCTTCACCATAGAAAATCTTATCGCCTTCAGCAATGTAAATAGAAATAGAATGGGAATCTTTTGCTTCATTCTTTTTCGTTTCATCTGTAGTCTTGTCATTACTCGGCATAGTAAGTTCCATCGTAGAAGGCTTACTCAAAGTTGTACATAACATGAAGAAAGTGATTAGCAACATCAGCATGTCAACCATAGGAGTGAAGTCCACACGGACATTCATCTTCTTCTGTTTACTTTTTACTTCTTTTGCCATTTACTTAACCTCCTGATTAGCAGCCTGGACAGCTTTTTTTGTATCTAATTGTGTAATCATATAGTAATGACTCTCATCCATATCTTGGAGTTCACTCATTACTTTTTTAATCGTACCATAAGGAGTATCAGCATCGGATTTTATTGCTAATCTTACCTTGGGATTAACCTGACGTGCTGCATTTATCCATTTCTGAAATTCCGTCATCTCCTGTCCTTTTATACTGTCTAGAGGAATACCCATCGTCGGAAGTTCTTTGTTACGAACAGCCGCAGACTTAGACAAGAAAGTCGGTAATTTATCTAATGGGACACCAAATGTTGCCTCAGCGGTGAAAGTCCTTTTTTGAGCCGGAGTTAATGTCGTCATCATATCAACAATGTCCCCAAGCTCTTTAGTGTTATCATAACTCATAAACACCTGACCTTCCCCAGTAGGTTTTCCATTAGCACCTTTCTGAGGGCTAACTAGTATTGTTAGGACTCCATTTTCAGGCACTTTCATATCAGACACAGACCCTGGAGTATTTACTTTCACTGGCTCACTTTTTACAAAAGTAGAAGTAAGCATAAAAAAAGTAAGCAACAAAGTCATAACATCCGACATCGGTGTCATGTCTATCCAAACATCACTTTTCTTAATTTTTACTTTACCCATAGCGATAATATATTTAAAGGGTTAGCAAAAAATTAAGCTTCTTCTGTATGATTTACTTCGTATGTCTGAGCGATAGAATAACCAACCTCGTCAAGGGCATAAGTAAGTTTATCAACCTTGTTTGAGAAGTAGTTGTAAGAAACCACTGCAAACCACGAAGTTGCAATACCGAACGCTGTATTGATAAGAGCCTCTGAAATACCTTGTGAAAGTGCAGCGGAATCAGCACCACCACCTGCAGACAGAGCAGAGAAAGACTTGATCATACCTGTTACAGTACCCAGTAGTCCTGTTAGAGTACCCAATGTCACAATAGTTGCAATAATAGGTAGATTCATTGTTAATGTAGGCATTTCTAATTGAGTAGCTTCCTCATGTGCCTGCTGAATCTTCACTACTTTCTGCGACTTCTTAAGATTAACATTAGCTCCTGTTTCCATATCTTTATATGCATTCAAAGAAGCTTTAACCACATTAGCTACAGAACCTTTTTGCTGATCGCAAAGTTGGTTAGCTTTAGCAAGGTCATTACTATTAAGGGCAGCTTTGATATTTGCAACAAATCTGGGAAGAGCTCCTTTACCGAAAGCTGTCTTCAAAGCTAACCAACGCTCAATAGACATAGCAAGTACTGTAAGTAGTAGAGCATGGATGACTGGAACCACGACCCCTCCTTTAAATATTGTTCCCCATACATCAGCAGGATTTTCTTTTGTTCCTGGATCTTGGAAGTGCATATCATTTCCAAACCAAGTGTAGAATAGAGCGAATGCGACTATAGCACAAACGACAATAATCCAAAACGCACCTCTAACTCCTGTAAAACCCTCTGCTTTTTTCTGCTGGGCCATTTTTTGCTGTGTAGTTGCCATAATTTGATAAAATTTTAAATTTCAGTTATTAATGAATTGAATTGTTAATATACTCTTGATTATAAAGCTTTTAAATAGTCACTAAAGACCACCTCAATATGGTATTATTCCACATTTTGCGCAAAGATAACAATTAAGGGATAAGCAATAATGCGATTAACAGCTTTTAACCGCAAGTAAATCTTTATCCCTAAACTTATAAAATTATAGGTTACTATTATATGTAATGAAGTTACATTAAAGACTTGGAAAATTATAGCAAACATTATATCTACAAATGCAGATCATGTCCCATCCTCTCCTTTTTAGTTTTCAGATAACGGTAATCATATTTATTTGGCGTTATTTCTATCGGTATATTTTCGGTTATTTCTAACCCATATGCTTCTAAACCAACCCTTTTTGTTGGATTATTAGTCATCAAGCGCATTTTATGTACACCCAAATACCTTAACATCTGAGCACCACAACCATAATCACGTTCATCTGGTTTAAATCCTAAATGCAGATTTGCATCTACTGTATCCAAACCTTCATCCTGTTGTAATTTATATGCTGCTATCTTATTCATTAAGCCTATACCTCGGCCTTCTTGCTGCATATAGATAACAACACCTTTACCTTCCTTTTCTATAGCTTGCATTGCCTTATAAAGTTGTTCTCCACAATCGCATTTACGACTTCCTAATATATCTCCCGTTGCACATGAAGAGTGCACTCTAACTAAAACAGGTTCATCTTTTCTCCAAACACCTTTAATCAGCGCCATATGCTCTAATCCATTGCTACTTTGCCGAAAAGGTATTAAGTGAAAGTCACCATATTCGGTCGGCATATCAACCTCTTCACCAACTTCTATACTAGTTTCATTAGACAAACGATATGCTATTATATCTCTAATACTTATGATTTTAAATCCCCATTCTTGGGCTCTTTTCTGAAGATCTGGCATACGAGCCATTGTCCCATCATCGTTCATGATTTCCATTAATACGCCAGCAGGATAACATCCTGCAAGCCTACAAAGATCTATGGCGGCTTCCGTATGTCCAGAACGTCTCAGCACCCCATTGTCCTGGGCATAAAGAGGGTTAATATGACCAGGACGTCCGAAAGTGCGGGGAGTAGATGCAGGATCAGCAAGAGCTTTTATTGTGGCTGCACGATCATGAATCGATACCCCTGTAGTACATCCCTCCAGTTTATCGACAGTAACAGTGAACGGTGTTCCAAGTACAGAGGTATTATCTGATACCTGATGAGGCAAATCAAGTTCTTTCGCACGAGATATTGTTATTGGAACGCAAAGTACTCCACGTGCATTTTTAAGCAAGAAGTTAACCTTTTCCGGAGTGATTTTTTCTGCTGCCATAATGAGGTCGCCTTCATTTTCTCGATCCTCATCATCAACTACTATTACGAATTTTCCTTCCTTGAAATCTTCAATAGCTTCTTCTATACTATTAAGTTTAAAGTTCTCCATTATATATACTTTTAGTCTAAACCGTTTCTATTTTTTCTTATCTCATTTATTATAGTCTCGTTAGTCGCTGTTATAATTTTCAGATCTCTGTAGAGACGTATCCTAAACATCCACATCCTAATGTAGAAAAATAGTCCAGCCGGAATAATTATAGCAGAGACGATATTCAGCCACTTATGTTCAAACGGACGAGTGTGTGCCTTAACCGTAAGTATCGGATATCTATTAAGTTCCGACATAATAAGCTTATTCTTTGTGTTGCTCAAATCTTCTATTATTTCCTCCAACTCATTGCTGATACGTTCTATTTCATGGTCAGGCTGATACCTAAAGAAAGTGTCTAGTACATTCGGAGGAAGCCACAAATTATGTCCTTCCGAATAACCAGAAATATCGACATTCATTTGAGAAAGCAATGAGGCATTTTCCTCATATTTCGGAGTGTTTATGATTACCTCCTTACCATTCACATGCCGTTTACTACGCAACCCCAATAACCTCATAAACAGATTTCGATAGACATCTATATTGAAAACTGCCGAATCGTTATTGGCTTTGTAGGTGATGAATATTGCTGTGGGAATAAGCACCGCAGGCGATAATCCTTTACCAAACCAAATAGCCCAATCACCCTGCCGTGCCATTCTGTAACCCGTATTATCGAGAATATAGTAGATGATGAACACAAAAACACTTATAATGATAGGTACACCCAATCCACCTTTACGTATAATAGCTCCAAGAGGGGCACCAATAAAAAAGAATATTATGCAAGTCAGTGCCAAAGTGAATTTATTAATCAACTCTATTTCATGCTGACGTATTTGCCTGTCGCCATCACTGGTGAGCATACTCTTAAATTCAAGGTCGCTCACCCCCTGTTGCACATCAGCCAGTGCCTGATCTACAATCTGCCGGCGTTCCTCTGGTCGCAACTTACTATAAAGAGTGTCCAGATTAAAAGACTGTGCCATCTTCCGTGCCTCTCTAAACTGTTTTCTCTTAAAAGGAACCTCACGATAAGAAGTAGACTGTACCTCACGATAATAAGCCCTACCTATACTATCGTAAACATGCACCAACGAGTCTCTATCATGTATTATCCTGTCAATACTCTTCGTGCGCGCATCACTTGCGATACCACCCAGATCAGCCAAGTTGAAATCAGCGTCGAAATCGAGTATTATACGCTTATGCGCAAAAGTTTCTCGACGATAAGGAACACTAGCACTATTGCCAAACTCCTGCGAGCGCATATTCTCAAACCATTCGCCGCTCCAGAGATTCAGCACAAGGTGCTTCTTCTCGGCTGTAGACTGAAGCATTCCCGAATCAGCCAATATGATGGCCTGGTCTTCGTAACTATCAGTCATCCGATAGATCATTATATTATAAAGGTGTCCGCTCGCCAAATCCTTATGCTCCACATACAAGTTCGTTTGAGGAATTCTGTTATAAAATACACCCTCCGGAATCTCCAGTTCCGGACTTTTCTGTTGCATAGAATAGATTAGCTGAGCTATATTCTTTTGAGCATTCGGACCTATATTATTCTGAAAATAAAACGACGCACAGGCTATCAGAGAAGTTATAAATATCAAGCCTCGAAACGACTGAAACAAAGATATCCCAGCAGATTTTATTGCTGTTAATTCCGACCTCTCTCCCAAATTACCATAAGTCATCAACGAAGAAAGCAATATCGCCAAGGGCAAAGCCTTTGCAGTCATCCACATAGCCATATACCAAAAGAACTGTCCCATAACCTCAAGCGAAAGCCCCTTTCCGATCAAGTTGTCCACCGACTGCCACAAGAACTGCATCATCAACACAAAAAGGCTGATGAAAAAAGTCCCAGTGAACAGCAAACCAAATTGCTTTGCAATAAAAATATCAAGTTTATTAATTCGGAACATCAGGTTTATGAGACAGTGCTCCAGCACTACGTTCTGCATGCAAAAGTACAAAAAGATTTTGTGGGTTATTTTTTTTCAATACCTTTGCATCACTTTCTTACAAAGGGAAAGCGCTCAAAAAACATGGCGGGATAGCTCAGCTGGTTAGAGCGTCGGATTCATAATCCGGAGGTCGTGGGTTCGGGTCCCACCCCCGCTACAAAGAATAGCCGTTAGTCATTTGATTATCGGCTATTTTTATTTTTCTCAAGAGATATTTACAAACCATTCTGCACTTTGGTAAGACTTAAAAGTCTAATCTAGTTTAGATATTATTAAGCTAGCATTATTCAATTGCCTCACCCACATTTTCATTCCTACTTTCAACCTCAAACGAATCATCATCGTCTACCGGCACATCTATCGGGGCAGCCGACTCATCATTCTGCATAATTTTCTCTTCTGCACTTCTCTTTCTCTGAGCACGACCTTCCCTGTAGCTCGTCCTAAAGTCGAGTGAGGTACGATTCATACGCCTAATAAGAGTTGAAATCAACTCCTCATCCTCCGATGCGGCTCGAAGATGGGCCATCTGGACATATAAACAAACGCTTGAAAAGGCACGGTCGGTCTTCGGACGAATCTTCTTCGAGCTGGGCAATCTATTGTCGGCCAAGTACATTCGTCGAGCCGTACGCAATTCATCGAACTCTCTGTTCACCTCATAAAGTTTGTTCAGCACATAAGCAAGCCCTAGGTTATTCACATGGCCGGAATGCTTTTCGGCATCCACACGAAGCCCCGCAATAAGCAAACTTTCCGTTTCAGCCGAATTCGACTGCATCCCTCTATATGGTCCAAAAACAACCGCCATTTCCTCGGCCGCCTCACGAATATCCTTGACAGGCGAAAGTTTTTGCGTTCTTATCACACCGAAAACATATCTAATCAGCCTATCGCGCTCTCTATCTTTCTCGCGCATTTTCGCAGTTAGAGCCGACTCTTTTGTTTCCTTATTGATTTCAATCTCAAGGTCTATGTTAGTCTTCCATTCTTTGAGTAATTCTTCGGGCATATCGAGTTTTGCCGCCCCAATCTCACTAACCAGGGCATACTGTGCCTTTTGAAACTGCGCATGTAACGGATTTTCGAACATATTGCACCCACCTTTCCCAATTTTCAGGGGATGAATTGAATTATACCTCTTCATTTACACCGATATTTTTAAGTATTATCTGAATATTCTATTAACGCTCTCTCGTTGTCGAAGTCTTTCCGGATGTAAAGATATATTTTTCTACAGAATTATCAATGCTGACACTAAAAAAATATTTTATATACTCGCATTAATAATGCCTATACATAAAACTTATTTTGATAATACGCATTGGCAATGCGTTAACTTATATTTTATTTCCAAGAAGCGCATTAATAATGCCTTAACTTATATTTTATATTGAGTAGGCGCATTGACAATATCTTAACTTATTTTTTCTCTTAAGTATAAGCATTGATAATGCTCATACTAATATTTTATTTTAATACTGCGCATTATTATTGCCTATACTGAAAAAATATTTTTAGTATAGGCATTATAAATTCCTTAGCTATAAAAACATTTATACTAAGAACAATGTATATAAAAACACCTAGAGGCATCTCAGAACTGAACCCGTAAGCTACCCTAACGTGCTCCTTGCATTGAACCTACATTAACATAAATGCCAGACATTACCCTTGGGACTTCATTCTAAGAGTATTACCTTTGCGGAAACAATCTTAAAATAAAGAATTATGAGAAAAGGATTACTATTGGCACTATGGCTTTTCGTTTCGATAACAGCCCTTGCTGTGCCTGCAAAAAGAGTATGGCGCACCATTCAACAGAGCGACGGCTCGGAGATGCAGCTGATGCTTGTCGGTGACGAGCATCTTCACTATTATGTAACCACCGACTATGTTCCGGTGGTTGAAGTCAATGGAAGCTATGTCTATGCAACAGCTTCTGAAAACGGAGTCATTGCGTCGGACATTCTAGCACACGACGTTACAGTACGTTCAGCTAAGGAAGTTTCTGCTTTGAAGAAATTAGGCGACCAAAACGAAGGTTTGCAAAAGGCTTACAGTCGTGCAGTTGTCGAGAATCATCCCCGCTCAAGAGTTACCCCTATGGGAATCGGAACCCCCAACCCCAATCTGAACGGAGAAAGAAAAGGTCTTGTGATTCTCATTTCATTTGCAGACAACGATTTCACACTTACGAATCCTAAACAGGAATTCGAAGAAATGTGCAACGTAAAAGGTTATTCCAAAAACGGAGCAGTTGGCTCGGTTCACGATTATTTCTATGATTGCAGCAACGGAAAGCTCTCGCTCACTTTCGATGTTGCCGGCCCATTCAAGGCCTCAAAAAATATGGCCTATTATGGTGACAACAACGACGCAAACGTGCGTGAGCTAATCAAAGAGGCTGTAAAGGCTGCCGACAATTCGGGAGTAGATTTCACCATCTACGACTGGGATAACGATGGATTCGTTGACCAGGTTTACGTTGTCTATGCAGGTTACGGCCAAGCATCGGGCGCCCCGTCATATACAATTTGGCCTCACGAGAGTACTCTGGGTTACAGGAATGAGTTTGGAATGATTTATGATCAAACCATTAAGGTCGACGGTAAACGCGTAAATACCTATGCCTGCGGTTGTGAGCTTCAGGGAACATCCGGTGCAACCTTGGACGGACTGGGAACACTCTGCCACGAATTCTCACACTGCCTGGGCTTGCCCGACTTCTACGACACATCAGGCAACTCGGGAAACAAGAACACCAACTACGGCATGTACATCTGGGACATTATGGACCAAGGTCCGTATAACGGCAACGGATTCGTTCCACCCGCATACACCGGCTATGAGCGCAACTTCTGTGGCTGGATAGACTATCGTGTGCTCGACCCCGAAAAACCTTGTAAGGTTACAGGTCTCAAATCAGTAGCTGCAGGCGGAGAGGTTTATCAGATAAAAAACCCCGACAACCCCAACGAATGTTTCCTCATCGAGAATCGCTATGCAGGAATCAAATGGGATCGTGGACTAGCCAACTACCTCGGCTCATCGTATGGCGGCGGCTTACTCGTTACTCATCTCTATTTCGTGAAAAGTCGCTGGACAAGCAATACCGTCAATACTGGTAAAGGTATTCAATGCTTCACCCCGGTAATTGCCGACAACGACCCCAACAATCGTTATACTCATAACAATGGTCACACCTATCTCAACCCATCGGGCGTTGCAGGCGACTTGTTCGGAGTGGGTAGGAACACCGAGTTCACAACTACAACTACACCTGAACTCAAATTCCATACACAGCCTCAAAACATGTTTACAGGAGGACTGACTAGAATGAAGAAGCGCGGTGGAGTTTGCGACTTCGTGTGGATGAAGGGTACAAAGGCCTGGGAAGACGTTACGGATGGAATAGCCGATGTGAATACTGAAGCTGATCAGACAACCGACAACCGAGTTTATAACATAAACGGACAATACGTCGGAACTTCACTGGATGGTCTTCAAAAGGGTGTTTACATCCAAAACGGAAAGAAAGTCATCGTTAAATAAAGGATTAATTTTTAGATTAGGAGCTGGTGTGTTTTTCGAGACACACCAGTTTTTTTGTGTATCTATCTTTTCTCTCTGAAAAAACGAAGCATAATGTTTCTGCACTCGTTCTCCAATATTCCCGATACAACCGAAGCTTTGGGATGAAGGCTTGCGGAGCATGTACGCTAAAGCCCCGACGCTCGTCGGCACATCCGTAAACAACTCTGCCTAGCTGCGCCCAACCAATGGCTCCGGCACACATAATACAAGGCTCAAGAGTAACATACAGGGTACAGTCTTGCAAATACTTTCCTCCGATTTCATTAGCCGCCATAGTTATGACCTGCATCTCGGCATGAGCTGTTACATCGTGCAGAGTTTCGGTTAGGTTATGCGCCCGTGCAATGATTCTGTCACGGCACACAATAACAGCTCCCACGGGAATCTCGCCCTCTGTATAAGCAGTTTCAGCTTCAAGTAGGGCGAGTCGCATATAGTATTCGTCTTTACTCTTTAGTTGCTCTATATTCATGTTCAGGTTTATTTAAAGGAGAGTTTGTTTAGCCGGTCTCGTAATTCGTGAGCTTTGGTTTGACGAATAGACAGGGTGATTTCACAAGTATTGTCGAATTGCTGGTTAATTATTTTCGGATTCATTTCCTTGACGATTCTCATAACGTCGTTCAGAATGGGGTAAGCAAATGTATAGATTATACGTTCTTCGATGAATCGCTCTTCAATAATGGAGTTAGCGATAGCTAAGGAGGCGGCAGTCTTGTAGGCTGTTATCAGACCGCCGGTGCCGAGGTTTATACCGCCGTAGTATCTGACAACGCAAACGAGGATGTCGGTTAGTTTACTGCTTTGAATTTGCCCGTAGATAGGTTTACCGGCAGTTGAAGAGGGTTCACCGTCGTCATTGAATCGGAATTGCATATCATAGCCGGTACCAATTCGGTAAGCATAGCAACAATGGCGAGCATCATAGAATCGTTTCTTGTAGTTTTTCAGGATGACTGAGATTTCGTCAGTGGTTTCGACATGGTGTGCAAAGGCGAGGAACTTACTCCGCTTGTTGGAATAGAATCCCTCGCCTATGCTTGTCTCTTTTATAGTTTGATAGGAGTCGGTCATTTACATTTCAACCTTGTCTTATCTTCTTCAAAAAAAGGTACTATCGTTTTGGGCAAAAAGTACTATCGTTTTCATGAAAAAGTACTATCGTTTTTGCCGAAAAGTACTATCGTTTTTGCTGAAAGGTACTATCGCTTTTACAGAAAGGTACTATCGCTTTTACAGAAAGGTGCTATCGCCTTGCTGGAAAGGATGTTACGCTTTCTTTAGTCTAGCTTGTGAATAATCAGACCTGAGCGTAGTTTCGGCTCGAACCATGTAGCCTTAGGCGGCATTATTTTTCCACTGTCGGCAATGTCCATGATTTGCTGCATCGAAACAGGATAGAGGGCGAGTGCCCAACGCATTTCTCCACTATCAACACGACGCTTCAGTTCGGAGAGCCCGCGCAGTCCGCCAACGAAATCAATACGTTTATCAGAGCGGAGGTCGGTGATACCCATCAGTTCATCGAGAATGAGTCGGCTGGAGATATCAACATCAAGCACTCCAATGGGGTCCGCATCGTTGTAGGTTCCCGGTTTTGCGGTGAGGCTATACCATTGGCCATCGAGATATAGGGAGAACTCATGGAGTTGTTTCGGATGATATTCATTTGTGCCTTTAGCTTCAACAACGAAGTTCTTTTCGAGTGCTTTCAGGAATTCGGCGCTCGACATCCCGTTGAGATCTTTCACAACACGGTTGTAGTCGAGAATAGTGAGCTGGCTAGCCTGGAAGCACACGGCCATGAAGTAGTTATACTCTTCGTTGCCCTTATGATTGGGATTCTGCTTTGCTTTTTCTGCTCCAACGAGTGCAGCTGCAGCCGAGCGATGATGTCCGTCAGCAATGTAGAGACTGGGCATCTTAGCAAATTCTTCCGTGATAGTTTTGATGTCTTTTTCATCAGAAACAACCCAGAATTGGTGTCTGAAACCATCGATGGGGGCAATGAAATCGTATTCGGGCTTCATTGTTGCGTAATGATTCAGAAGGTCGTTGAGTGTTTTGTTGTCAGGATAAGCGAAGAATACCGGTTCGATGTTAGCATTACATACACGAACATGTTTCATACGGTCTTCTTCCTTATCGCGGCGTGTGAGTTCGTGCTTTTTAATAACTCCGGTCATGTAGTCATTCACGAATGCACCTACAACTAAACCGTATTGTGTACGGCCATTCATAGTTTGCGCATAGATATAATATTGTTCCTTATCATCCTGTACGAGCCATCCTTTATCTTGGAACATCTGGAAATGTTCAGCTGCACTTTCATAAACGCGTGGATCGTATTCACTTGTGCCTTCTTCAAAATTGATTTCGGGCTTGATGATGTGATAAAGACTCTTTTCGTTTGTACCAGCTTCTACACGTGCTTCATCTGAATCAAGAACGTCGTAGGGACGGCTTTCTACTTGCTCAACCAAGTTTTTCGGGGGGCGAATACCTTTGAAAGGTTTTATTGTTGCCATAGTATAAAATAACTAGTTGGTGAATATTCTAAATATGCGGGATGAGAATATGCTTTTGTTCTTCTCATCCCGCTCTTCTAAACAATTACTATTCAATTGGAGATTTCTTATTTGTTCACTTGGAATCTGGTGTCGCCTTCTGCAAAGAACGAATTTATTTGTTTTGCAGCTGCAATACCAGCATTCGAGTTAGCCTCGGCTGTCTGGGCGCCCATCTTCTTCGGGGTAGAGAAGTAGCGGCCTTCGAACTTCTTAAATTCCTCATCAAGGTCAGGCTTGATATCAGTGATGAACTTGAGGTCTTTACGTTCCGACATAAGCTTAACCAATTCTTCTTCGTTAACCACTTCCTTACGTGCGGTGTTCACAAGGATACCTTCTTTTGGCATCTGATTCACAGTTCTGTAATCGATACTCTTAATTGTCTCAGGAGTTGCCGGGATGTGTAGAGAAATGATGTCGTTGGTTTGGAAGAGTTCGTCTTGCGACTTAACCGCGCGAACACCAGCCTGTTCTATAACATCGGCCGGGCAAAATGCATCATAGGCAGAAACTTCCATACCAAATCCTTTGGCAATGCGAGCTACATTACGTCCAACATTTCCAAAAGCAAGAATACCTAGACGCTTACCTTTGAGTTCAGAACCAGCTTTACCGTTGTAGAAATTGCGAACGGCATATACAAGCATTCCCATAACCAATTCGGCTACGGCGTTGGAGTTTTGACCTGGGGTATTCTCAACAACAACATTCTTTTCTTTAGCATAAGCAGTATCGATAGAGTCGTATCCGGCTCCAGCACGTACAACAATTTTCAGATTCTTTGCTGAGTCAAGTACTGCTGGAGTTATTTTGTCTGAACGAACAATCATTGCGTCAGCATCCTTCACAGCTTCCAGAAGCTGTGCATTATCGGTGTATTTCTCCAGCAATACGATTTCGTGACCGGCTGTTGCCAGTTCTTTCTTTATGTCTTCAACGGCTGCGGGAGCAAAAGGCTTTTCGGTTGCAATTAAAACTTTCATGTTATTTATGGAATTAAGAGGAGCCTATATGGTTTTTCAATCCCATATAGACTCCATGTATTGATTATGAATTTAGTGCTTTGCTTCGAATTCTTTCATTGCGTCAATAAGTGCCTGAACGCCTTCGATGGTCTGTGCATTGTAGCAGCTGGCACGGAAACCACCAACATCGCGGTGTCCCTTTATGCCGACCATACCTTTGGAAGTAGCAAAATCAAAGAATTCTTGTTGCAGTTCAGTGTACTCGTCGTTCATTACGAAACAGATATTCATGTAAGAACGATCTTCTTCCTTAACAGTACCGCGGAACAACTTGTTACGGTCGATTTCTCCGTAGAGCATATCAGCACGCTGCTTAGCAATCTTAGCCATAGCTTCAACTCCGCCATTAGCTTTAACCCAGCGCAGATTTTCCATTGCTGTGTAGATTGGTACAACAGGAGGAGTGTTAAACATCGAACCCTTGGAAACGTGTGTGCGGTAGTCGAGCATTGTCGGCAGAGGACGGTCAACTTTTCCAAGAGCTTCGTCCTTTACGATAACGATTGTAACACCGGCCATTGAAAGGTTCTTCTGTGCCCCTGCGTATATGCAGTCGTACTTAGCAACATCAACCGGACGACTAAAGATATCTGATGACATGTCACCAATCATGCGAACTGGTGCATCCAAATCTTTGTGCATTTCAGTACCATAGATAGTGTTGTTGCTTGTTATATGCAGATAGTCAATATCTGTTGGAATATTGTAGTTCTTCGGAATGTAAGTGAAGTTATCGGCAGCAGAAGATGCGACCTCTACTACTTCACCAAACAGTTTTGCTTCCTTCATTGCTTTCTTTGCCCAAACACCGGTATTTACGTAACCGGCCTTCTTTTTTAGGAAGTTCATTGGGGCCATGCAGAACTGGAGAGATGCTCCACCTCCAAGGAAAATTACAGAATAACCTTCTGGAACGTCCAGAACTTCTTTCACCAAGGCTACAGTCTCATCAACTACTGGTTGAAAGTCTTTTGCTCTGTGGCTGATTTCTGCCAAGGATAGACCACTACCGTTGAAATCCAAGATTTGATTTGCAGTGTTTTCAATCACTTCACGTGGAAGCATACATGGACCTGCATTAAAATTGTACTTCTTCATTTGAAATTGTATTTAAGTTAATATCTGGTTTATAGTCAGGAAAACTAACATTGCCAGTTCATGAACTGACGGACGCGAAATTACTCCTTATATTTCGTCCCTGCAAATATTTATACATGTTTTTCAGCGTACAAAATATGACAGAAAAGACAGATAATCACGGACAAACAGAGAAACATGGCAGTTTGTGTAAAAGGCTCACACGACCTCTTCCACTAAGGTATTTATACCTTTTATTTTCTCACCTTTAGTAAGTCTGAGAACTTGCGACAGTTTCGAACAATTAACTGCTGCATATGTGTATCGTTCCTTGACATCTATCCTTCCGACATCCGACGAGTTAAGTCCTCCTTTCTTGCATAGGAAGCCAAGGACATCACCTTTCGAAATATTATCTTTCTTGCCTTTTCCGATATATAGGATAACCATTCTTGCCAGCGCAGGTTTCGGCAGTTCTACGGGGAAAGAATATTCCTGCATTTCCTCCCGAACATATTCAGGCATTTGCTCCTCATGGTTGAGTATGAAGAAAGCATTTCCGGTTTTATTCCATCTTGCGGTGCGTCCGATTCGATGCACATATTCTTCTTCATTTTCGGGGATATGATAATTTATGATATTTTCGACATCGGGAATGTCCAGTCCCCGAGCTCCCAGATTCGTACTCACCATGATATTGGCCGCTCCATTGGAGAATTTATATAGAGCTGCTTCGCGGTAGCTCTGTTCCAGTCCACCATGGAACATCGAAACGGCGAATCCTTGTTCGCATAAGAAGGTGGCGGTTCGTTCTACGGCGTCACGATAATTCAGGAACACGATGCTACTTTGTTCTCCAAGAGTTAAAAGAAGATTCCGCAGAGTAGGAAGTTTATCTTTTTCAGGGCTGTTTATTTGGAAGAACGATAACCGATTATCGAGTTGTTTATTTTCCTTTCTATAATCTATCCGTTCGATATGTTGCATATTCACGAACCGCGGAATTATCTCCGATTCGGTTGCCGAAAGCAGAATGCGACGTTTAACTGCGTTGAGTTTCCCAACTAGACGAATCATCTCGTCTCGAAAGCCCATTTCTAAGCATTTATCGAACTCATCTATCACAAGATATTCAACCGATTTAGCAGACAGATTCTGTTTGTCAAGATGATCGTTCAGTCTACCTGGAGTTGCGAAGACTATTTGCGGATTGAGCTTCCGAAGCAGACGATGCTCGTCCATCGTGGCTCGACCGCCATAGAGCGCCATACTTTTCAATCTGCTGCCGAGACTCTTCATCACTTCGTTCGACTGTATCGCCAGTTCTCTTCCCGGGACCAGAACCACGGCTTGCAGTTCTTCAACGTCGGCTCGCAATTTCTCTACCAATGGTATAAGATAAGCCAGAGTTTTTCCCGATCCGGTGGGCGATAGCACCACAACGTCTTTATTAGTTCGACTAATAGCTGCCGTTGTTTCTTTCTGCATTGCGTTCGGCTCAATACCCAATCGTCGTATTATTTCACCTTGTTCCATTTCTAATCTTTTCTATTTCGTCGAATTCTTTGCCTTTGTTTAGACTCAAGTATATGGTATAGAGTACCGGCAACCATTTGTCTTTTTTCTCGGGTGCAAATTCGCGATAGCGTTCAATATAAGGTTGTGCCTTTGCGTAAAGTTCATTTATCCGAGCTCTCTTCGAGCGCGATTGCTGAACCTTATCGAGTTCAACGGCCTGGTTGAAATAAGCCAGTCCGATGTTGTAATAACCCTCGGCGAAGTCCTTGTTTTCGCTAATGAGTTGTTTGCAGATGTCAATGCTCTCGGCATATCGTCCGATGTTGAGCAGTGCGGTACTTTTCGAAAAGCGAAAAAGTACGCTTGTTGAGTCGGCCTCCAGTGCGCGGTCAATAATCATCATTGCCGAGTCGCGCTCGCCGATTTTGGAATAATATTCCAGAAGTCGGGGAAAGAAATACGCGAAGTTGGGATATTGTTCGAATCCTGCGCGCAGTGCCCTAATATAATTTGCTGTATCCTTTTCGAGTAAGAACGCATCAGCCTCGTATTGCCTTACGAAGTTAAGCATTGACGAGTCACGCTCGGCCAGTTTCATGTGCTTTGTGATTTTCCGAGCGTCGTTAATTTTGTAACCGCAATACATTGTCCAGTAGGCTGCATGAGGCATCAGCGCGTCGTGTTTCCCGTAGTTAATCCAGGACAGGAGCGGCTGTTTGATGCTTTCGATATAGATGTCGAATAGGTCGTAGGCCGTGACATAATCCTTTCTATGGATGAAATATGTTCCACCGTTGAAAAGATTCGGTCTTATGGAATTAAGAAATTCTGCGTGTTTATAGCGGAACTTCGGCTGCGATATACCACGAGCGTCGGGTCGGGCGTCGAGCGAGTCAAACGACTGCATTGTTTCGTATATTCTGCGTGTGAGCGAGAAGAACTGTGCTGTGTCGTATTTTTGTTTCAGATAGAGTTTCTCATTTCCTATTTCATATTGCTTTGTCAAAACTTCGCATAGCAGAAGCCATATTTTTTTGTTTTCGCGGTTTACCGAATCTTTCAGAAGCTCGCGCAACGAAGACTCGGCCTTCTTGAGGTCTTTACCGGTTTTGAGCTGTTCGCGCACTGCCGACATCTGCTTTTTCTGGGCCATGCCGGCTAGCGACATACAGCCGAAGATGAGTATTATGAATAACTTTCGCAATCTCATTTTTTGAATTTGCTAACCAACGGCTCCAGTTCGGCCGCTTTTGTCTTTTCGTTCAATATGATGTAGTCCATGTAGAGCGGTTCAACCCAATCCACTTTATTGCGTCGCGGGTCTTTAGCCCTGACACGTTCCAAATATGTTCGGGCTTGGATGAAAATATCGAGGAATTCTTTGTTCGACGCCTTTTGCCCTTTCTTACGACGTGCCACGACGGCCTTACGAATCTCGACACCTTTCTGATTAAGGCTCACGCCGATGTTGAATATCACGGGAATGATGTTCGGGTCGATTTCGTCGGCCTGCTTATAGGCTTCGATGGCTTCATCCCACCGTCTGGCGTTCATGGCAATTTCGCCTTTGAGAATCCAGGGTATGACCGAGCCGAAATTTTCCTCGAGTTGCTTGTCGACAAAATCTTCGAGGTTGAATCTGGGTGTTGGATGCTGATAGAAGCGCATAATCCACGAGAAATAGGTTTTGTTCGTCGGGTCGGTTTCATAGAGTTTCTTGATTACCGCCAGATAGCGCAGCGAATCGTTGGCAGTTACCATTTCCCGACTCATGCACTGGGCCTTAATTTCGGCCGCTCCGAGTGCAGTTTCGTCGTATTGCATAGCCATGTCGGCATACTCGTTGGCGTCTTTCAGATTGCGCGCTTTCAGGTTGTAGTAGGCCAGATTATAGGCTGCCAGTCCGCTCTCGTCGGGCATATCAGCAAGTAGTCGATTGTTTCGCGATGCAAGATAGAACTTCATTGTTTCCATTCCCTCGAGATGCGTATAAGGTCCTTTGAGGAGATACAGTCCGGCATCAATCAACCGTGGGTAGAGAGTCTGGATACGCTTTGCATTTTCATTTTCGAAACGCGGTTCGATGAGTTTATTCTGATTGGGTAAACGGTCGTATTCATCGCATTTCAGGGTGAATTTCACTCCATCTACTACGGCTCGATATATCTCGAGCGAATCTTTATGCGTCGTTCGTTTCGTTCGGGCATAGGCTGATTCGGCCAGCCGATTCATTTCGTCGGCCTTACGGAAATTGTCTTCCTGCGCCGAGACATGTTCTATGCCCGTAAGGAGGAGCGCTCCCAGAAGAACAATGTGTTTTATGTTCATTTCTATCAATTCTTTATGAGCGGAGCAATTCGTTCTTGAGCTCGCTCGGTTTTTTATGATTTTTATCTCTACGATTCTTGTCAGCAAGTGTCGGCGGACGAAATACAAAATTGTTTTTGAGCCACAGAGTGCCAGCGGGCGAAAAAACAAAATTGTTTTTGCGTCACAGAGTGCCAGCGGACGAAAAACAAAATTGTTTTTGGGCCACAGAGTGTCGGCGGGCGAAATGCAAAATTGTTTTTGCACCACAGAGTGCCAGCGGGCGAAATGCAAAATTGTTTTTGCACCACAGAGTGTCGGCGGACGAAATGCAAAATTGTTTTTGAGCCACAGAGTGCCAGCGGGCGAAAAACAAAATTCCCATGCGCGGCCGAGCGGACAGAGAATCACTGTACCGACTGGATACACGGTATAAACCGACTCCAGAAAGGAATGCGCGAGTTTTTATTGAATCCGTGGCAGCCCATCGGCAGACGATTACGGTTGAGCTTGTAGGAAATCGTGGGTTTGAGGTCGAAAGCGAAGGTGAGAACCTCTTCTATCGTAGGCACACGCAGACTTGGAACAAAGGCCCAGAAAATATCCTCGTTGTACATCGGACTCGTGAGGCCCATCTGCTTGTAGCGTTCAATCTCGCCGGCATATCGCAAACAGTGGTTGCGGAACGTTTCAACTTTGCGCAAACATAAACCACCGTTGCCAATCTTTCCGAACATCTGGCAGTGGAGATTTTTCCATGCAGGCTTGAGGCGAATCTTAAGTTGGATGTATTGCTTGAGCGGGAATCGCTTGTAGCGCGGTCGGGTTGGCCAATGCGCAGCCACAAGGTCATACCCTTTACGGCACCACTGCTCGACCTCGTTTCTGAAGAGCCATGCGTCAACGTGACAGATGAAAATGTATTCGCAATCGGCAAACAATTCATAGAATCGGGCCGAAGTCATCATGTCGTTGTAACCTCTCACCCCGAGCTCCGAACCGAGCCAATTGTCGCTCACGTTTATCACTTCAACTTGAGGATATTGCCTGGCAAGCTCGCTTATATCGAGACTTTCGGGCTTGATGAATGCGGCAGGAATACCATCGAGCAAGGCGAGATTGTTTTGCAGAGCAGCCTGCTCCTCGGGATGCAGCTGGGCACGATAGATGGGAATGATTGTCTTTACGAGATGTGTTGTCATTTGTATGTCATCTTTTTCCTAATTGTTCGTTAATTCCGTCGTAATACGCGCGGTGAAGCATCATGAGGTCTTTCGGTTGCCATGCGCGGGTGAAAGGCATTGTGATTATGGCCGGAACAACATACCCCATCGCACCTATCCACGAACGTAGATAACGCACAGCCCAATTCCGCCCGTAATGATGATTCATATAAGCTTCGTTTCGCACCTGATAGTAGCGTTTCCACTTTTTTTTGCGGTTACGCTCAGTCCACGAGTCACCCGAGAAAAATTTATGCTTATCCATGACGGCGTCGGGCACGTAGACAAGGGTGAATCCGGCAAGATGAGCGCGCAAACAATAGTCGGTATCGTCGCAGAAGATGAATAAATCCTTGTTCGGGAGACCGATTTTGCTGACGACTGCTCTTGAAATTAATGGTCCCTCGAAATCGCATCCAACGATTTCAGTAGGCTTAGTTTCGTCTCCTGTGAGTTTCATGGCGTGCATACTGCCAACGGGATTCGAGAAGTCGTAGCGTCGAAATTCATGGGTGAACACCTTGTCATCCATAATACGTCGCGGACTGAGAATACCTATCTGTTCATAGGAGTACTTTTGCGCTTCATCGAGGAGATGGTCAAGACTGTCGGGCCGCGGAAAAACATCATCGTCCATACACCAAATCCAATCGGCACCATCATCATAGGCAGCTTTTATTCCTGTGTAGAATCCGCCACTTCCGCCCACATTTTCCTGGGTTATAACTTTCAGGTCTGATTGACAGGAGAGCCAATCCGCGGTTCCGTCGATACTTCCATTATTGACCACAATTATTTCCTCGAGCCTTTTCTGCCGACGCAGGCTTTCAATTCCTTTTTTAAGTAGCTCACACCGGTTATATGTGACTACTACAGCTGTTATTTTCATTCTTAGTTTGTGTCAGGGTTTATTTTACGCTTAACTACACGACCGTCTCTCACTTCCCACTCACGATCGAAATCTTCATGACTTCTTTTCCACCTGTTGTGACTCCACAACCACAGTTCTGGTTGCCGTTTGATGGTTTGTTCGAGCATTCTGAAATAGGCGTCGGTTATTCCCCACTGGGGCATTTCGTTTGGAGTGAGGGTTATGGGTTTCATTTCGCAAACATAATAGCCCCGCCGTATTCTCCGCAAGTCGCCATAGAAACATGCTTGGTTATTCTTTCGCGCAATACGTTCAGCTCCGGTTAGTACGGGTGTGTCGTGATTGAGAAAGTCGAGCCAATGATAGATATTGTTCCACATGGGAACTTGGTCGGCAATATAACCCAGAACAATTGTTTGATTGTTGTTTTTGAATTCAACGATTTTTCGAAGGGCATCCCGCATTGGAATGCAGATTGAATTGTGCCTTTCGCGAACGAATTTGAAAAGGCGATCGAAATATTCGTTCTCCAAAGGATGATAAAGCTCGCAACATGCAATCTGTTTCGGAGTCCAATAGGGCAATGAGGACATCCATTCCCAGTTGCAATAGTGGCCGAGATATATGGCACACGATTGTCCGCTCTCAAGCGTTCTATTGAGCCGTTCCATACCTTCGAATCGCATACGCCTCTGTATTTGGGCTGGTTTGATTGTCATTAGTTTCAGAGTCTCTACGAGATAGTCGCAGAACCAATGATAGAAATCGAGTTCTATTTGGCGAACCTCATCGTCGGTTCGGTCGGGAAAACTACTTCGGATGTTAGTCGAAATTATTCTGTGACGATATTTCACAACGTGGGCCACGAGGAAATACAATACATCGGAAAGAAAATAGAGCACCTCTAGTGGAAGCAAGGACATAACGTACCAGAATCCATAGGCTAAGACGTAGACCAAACGATAGATTGCATTCATGATTCAGGCATGAGTTTATCGTTGACCATGCGATACATGTACTGTTGAATTATGGCTTTGAGTTCGCATTCCATCTTTGATTGAACAGCAACGTGCCCATAAAGGTTGTGCTGCATGAGTCGGTCGGCAAGAGAATATATACCAACAACCTTCTGACCGTCGAACTGGAGAGTGTACCCATATTTCACGTATTGATAAATCCCATTTAGATAGCTCAATGCATAAGTTTGACTGGCAGGTGTTTTTAATACATCGCATCCGAATGCTAGATATGGTTTGTCGTAACCAATTATATCGAGAACGGTTGGCATGATATCGATTTGCTGGGCCACGGCATCACGCATTCCAGGTTTGACCGTCGTTGCCGAGGGATCATAGATTATGACGGGCGCACTGAATTCGCCTATTCCGGTTTTATACTCGGCGTGATTACTTTGGTTTGTGTGGTCGCTGGTGATGATGAATATCGTGTTACGAAACCAAGACTGTTTGCGGGCCGACTGGAAAAACTTGCCAATGGCCATGTCTGTATAGCGAATGCACTTGTGAATGGGCAGCTCTCCTTCAGTGTAGATATTCTTGTATTTGTCGGGTATCACAAACGGGTGATGACTCGAAACAGTGAATAGTGCCGTCATGAAAGGCTGTCGCATACGATTCATCTTCGCACAGAAGAATTGTAGAAAGGGTTCGTCCCATATTCCCCAATTACCGTCAAAGTCGTCGTCGCCTCCGAATCGTTTATCGGAGGCATAATCCTGCCTACCGTAATAATTCTGAAAGCCTATCTTTTTAGAAAATGCCAGAAAACCCATAGAGCCGCGATTAGCCCCATGGAAAAATGCTGTTGAATATCCCCAGTCTTTCAGAAGTCCAGGCAGTCCGGTGTAGGTATTCATAGATGCAGGTGTTAGCACAAATGGCTCTACGAACATTGGAATGCTGCACAACACGGATGGCATACCATCTATGCTTTTGTGCCCGTTTGCAAACGAGTGACTAAACACGCAACTACGAGCTATCAGACTGTCTACGTTTGGGGTATAACCTTTGTAGTGCCCGCCTTCTAGATCTTTATTCAGGGCACCAATATATTCGCGTCCGAAACTCTCGACAATCAGGATAACAATGTTCTTTTTATTTTTGACCGTTGGTTTCAGACTCCTAACAACTGGGTTAAATACTTTGGAGGCCGACTGCAAGTCGGGATAATAACTCGGCACCACATAAACATTCTTCCCGATTGTTCGTATAAGAGCAAACGGTGTGTTCAAAACGAGCCCACATTCAACGGGACGCTCCACAAATTGATTGGCGTTGCTTATGGTTATAGGGCGTACACCACTTTGCAAACCACCTCGAGCACCTGCTACGCCGAGCAAAGTAGCCACGGCAAGCGCAAGGAATTGAATACCGGTATAGATTAACCGATGGGATGCCCGGAGGAAATTATAAACCTTCGAACGCGGTGTTCTGTAAAGCTTCCACATAAGCCACACTAAAACAGCAAAAAGCAACACAAGATACCAATGTCTGAAAAGCTCTGTACCAACGATACGCAACAAGTTGGTTTCGTTTCCGAACTCATGAAACACGGTTGTAGTTGTTCTCCGAAGCGTGTAAGGGAAATAAACCGAATCTGCAAGATTTGTAGCCAAGCAAACACTGTTCACAATCACGAACACCAATCGGCAGAGCTTGTGATAGCCATCGAACTCTTTGAACCAAACGGGCAATAACATCATCACGATGTAAAGGGAGTTGGTGTAGACAATTGCACTGGAATCGAACATTAGCGCACCACTAAACAGTTCGGACAAATGGCGAATTGTGAGTGAGTGCCCCCCAAGAAGACTATAATTCTCAAGTAGGAAAGCCACACGAGCAATGAAATATATAATGTAGACCAGCAAAATGTTCATCACTACAGCAATCATCGGCTGAAATGATAAGTCTACAACGCTTTTGCTTTTTTCTTTTCTCATCACTTGTTTATGTTGAAAAGTGTTTGGTCGTAATTAAATCTCCTGCATGTCATGCAGTTTCTTGTAATATCCCGCTATCTCCATAAGTTCGTCGTGAGTGCCACGTTCAACGATTCGACCTTCATGCAGAACGCATATTTCGTCAGAGTTCTTGATGGTCGAGAGGCGGTGGGCCACGGCAATGGTTGTGCGAGTCTTCATGAGTTTGTAGAGCGCATCCTGTACAAGGCGTTCACTTTCGGTGTCTAGAGCCGATGTAGCTTCGTCGAGAATCAGTATTGGTGGATTTTTCAATATAGCGCGAGCAATACTCACACGTTGACGCTGACCACCTGAAAGTTTCCCCCCACGGTCGCCGATATTGGTGTCGTATCCTCTCTCGCTCTGCATAATGAACTCGTGAGCATTGGCAATTTTCGCAGCCTCTTGAATGTCGGAGTCATTTGCTTTTACACCGAACGAGATATTGTTTCTGAAACTGTCGTTGAAAAGAATTGCTTCCTGATTCACGTTACCAATAAGCTGGCGGAGATCGTGCACTCCAAGGTTCTTAACGTTTATTCCATCAATAAGAACCTCGCCGCGTTGCACATCATAGTAGCGCGGAATCAAGTCAAGTAGCGTCGACTTTCCGCTTCCGCTTTGTCCTACGAGTGCAACGGTTTTACCTTTTGGAATCACCAGGTTTATATCTTTTAGAACCCAATGCAGATGCTCTGTTTTCTCGTCGGCATAAGCGAAACTCACATTGCGAAACTCAATTTCATGTTCGAATGTTTTGATGTGTATAGGTTTCTCTGGCTCACAGATTGCCACTTCGGCCTGAAGAATCTTGTCAACACGCTCCATCGATGCTAGACCTTTGGGGATATTATAGCTTGCACGCGAAAACTCTTTCAGCGGATTGAGGATACTGTAGAGAATCACAAGATAATATATAAAGGTGGGACCGCTAATCACTGGATTCTGACTGAGCACCAACGTTCCGCCGAACCACAATACAACAACAATCATCACAGTGCCCAGAAATTCACTCATCGGGTGGGCAAGCTGCTGCCTTATGTTCACTCGCATGATGTCATCACGATATTGGGAGTTCACTTTATTGAATCGCCCGTTCATAAGTCCCTCGGCACAGAAGGCTTTTATAACCCGCAAACCACCGAGCGTTTCTTCAACCTGACTCATTGTGTCGCTCCACAACGACTGTGCTTTAATGCTATGTTGCTTGAGTTTTCGCCCCACGAAACCCATAAACCAGCCGAAAATCGGTACGAAAATGAGTGTAAAAAGTGTGAGCTGCCAAGAAATAATAATCAACGTGACGAAATAAATCAGAATGAGAATGGGATTCTTGAAGAGCATATCAATTGAGGACATAATCGAGCTATCGATTTCCTGCACGTCACCGCTCATTCGAGCAATGATATCGCCCTTGCGTTCTTCACTGAAAAACCCCAGCGAGAGCGAGGTTATTTTCTGAAAGAGTTGGTTACGAATATCACGCACCACACCTGTTCTGATTGGGGTTATCGACGCCGAGGAAAGAAAATAGGCTCCCGTTTTAAGGAAAGTCATAAAAGCCAAAGCCAGTCCGATAACTAGCAGAAGAGTCGAGGCTCCCCAAGCGTTGGCGTAGAACTGCGTGTAGTAGTCGGCATTATTGGCCAGGACGTCTCTCAAAGAGCCTTCGTTCCACTCCATCAATCGAGTTGCGACTTTACCCGAATCGACCTTAAACAGTATTTGCAGCATCGGAATGAGCGTTGCAAAAGAAAAGATGTTCAACAATGCCGAGAGGATGTTGAACACTACTGCCATAACCAAATATCGTTTGTAGGGCGGAACGAATCTAAGCAAAACTTTTATGAAATCTTTCATACTAAACTTTAGCTATTCTATATGCTTTCGCCCAGCAACGTAGCAGAAGTCGAACCGATTATTCTCACCTTGACGGTTTGCCCGATGTGATGCTTTCCACGCGGAATGACTACGGCCTTATTTTGCTGCGTGCGTCCCATGAGCTGCTCCTTGCTACGCTTACCGAAACGCTCTATCAGGATGTCGAACTCCCTACCCTCATCGGCTTTATTGCGTTCGGCCGATATTTCGGTTTGCAGAGCAATGAGTTCGTTTAGTCGGCGCACTTTCTCCTCTTCGGGTACGTTATCGGGCATATGCTTAGCAGCATAAGTTCCAGGCCGCTCGGAATATTTAAACATAAAAGCCGAATCGAACCGCACCTCACGCATCAATGAAAGCGTTAGCTCCTGGTCGGCCTCAGTTTCATCGTGATAGCCCACGAAAAGGTCGGTTGTCAAACCGCAATCGGGAATAATTCGCCGTATGGCTTCAACTTTCCGAAGATAATCTTCACGGGTATATTTCCTGTTCATCAGTCGCAGCACCTTATCGCTGCCGCTCTGTGCCGGAAAATGAATGTGGTTACAGAGATTCGGTTCGGCAGCCACGGCGTGCAGGATATCTTCGGTCATATCCTCGGGATTTGAAGTGGTGAAGCGCACCCGCATCTCAGGCACGCTCCGTGCCACAATCGTGAGCAATTCGGCAAACGAAGTTCCATTTTCCGGACGCTTGCCATTGGGCAGCAGTCCGTAGGAGTTTACGTTCTGTCCCAGCAACGTCACTTCTTTGAAACCCTTTTCCTGGAGGTCGGCAACCTCGCGCAGAATGCTATCCACGTCGCGCGACCGCTCCCTGCCACGCGTGAAAGGCACAATACAATAGTGGCAGAAATTGTTGCAGCCACGCATTATGCTCACAAAACCCGATACGCGATTACCACCGATTCTTTGTGGGATTACATCTCGATAGGTTTCGGTTGTCGACAGTTCGATGTCGAGTGCGTTATGCCCGTTTTCGCATTGTGCAATCATATCGGGCAGATTCAGATAGGAATCTGGTCCGCACACAAGATTCACATTATGATTTTGGATAAGGTCGTCGCGCACTCTTTCGGCCATACAGCCAAGGACACCTAGAATCAGTTCGCGTCCTTTTTTTCTTTCGGCATGTAGCGTATCAAGTCGATTGTATATTTTATTCTCTGCATTTTCGCGTATGGAGCACGTGTTGAGGAATATTGCGTCGGCCTCGTTTTCGTTTTCGCAAATGTCATATCCGGCCATTTTCATCACGGAAGCAACCACTTCCGAATCGGCAACATTCATCTGGCATCCATAAGTTTCGATGTAGAGTTTCTTCATTTATTTTCCATTTATCAATTGATGAGAATATACCGTTAGCGACGTTCCCTATAGATTACATTGTTTGCTCCGCTTGTAAAGTTGAGTGCTTCCGGATGGTCTTGCGCGAAGCTTTCGATGTGTCGTATACGTTTCTCTTCGAATATTTCGTCCACGGCTATCAGGATGCCGGTTTCCTCAACGTCGCCGAAGCCATAGTTTATTGCGGTGCCAAAGAGTTTCATAGTTGGCGAAAGATTCATATATGCATTCACCAGAGGAGGGATATTGAATCCGAGCTGCGAATTTCGCGATTAAGAATCTTATAGTCTTCTTTGAAATCGGTTTCGTTGAACAGTGCTTCAAATTCAGACTCGGGAGTTTCGAGCTGCAGCGGTTTGATGGGGATAATGAGATTATCCTTATCGTCGAAATGTTTTTTGAGGAAGTAGAGAATCATGTCGCGCCCCCGGCGAATGTATGACGGATACATTGTCATCTTCCCGAAGAAATATTTGCATTGCGGATTCATAACCGTCAGTGCTCCCAGCCCGTCCCACAGATTATCGAGTGCAAATATGCTTTTGGAATTTTTCCTCACGTTTTGATATTCCAGCGACACAAACGAGCGCCCGAGTTCAACGGTATAGGGTGCATAGTCTTTCAAGAATTTATCCGAGAAGTGGAACATGTGACTTGTTGCGAGCAGCGGTTGTCCGTTGGCATCAAGCTGCCAATCGCTTCCAAAGAGATATCTGTAGCCTCCGATAATTTCTTCTGCTTCGGGATTCCACACGATGAGTTGTTTGCAGCATCCGGGCATTGTGTCGAATTCGTCGATATCGGCCGCCTTACCGGTTCCTCCTCCGGCAGCACGGAAGGCCAGTTCGCGCAATCGCCCAATTTCGGTCATTACGTTCGGTGCGTTGTGTGCCGATATAACGTATATATCGTTGTGGCTTTTATTTGTAGCACGAAGCAACTTATCCTCCGTAAGTTCTTTCTGCAGAAGTTCCCTGCTAACGGGTTTGATTATCTCTTCTTCCATCTTTTCTATTGAGGTTCTCTATGATGTTATGGGGCTGCCGGGGTTTTCTCTTCAGAGTTTATATACGTATTGTTTCACAAATTCGGCCCACTGTGTGGGTGTCTTGCTATTGTCGAATGTTTGCCAGGGAATGGGTTTACCGATGGTTATTTTGAAAGTTTTTCCAACGTTTCTATACATCTCGTCGACTAGGAATAGCATGGCCACATTCACCTTTTTGATGTACTTGTCACTGAAATGCGCAATGCGATAGAAGCGATCTGAATTTCGACCACTGAAATGAATCGGAACCACGTCTCGTTTATATTCCACGCTTTTGCTTATGAAGGTTTTCTTCCATGGCAGGTCGCGAATTTCGCCATTGATTTTCCTACTATTCAGTCCGGCCGGGAACATCAGAATGTGGTTATTGCTCTGAAATCCGGCTTCGACTATCTGTGGAAAGTCGCGCCCCTTTTTTCCGGTTGTGTTTATGCCTATGCAAAGTGGTTTCAATCCGGGAAGATTCATCAGCAGGTCGTTCACCAGATACCGGAAGTTATCGTCGTATCGTTTCCCGATGATAGCTCCCAGCGCCACCCCATCTTGCCCGCCCAGCGGATGGTTTGAAACGAAGGTGTATAGTTTTCCATCGTTTTTGTCGGGCAGATTTTCCATGCCCACAACGTCGAGGTTAATCTTCAGATACTTGATGCACGATTCCAGCCACTGGGTTCCATATACTTCGCGATTATCCCACAAAAAGCCGTTTACTTCGTCTTCGTGCGCTATGCGTCGTAGCCAATTAATCGCAAAATTGGGCACGTATTTTATTTTCGTGCCCATTTTGCTTGCTAGAATTTTGTCTATATCAATTGTCTTTTCCATCCGGCTCAACCTTCATTGCAATTTGCGATGCGCAAAAGTAGCTAAACCTTTTCAATTAGGCTTTTAGGCCTACAAAAATGTTCCGTAACCCCAACTTACGAACTGTCTGCATCATGCCGAACCGCCTCCTCGGTCGATAAGACCGCATCAGTGTGGACATTCCCGGAGTCAGAAAGTATTTTGGTGCCGGAATATGTTACGCCAGGAGCCACGAAACCATTTTTGGTGCCGGCGTACATTATTTCGGGACTTAAACTCGTTTCCGGCCCACGCCGAACATTACGCCAAGACTTAAAAGCCTTGTTTTGCTGACGACGCACTCTACGAAGGGAGTCAGAAACCTTTCTTGCTGCTGGCGTACTTTACGACAAGACTCAAGTCTGCTCGCACCCTGCCGGAATACGTTACGATGGGACTAAGAAAATTCACTAACTATTCATTTAGTGTAATTATAGTCTGTAATCTATTCATTGATTATTCAATTAGTGTAATCGAAGAATTAATTTATTAAATTAGCTTAGCAATTAGAATAATGAATATTTTATATCCTATAATTAGTTTTTCAGTTAATCTAATTGACATATTACATTATAAAATGCCTTAATCAATTATATTAAATAATATACTGAAGGTATAAAATACAATCTCATTTATTTTAAACTAAAATTCACTTAAACGATGTATAGTATCATTTAGACTAAATGATGTTTTACTTATATCAATAGTATTTTCATTTAGGCTAAACGAATACTCAATTGTATAAAATATATTTCCATTTAATCTAAAAGGAATATTCATTGTATAAAACTATGATTCATTTAATCTAAAAGAAATAAGCGTTATAGAAAGATATAACTCATTTAATCTAAATGAAATAGGCATTATAGAAAGATATAATTCATTCAGTCTAAATGGGATAGTTATTTGGTGAATATAAATTTCATTTAGTCTAAGTGGAAAAAGTATTAGTATAATACAAAGATTAAATAGTCTAATTGATAAATATATGGAAGTTCACTCCCCTAACGTAGTTTTATCCAGCAGCCGGATAATATATTTAAGTCGTGTCGTAAAGTTAGACGGCAGCAAAGAAGGGTGCCTGACTCCCGTCGTAGAGTACGTCGGCAGCAAGACAGGCTTTTAAGTCTTGGCGTAATGTTCGGAGGGGGCCGGAAACGAGTTTAAGTCCCGAAATAATGTACGACGGCAACAAAAAAGCCTTCGGGACTCCAGGCGTAACGTATGAAGGGAGGAATAAGGCCTTGGGGATTGTCGTTTGGGTGTGAAGAGGAATGAGGAGGTATCGTTCCGGGGTATGATATTCTTTTGAAGGGGGGAGGTTAAAGGGTGCGGAGGTGTTTGAAGAGTTTCCGAAAGGCTTTGTTACGCAGTTGGCGAACTCGCTCGCGTTTGAGGTTTAGTTCTGTTGCGGTTTCGGCCATGGTGAGTTGTTGCTTGCCAAACAAACCGTAGAGGTGGGAGATGATTTGTTGTTCGCGCTCGGAGAGAATGGCCATGTGTTGTTCTAGTTGTTCTTTGAGGAGATTGTTTTCGGCTTGCTGGTCGGCGTGTGGTGCATCGGTATTTTCGAGCTGACTTTGTAGGGTGAATCCGGTTTTGCTTCCTAGGGGAAGCGGTTGGTCTATGGAGAGGGTTTTGCGATACAGGCAGGCGGCTTGCGACTTGGGTGACAGGCGGGCGGTTTGTTCGGCAATGGCTTCTTTCATTGCGCGATGAATAAAGGGCGAGGCAAAGAGTACGAAGCGGGTGCCTAGCGAGCTGTCGTATTTCTGGGCGGCGTGCATGAGGGCGATGTTTCCTTCGCTGATTAGGTCGTCGTCGTCGAGGCCTTGTCCGGCATATTTATGTGCTATTGAAACAACGAATTTGAGATTGGCTTTTGTTAGTTTTTCGAGTGCCTGGGAGTCGCCGAGTTTTATCTGTGCGGCGAGGTTTCGTTCTTCTTCATCGGTTAGGGGTGTGATGGGGGCGAGTTTGGCGATATCGTCTTGATAGTTTGTGTTCATATTGTGTTCTTTTGTTTGAGTTTTTATTTCTCTTTGATTGTTTTGCGCCGGCGAATGAGCATCGGGCCATGAGGTAAAGTAGGGCTATGGCGACGATGGTCATTAGGCCTACTTTTATATATTCTCCGTATTCGATAATCTTGTCGTTGAGCTGTTCTTGGGGTACGAAAGAGTGGAGATAATGTCCGAGTATGGCTAGGATGCAGTTCCATGCTCCGGCTCCGATGGTTGTGTAGAGGAGGAATTTCCAGAATTTCATTCTTGCCAGACCGGCGGGTATGGAGATGAGATGGCGTATTCCGGGGAGAAGTCGGCCAGTGATGGTTGCAACCATTCCGTGGTCGTCGAAATATTTTTCGCTTTTCTCGACTTTCTGCTGGTTGAGTAGGCATAGTTTTCCCCATCGGCTGTTTACGAATCGGTAGATTATCGGTCGGCCTAGATAGTAGCCGGCCAAATAATTAATGGTTGCTCCACAATCGGCTCCTATGGTTGCGAAGAGAATAACAAGCCATATATTGAGGTTTCCGCCTGCTGCATGATAGGCTGCGGGAGCTACTACGAGTTCGGATGGTACGGGAATAACGGTGCTTTCGAGGAGCATTAGAAAGAAAACCGTTCCGTAGTTGAGCTGTGAAAGCAGAGAGGATATGAAGTTCATATTTTCTTTTGTTCTTCGTTTCTGGAATATGGGAGTGGGGGTAGTTTGGGATAATCTTCGGGTGCCATGTCGGGCGGATATATGTCGGCAAGGGCTTCCCGACAGTCGTCGACACTTCGTTCGAGGGCTATTTTGAGATATCGCTGATATTCCTGTTCGGGCTTTCCTAATTCGTAGCAGCATCTTGCCAGGTAGGCGTACCCTAGAGACCAATCTTTATCGACCATCGGCAGGTGTTTGGTCAACATTTCGTAGGCTTTTTCTATATAGTCGTTTTCAAAGAGGGCCATTCCGAAGAATGCGCATGTTTCGTCGCGATTGTTGGTTTCTTTCATTGCGATGTCGAACCATTTCTTTGCGTTTACGGGGTCTTTCAGTCCCAAGTACAGGTGCGATATGGTTACGCTCATGGAGCTTTTGTATTGTTTGGGGCATAGCTCCTTGTAGCGTTCATAGTAGTTGATGGCTTCTTTATAGTTGCCCAGCCTTACTAGTCCGTTGGCTTTGTTGAAGATTGCCGTGTAATCGTTCGGGTCGATGGCTAACGCGTATTCGCTCGATGTGATGGAGTTTTGTATATCGTCTTGCAAGAATTGCGTTTGCGAGAGTTGGTCCCAATAGGAGGCCGAATAAGGGTCGTCATCGAGTAACTCGTTGAATATTCGTTCGCTTTCTTTGAACTGTCCTTTGTTTTTGAGAATACGTGCCTTGAATTCTTTGTAGTCTTCGTCGTTGGTAAGTTCTGATTTCTGAAGCCATAGTTCTGCGAATTTTGTTTCGTCGTAATCGAGAAACATCTCGGTGCACGAAAGAATATAATCTTCCATTGTTTCTTGGTCCTGGTCGGCATCGAAGTGCGAAATCAAATATTCGTTGGCCTCTTCAGGTTCGTTGGTTGCGACTAGAATCTCGGCCTTGAGGATGTGATAGTCAATGTCGGTTTTATCTTCTATTTCCTCGGCCAATTCTTCAGCCAGTTCGGGATTGTCTTCGGTTATCAGAACCATTCGTGCTTTGAACGTGAGCGGCGAGATTGCACCCGGAAACATTGAGATGGCATAGTCGACGGTTTGCATAGCTTCGTCGTCTCGGCCAAGGAGATGATAGTATTCCGCAATATCGGCGAGTTCTTCCGAATCGAGGAACTCGCCTTTATTACCTTTTATAGAGTCTTCGTAGGTTCGAAGCGTTTGCTTGAACTTATCGGAGTTATAATATTTGTCCAAAATGTTCTTTGTTTTTCAGGCTTTCGCCTTTTCCTTGGCCCATGTGTCTTTTAGGCCTACGGTTTTGTTGAATATGAGATGAGTCTCGGTTGAATCGGGGTCAAGGACGAAATATCCCGTGCGTTGGAATTGAAGATATTCGCCAGGTTTGATGCTGGCCAGATGATTTTCAACAAAGCAATTCGCACGCACTTTCAAACTCTCGGGATTGAGCAGTTCGCGGAAGTCGCGCTCGTCGGCCGACGGATTTTCGATGTTGAACAACCGGTCGTATTCACGTACCTCGGCCGTAAGACAATGGTCGGCACTAACCCAGTGAAGAGTTCCTTTCACCTTTCGATTGGCGCCCGGCATGCCGCTTTTGCTATCTGGGTCGTATTCAGCCTGAATCTCGGTTATATTCCCGTTTGTATCTTTGGTGCATCCGGTACATCGCACTATGTAGGCGTTTTTGAGGCGCACTTCTTTATCCGGAGTCATTCTGAAGAACTTCTTCGGCGCTTCTTCCATGAAATCGTCGCGTTCAATCCAAAGATTTTTTGAGAAGGTTATATTGTGCGTCCCGGCGGCTTCGTTTTCGGGGTTGTTGATGCTTTCCATCTCCTCCGTCTGACCGTCAGGATAGTTCGTGATAACCAGCTTAACCGGGTCAAGAACCGCACTCACCCTAGTTGCCCGTTTGTTCAAATCATCGCGCACGGCAGCTTCAAGCAGTGCAACGTCGTTGAGGGCATCGAATTTGGTGTAGCCTATTGAATCAATGAAGTTACGTATGGATTCAGGCGAATATCCCCGACGACGCATGCCGCTGAGAGTTGGCATTCGCGGATCGTCCCAACCGTTCACGAAATGTTCCTCGACAAGCGTGTGCAGCTTTCGTTTCGACATCACGGTGTAAGTGAGATTCAATCGGTTGAATTCAATCTGTCTCGGCCGATTGTCGTTGAGAACATCAGCTGTTCCGTCGCTCTCTTTCAGGAAGTCAATGAGTTTATCATAGAGCGGACGATGTGGTACGAATTCTAACGTACATATGGAATGTGTCACGCCTTCGAAATAGTCGCTCTGCCCATGAGCAAAATCATACATCGGATAGCAATGCCACTTAGTTCCCGTTCGGTGATGCGGAGTTTGGATGATACGATAAATCACCGGGTCGCGAAAGTGCATATTTGGGTCGGCCATGTTCAATTTAGCTCGCAGAACCATACTTCCCTCGATAGCTTCAGGCGTATTCATCTTGTGGAACAGTTCAAGATTCTCCTCCACCGGTCGATCGCGATAAGGTGACGCCTGCCCCGGTTCGGTTGGAGTACCTTTCTGCCGGGCAATCTCCTCGGATGTTTGCTCGTCGACATAGGCATATCCGCGCTGAATCATCCACAGGGCAAACTCCCAAAGCTTCTCGAAATAGTCACTGGCATAGTAGATATTCTCCCATTTGAAGCCCAGCCAGCTAATGTCGTTCAATATATTTTCAACGTATTCTGTGTTTTCCTTACTCGGGTTTGTGTCATCGAACCGCAGATTACAAATGCCTTTATAATGTTCGGCTACTCCGAAGTCCATACATATTGCTTTTGCGTGTCCGATATGAAGATAGCCATTCGGTTCGGGCGGGAATCTGGTTTGTATTCGTCCGCTGTTCTTCTTCTCGGCGAGGTCTTCTTCAACCAATTGTTCAACAAAACTCAAACTACGTTTTTCTTCGTTAGCCTTACTCTCAATTGTATTCATATCCTTATAATTATATGATGCAAAGGTAAGTAGATGTTTCCAAACCTAAAACGCCGCTGGTTTAGAAAGCGAGGACTACAACAAGGATTGTAAGTGGAAAAATAGAAGCAACGATATAGGTGTCAATAGGTCTGTAGTTGTCGTAAGATAGACGGGGGGATAAATAAAAACGGTAGACACCAATGGGAATGAGTATACCCATAATGATTCCAACCAGGATATCGGAAGGATAGTGAACACCGAGATAGAGTCTAGTCCAACAATTGAAAAGGGCCCAGCCAATGAGTGAAATGCTTATAAAACGGTTCTTAGTGAGGAGGGAGAAAAACACCGCAACAGTGAATGTGTTACAGGCGTGAGCTGAAAAGAAACTGTAGCCGCTGGCAGTGTAGCCAGAAACAAGATTGACGATTCCTCGTAACGATGGTTCCATCGACGGACGAAGACGACCGACCATCGGTTTGACGATACCGTTGTCGAGCCCGTTCGAAATAAGCATGCAAATACCTATGGCCAGAATCACGTGAAGCAGTCGGTGCGGTTCACGATTATTTCGCACAACCATATATAGCAGTGCGAAATAAAGTGGTATCCATGTCAGACCGTTGGTGAGCACTAGCACAACATGGTCAAAAGAAGTATTACCGGCGCTATTAAGTGCCAGCAATAGGGTTCTATCGAGCTGTGAAAGCATGTTTAGTGGGTTATATTTCTTCTATCTGCGAAGGCTGCATCCAGCCAGAGCGCCCGTCGGCGAGCTGAATACCGAGCCAGTCGCCCAAAGCTTTGTCGGTTATTTTCACCTTGGTTCCTTCGTGGATTATACCGGTGTTTTCGGCTTTACTGTCGGGAGCTGATTTGATTGGCGCCGATGGCGAAACGACGATAGCTTCATTGCGCTCGCGTTGCTTTGAACGTTGCTGGAAAGCCATTACGTTAGCAAAGATGAAAAAGAGGGCAAAGGTTATTCCACCAAAGAATCCTAGTTTCCGGAGTGCTTCTTTATCGGCCAACAGGAACAAGAGTATACCACAGAGGGCAAGCAACAGAGCAGTTATAGAGATAGCGGCCCAGGCATCAATGCTAAGGAGTGAGTTGGCATCGCTGGCCCAGGATGCAAAGAACATTTCATCTTTCGGACTGATTTTATCGATTGTTTTCGATTCTGCCAAACGAAGATTGAATAAAATATCATCGTCGGACGGCACCATTTTATGGGCTCGCTCGTAGCATATAATCGCCCGGGTGATGCTGTCAACACGATAGTAGGCGTTGCCGAGATTGTAGTATCTCTCGGCTGTAGGAGCTTGGTTTATCAACACCTTGTAGTCGGCTATTGCCTGCTGATAATTTTTCTGCTGATAGGCCTTGTCGGCGTCGGCCTTGGTAACAGCCGATACACTGCCGGCATAGCCAAGGAAAGCAATTACGATGCAGAGCAATAGCCGAACATTCTGCTTGGCTTTCTTACCAAGACATTCTTCGATGCCGAGGATGGCTGTCATTGCAGCTTCGTAGGTTCGGTTCATATTTCCTTTTTCGTCGCCTGGGGCATAGCGTTCAAACTCGCATTCGTCGAGGGCACCGATGAATTTATCGATTCGCTGGCGGTCGACATTCTTGTTTGCAAAACTCTCGGCTATATTTTCTTTCGAGAGCTGTTCTATGGGCATATTGAGCTTGTTGCCGGCATATCCCCAGAGGGTTCTAAGAATTTCGTCATAGAAGTTTTCGGCCTTGCCTTTTAACATCAGTTCGGATGCCTTCATGAGTTGCCGACGCGCAACTTTCTCGGCATTTTTTCCGCGGAACTGGGCAATGTCGGCACGGGCTATGGCTCGCTGGCGGAATGTGTAGACTACAAAGCTGAAGCCAGATACGAGTAGCAACAGAACAAGCCAATAGCTAATGGAATTAAAGAACGGAGAAACTGATGAGAGTTCGTTATCGGTGAGTTTAAGGTCATGTATATCGCCGTCGACCAAGAGATTTTCGGTGTCGCCCGAGTTCACTCCGTCACCTTGTTCAACCTTTATCTTGAAAGCTTGCGTACGGATGGTTTTATAGCTTCCGGTGGCGGTGTCGTAGTAGACAAACTTAACTGACGGCAGAGTATAATCGCCTTTTTTGTGTGGAACGACGAGGAAGTCGTATATCATGTTTCCCTCGAGTCCGTTTGCAGTGAGTCGTGTTTTGTCGGTTACTTTCGGATCGTATAGTTCAAAATCTTTCGGTATCTGTAGAGTGGGTTGCTTTATGAGTTTCAGGTTTCCGGCACCGCTTACAACCACACGGATGTTTATGGGTGAGCCTTCTTTGACTTCGGTTTTGTCGACCTGAGCAGAGATGTTAAAATGGCCTACTCCGCCGGAGAAGTCTGTCGGTTTGGATGGCAGCGGATCAACCTGAATGGTTAGTCCTTCGGCTTTGATGTCTTTGCGTAGTTCGCGCGGATTGTCGTCAGACATGAATGCGAACGGGTCGAAGGCATTATCGTCCTGCTGAATCACTCCGTGAAAAGTTATGGAGGGTATCTGCAGTTTACCTGTCATTTGCGGATACATCACGTACTGACTCCAGGTTGTACAGCGATAGTTTCGGCCACCTACTCGTTCGGTGTGGAAAACGTTTTGCTGGGGTTGCTTCACTTCCTGTACATGAAAACCGGTGAGGTCGGGCATCTTTCCGGTTAGGTTAATCAGATTCACGGCCGTATAGACCTTATAGGTTAACAGAACGGGCTCTTGTTCGTGAACGCGTGTTTTGTTAGCCGTGACTTTTATGAACAGGTCTTTCGACGTGATTTTCGACGGGGTTTTGATTTCTTCTTCCTCGTAATTGCTAGCGCCTGCCGACGAGCGTACGACACTTGAGCCTGCCGAAGCCGTTATTCGTACGGGGGTAGACGCGAGGTTTTGTCCGTTCACGGTCATTCTGGCCGGTGGAATTATGAATGTGCCTCTCCTGGTGGCCACAAACAGGTAGGTGTAGGTTGTAGACGACGAGCTGCTTGTGTGACCGTTTCGCATCTGAATGCTCGACTGCGTTGAGCTGAACGGCCCGTTGGTGCATTCAACTCCAGCGGGGAGTTTCCCGAGTTTCATTCCCTGTACGCCGTCGGTGAAAACGGTGTAGGATACCTGGAATTCTTCGCCCACTGCCACGCTGTTAGGTGCGGCCACGCGAATATGCTGCGCCTGTAGTGCGAGGGGCAGCAATTGAATGAGGAGAATGTATGCAATTTGTTTCATAATGTTTTTTCCTACCAGTTTTTTTCCAGTTTCCGACTGCTTTTCTGCCTCATGGCTTTTTTGAGTCGTTCTTGGGTTGCTTTTTCTTCTTGCAGAGCTGCATTGAGAAGCTGTTCGGCGTTATCCTTACTCATCTGGTCTTTCTGATTTTGTTCATTGGGCTTCTTTTTGTCGTTTTTCTTATCGTTCTGCTTCTTCTTATCCTGTTTGTCTTTGTTGTTTTGTTTGTTCTTGCTCGACGACTTGTTTTGTTGTTGTTGCTGTTTCTTTTGCTGTATGCAGAGTGCCAGATTATAGCGTGCTTGTTGATGGTTCGGGTTGTTGCGGAGGGCGTTTTTATAGGCTTCTATTGCGGTGTCGAACTTTTTTTGTCCTTGCAGAACGGTTCCCATGTTATAGAATGATTCTGCTCGTCGGGTGGGGTCTTTTTCAAGATTTGCGGCAGTTTCATATTGTTTCAGGGCCAGCGAATCTTTCCGTCCGGCCTGCAGGGCGCGCCCGAGGTTATAGGCGGCTATGGCGTTCGATGAGTTTTTGCCTAGCGATTTCTTGTAGTTCACTTCGGCCTGGGCGTAGTTCTTTGCGCGAAACTCGCGGTTGCCTTGGCGAATGAAATGTCGGTCGGTTTGTGCGCCAGCCGACAGAACAGCCATTGAGAGGAGAAGAAGGATATATCGTTTCATTTCTTACGTTTGAAGAGTTGCAGATTTTGGAGCCGGGAGTTCTTTTTTTCCAGGATTATGGCTTCGATGATGAGGAGGATAATCAGGATTATGGCCACGGCTTGGAATTGTTCGCTGAAGGCGGTGCTTGTTAGGGTTCCGAACTGGCCTTTCTGCATTTTTCCGATTTCGGCTTTGAGTTGTCGTTCGGCTGCGTCGCTATTGTCCACGTGTATGTAGGTTCCGTTTCCGGCCGCGGCTATTTTTCGGCACATGTCTTCGTTGAGGCGGCTCATCACGGTATTTCCGGCATTGTCTTTGAGATATTCTCCGTCGCCGAGCGGAATTGGTGAGCCTGCTGGCGAACCAACGCCGAGGATGAACACTTTTATGCCCATTCCGGCGGCTTTGCGGGCCATTTCTTCGGCATTGCCTTCGTGGTCTTCGCCGTCGGTTATGAGTATTATGGCCTTACCGGCTTTAGTGTCCTGTGCGAAGCTGTGCATGGCCAGGTCGAGTGCCCTACCGATGTCGGTGCCTTGTGTTTCTATGAGCGAGGGGTCGATGTCGTCGAGAAACATTTTTGCCGATACATAGTCGCTCGTTATGGGCAGTTGTACAAAGGCGTCGCCGGCAAAGACGATGAGCCTATGCGGTCGTCTGTGAATCGTGTAATCAGGTTCTCAATCATGAGTTTGCTCTTGTCGAGTCGCGATGGTGCCACATCCTGTGCCAGCATTGAATTACTGATGTCGATTGCTATAATGGCTTCGATGCCTTCGCGTTTTTCGGGTGAGGTGGGCGATATTGTTTGCGGTCGGGCCAGAATGATTATTGCCAGTGCCAGTGCAATTTCAATGAGACTGAATTTAACTATCGAGCGATAGCGCGACACGCCTGGCGATAGCTGTTTGAGCAGTTCGGGTGTTCCGAAAGCTTTATAGCGTTTCTTTTTCTTTCGGGCATGATAAATGTTCACTATCACCAGTATCGGGATAAGCAATAGCAACCATAGATATATAGGGCTTTCGAATCTGAACATCATTCGTTTTATATTTTTTCTCTCCCTCCGGGGGGAACGCTGTTTTTTTCGTTCTTCAGTCTTTCGGCAGGTGCCGAAGACGTGCTTTTTTTATTTTTTGCTCGTCGGCAAATGCCGAAGCGTTGTTTCTGAAGTTTTTTGGCTTTCGGCAGGTGCGAGGCGTTGTTTTTGAAATTTTATGTCTTTCGGCGGGTGCCAACGACTGTTTTTTTGAATTTTCTGCTCGTCGGCAGATGCCGAAGCGTTGTTTTCTATGTTTTCATCTCATCCGAGACCTCGGAAGCACTGTTTTTTATTTTTTCTCCTCTTCCGAGGCCTTGGAAGAGGATGTATATCATAGATTTACCCTTACGGAATGCGCCGCAAGACGGTTGTGCGCAACCATATTTCGAGTAACAAACTAAGCAACGCCGCCAGCGCAAACGGGAAATAGGCTTCATACCGACGACGATTCGATTTTGAATCAATCTTCGTTTTTTCAAGCTTATCAATGTCTTGATAGATTTTCGACAGTTCGCCGCGACTCTGCGCACGATAGAATGTGCCGTCGGTGGCCGAAGCTATACCCTCGAGAGTTTTATAGTCGATTTCGCCCTTGGCCTGGATGTATTGGTTTTGCCCGTTTATAGAAATGGGGTAGCGCACCATACCATCGGTTCCGAGACCGATGGTGTAGACCCTGATTCCGAACTTTTTGGCAATCGCGGCGGCAGTGAGTGGCGATATGTCGCCCATGTTGTTACTTCCGTCGGTTAGGAGGATAACCACCTTACTTTTAGCCTTGATGTCTTTGAGCCTGTTCACAGCATTTGCCAGTCCCATTCCGATGGCCGTTCCATCCTGAATAAGTCCGTTTGCGGCGAGGTCGGTTCGCACGCCTTGCAACAGGTTCAGAAGCGACGCATGGTCGGTTGTCATAGGGCATTGTGTGAAAGCTTCACCTGCAAATATGGTTAGACCGATGTTATCGCCCGGCCGACTGTTGATGAACTCGGTTGCCACATCTTTTGCGGCTTCCATACGGCAGGGGGCCACGTCCTCGGCAAGCATACTCGTGGAGATGTCCATGGCGAGCATTATGTTTATTCCCTCCGTTTGGTTCTTTCCGAAAGGACTATTGGTTTGCGGTCGGGCCAGCACAATAACCGTCAGCGCAAAAGCCAGGCATCGGAGCCACATGGCAGGTGAACCATCCGAACTCGCCAGTTGCGAGGTGCATGGCGATAGGCAAACGTGTCGCTCATTCGCATTGTGGGCTCGCTGTTGCGGCGATAGCGAAAATACCACAGCACATAGGGAACTATAAGCAGCAGTAGCAACAAGTATTCTTTATTTGCAAATTCCATTGTGTGGAGAGAAGGAGGGTTAAACAATCAAATCGTAAACCGATATGCCTATGTATATTAGGATGCCGATAGCCGAGGAGACTAGCAATGCTATGCCCGACTTGAGAAGTAATCGGGTGCGGCGCGACTGCTGCTCTTCGGCCGTGAGCTGCGGCGCAGATTGCTGGGCTTCGGGTTGTGCCTCGAGCTTTGTTTCCTGAATAAACTGAACAACGTTTGTGAGATAGAGCTCCTCTTCGTTTCGGAGGGTGGAGTGTTTGGCGAATTTCACGAGGTCGGCCGTTTGGAACACCTCGCGTAGCTCGTTGAGCTTTTCTCTGCTATCTTCGGCACGTAGGCGGTCAATAATCTCGCTCGAGGTCATTTCCATAGCCATAATTCCGAATCTATCTTCAAGATATTGCCTTAAAATATTGGTGAGCGAGGTGTAATAAGCCTTCTGGTCGTTGCCGGTTGTGCGGTTTATCTTTTCTATTTCCTGCATTGCTTTCTCGTGCGGCAGAATCTTCTTTTCAGTCTTAGAAAAAATTGTAATCGGTTTGTTTCGGCGTAATATTCCACGCAAATAGACTGCAGCTATACATAGACCGAGTACGAGGAGTAAAAGAAGGATTAGCGGAATAATTTCGGCCCACGAAAACGAATTGTCCATCACATCGCTGGGCGGAAACGGAGTGGCACGAGCGGTAGTGTCGACCTTTGTGGACTGAACCGTGAGCGGGATAGACTTGGTTGGATATTCCTTTCCATTCACGCGCACCTTCATTGCCGGCACATCGTATTTCCGGGCTTCCCAGGCGGTGATGGTATATGTGTTCACGGTTTTTTCAAGGTTGTTGCCTTGCTCTTCCTTTTCTCTGTCGGCAGTCACGACCTCCAGCCCGCCAGCCATCTGCTGGTTCGCCGAATAGTACGGGAAATTCACTGTAGAACCCTTAGGTGCTGTGACGCTTATCTGCAAGTGGGCCTGCGAGCCTATGAGAATCTCCGTTGAATCGAGACGTGCTTCGACATTCACTTGCGCCAGAACCGTGACAGCAGTAGCGATTAGGAATATTGTGGTGAGAATCTTTTTCATTTGTTTCGTTGAGCAAATAGGAACAATAATCTTCTAACGAAATCTTCGTCTGTGCCTATGGCCACATTGTCGACACTGCATTTTGAAAATATGTCTGACAGCTTTTCTTGTCGGTCGAGCCAATATTGCTTGTGTGCGTTTCGGATTCTTTTATCGCCAGTATCGACATACATTTCATGCCCTGTTTCAGGGTCTAGAACTTTCAACAATCCCACGTCAGGAAGTTCCTTCGCACGCGGGTCGTAAACCTGAATGGCCACGACATCGTGCTTATTGGCCGCAATGCTCAGGGCGTCTTTGAAATCGTCTTTCACATAGAAATCACTTAGAATAAACGATGTGCATCGCCGTTTCATCACCTTGGTTAGAAATTCTATCGCGTTGCCAAGGTTGGTTCGCTTGCTCTCGGGCTGAAAGTCGAGCATCTCGCGAATAATATAGAGAATATGCTTCTTTCCTTTCTTAGGTGGAATATATTTCTCAACGTGATCTGAGAAAAACACCACTCCAATCTTGTCGTTGTTCTGAATGGCCGAGAATGCAAGTGTAGATGCAATTTCAGTGAGCAAATCTTTTTTTAGCTGATTAACGGTCCCGAAATCAAGCGAGCCACTCACGTCGACGAGTAACATGACGGTGAGTTCGCGCTCCTCTTCGAATACTTTTACATAAGGATGATGAAAACGAGCCGTAACGTTCCAGTCAATGTCGCGAACATCGTCACCGTATTGATATTCGCGCACCTCAGAGAAAGCCATACCGCGTCCTTTAAAAGCAGAATGATATTGACCCGCGAATATGTCTCTACTCAATCCGCGCGCCTTTATCTCTATCTTCCGAACCTTCCGTAGGATGTCAGCTGTTTCCATAGTGTGCTTTAAAGATTATGGCACTTCAACCTTATTTATTATATCGCTTATGATTTGCTCGCTCGTAATATCGCTGGCCTCGGCTTCATACGACAATCCTATGCGATGCCTGAGCACATCGTGAGCCATGGCTCTAATGTCTTCCGGAACAACATAGCCGCGTCTTTTAATGAAAGCATATGCTCTTCCGGCACGAGCCAGATTGATACTTGCACGCGGACTTCCTCCGAAGGTTATCATCTGCTGAAGCTCACTCAAACCATAGCGTTCTGGGTATCGAGTTGCAAAAACAATGTCGGCAATGTATTGTTCAATCTTCTCATCAATATAAACTTCGTTCACAACCTGCCGTGCTTTCAGAATTTCGTTCATCCCCATCACCGGTTGAACCGTGGGCAGATGCTCATTAAGATTTTCTCTTATAACCAACTTTTCCTCCTCGAGAGTCGGATAGGTTATAATCACTTTCAGCATAAAACGGTCAACCTGCGCCTCTGGCAATGCATAAGTTCCCTCCTGCTCTATGGGGTTCTGCGTGGCCATAACAAGGAATGGGTCGGGCAACGTGAATGTTTGCTCGCCGATTGTAACCTGATGCTCCTGCATCGCCTCGAGCAACGCACTCTGTACTTTCGCCGGGGCACGGTTAATCTCGTCGGCCAAAACAAAGTTTGCAAACACGGGTCCTTTCTTCACATGAAAACTTTCATCCTTTTGTGAATAAATTTGCGTTCCTATAACATCCGCCGGAAGGAGGTCGGGAGTGAATTGAATCCTGCTATACTTCGAATCGATAAGTTGCGACAGAGTTTTTATTGCAAGAGTTTTTGCCAGTCCCGGTACGCCTTCGAGAAGAATATGACCATCGCTGAGCAAACCAATCAACAACGAGTCTATGAGATGTTGCTGCCCTACGATTACTCGGCTCATTCCTGTCACCAAATTAGTAACGAATGAACTCTGTTGTTCTATCCGCATATTCAATTCGCGGATGTCTATAGCTTCTGTCATTTTGAATATTTTTTTATTGTAGTTCCTTTAAATATTGCGATGGCAAAAGTACAATATATGAAAGCATGGCTAGGAAGAATCGTTTCTAAATTATATTAAAAAGAAATTGCCGGCTTATAGTCTGTAAAATTATAATAAAAGGATGTATACAAGTTCGTATATATGTACATAATTGTATAATTTTACAACCGCCGATAAATAATACTTTGAATATGAAAATCAAGAATAGTAGACTAGAAGCATTGAAGATGTTGCTTTCGAATTTGGAATTAAGTTCTCAAGACGAGGTATTGAAAGCGCTAAATAAACAAGGTTTCAAACTGACGCAAGCCACTTTGAGCCGTGACATGAAACAACTGAAAGTGGCGAAAGCGGCCTCAACGAGTGGAAAATATATTTATGTTCTACCGAGTGAAACAACGTATAAACGTGTAACAACGTCGCGTAGAACAGTAGATGTGAGGAAGCGTAGCGGATATTTATCGATACGTTTCGCCGGGCATTTGGCTATAATAAAAACTCGACCAGGCTGCGCAACGTCGCTAGCCTACGAACTAGACAACAGTGACCTCCCAGAGATTCTTGGAACTATTGCTGGCTACGACACCGTGTTTCTGGCTACTAAAGAGGGATATAATCACCGGGAGATTCTTCGTTTGTTATCGTATGTGATTCCCGAAATTGAATCTGACAGGCAGAACGATGTGCAAAAGAGAGAAGACCACGTAAATATGTATTAGTAATGAATACCTACCGAATATTGTCAGCCTCACCCGGAGGAAAATTCGAAGAGCAGCTCGAAAGTTTGAATACTGCTCTATTGCAATTTCTCGAGGACGAGAATAAACAAAAGCTGCAATATATAAAGGTATTCTTAAGTGATATTCAAAATCAATACGAGCCTCTATTGACCAGCGAGCTATATAAAACATTTGCCAACAAAGCCCTAACTGTTGTTGGACAACCTCCACTAAATGGAAGCAAGATTAGTTTATTGATTATAACAGCCGACGAACAGCAAAAACAGCTATTACATGCCTTGCGCTTAACAGATGAAGAGGCTGGGACGGAAAATGTTTATGAACAAACTCTCCGTCTTTTTGAAATGTATATTGATGCTGCCAAAGTAGCCCGAACCAAGATGAAAACCCACCTCGTGCGCACATGGATTTATGTTGCTGACATTGACACGAATTATAGTAGTGTTGTGAAAGCCCGGAACGATATTTTCAGCAGACACGGTTTAACCCCAGAAACACATTTTATAGCATCCACAGGCATCGGCGGATATTCGGCCATACGACAGGCAAAGGTTGCAATCGACTTTCTGACATATCCAGATATTAAAGAGCACGACAAGAAATATCTTCAAGCGCTCAATCATCTTAATCCCACTCACGAATACGGCGTAGCGTTTGAACGTGGCACCCGCGTTAATCTCGGGGACGAACAGGAATATTTCATCTCCGGAACGGCAAGCATCGATAAGAATGGAAGCGTTCTGCATATCGGCGATGTGAAGGCTCAAGCTATCCGACTGCTCGACAACATCGAAGCTTTACTAAAAGACGGAGAGGCCACACTTGAAGATGTGAACTATTTCGTAATATATTTGCGCGACCCTTCCGATTATTCAATCGTAGACGAATATATGCAGAATCGTTTTCCACGAACGCCACGCGTCATTGTCTATGCAAAAATTTGCCGTCCCGAATGGCTAATCGAGATGGAATGCACGGCAACAAGAAAATACTCCTAGGGCCGCAAGCAACACAGAAATTATTCCATTTACAACCAAAATAAAACTCACGATTATGAAAAAGAAAATGTTTCTGCTAATAGCTATTCTAGCTGTGACCATTAGCTCCCACTCACAAAACAAAAAAGTGATTCTGCCCGGCAAGGGAAAACTCGACATCGAAAAGTTCGACAAGAAGATCGATTTTAAGATGAACATTTCAGACTTATCGCTAAGCGAGCTCCGCGTTTTGCGTAACGCACTCGCCGCACGACAAGGCTACATCTTCAAGAGCGCCGATCTGTATTCCATTTACCGACAAACATCATGGTATGACTCTCTGGTATACAAAAGACTCATAGCCGAAGAAAAATCGAATGGCAAATACGGATGGCAGAAAGACGGGCAATACAAGCGTTCCCAGCCAACTTATACGAAAGAGGAAATCGAGTTCATCCGTAAGATTGAAAGTCGCGAGGAACAACTCCGCAACGACAATCGGCTACCGAAAGGAGCCATCGTGAATGTGGACAATATCATTAATCCCTATCAGCTCGAAAACATTGACAAACAACTATTCAATGCCCTCGGTCGAAACGGATTTGCAATCGTCCCGAACGACAGGCTCCAACTTTTCCACTTTTACGAGAAGAACGACTACTACAACTTCCCGAGTTTCGTTACCACCGACCTCTATCTTCAGCTTTTCCATCTTTATTTCGACTCATCGTTGCGCGACATTGAAGAAAACAAGCTCAATCCAATCGTCATAAAGCTAAGTCAGCAAATGTTCGACAAGATGACCCAGATTGTGAATGACCCATCTGCCGGCAAGAGAACAAAAGCAACCGCAGCCTATTGTCAAGCATATTTTGCCATAGCTCTGGCTTTGGCGCAAGACAAAATACCCGCGGGCATAACTCAACAATACCAGCAGACGGTCAAAGAAGAAATTAAAAAAGTGAACAATTCGGAAAACGACTTCTCAAGCTATCTAGTTACACCAATGTGGAATTTTTCTACTCGCTCTTCCGTCCACGCGGTCACTACACCCGATCCGAGAAAATCAAACGCTATTTCAAGGCGATGATGTGGTTGCAGACAGTGCCATTCATGCCCGACACCCACGACGGAGTACAACGGGCTGCACTCATTGCCAAAACCATCTGCACCGACCAAAAACTAAGAAGCGCATACAACTCGCTCTTCGAACCGATGACTTTTTTATTCGGCGAACCCGACAACATCACAATCACACAAGTTTATGAACTCATGAGGCCCATGGAGCAGAACACCGAGAAACTTTTCAAAAATGAAAAGGCCATGGACGAGCTCGCTGAAAAAATAACCCAACTCGCCAAGAAGCAAATACGCATCTTACCGAAAATCCAGAGAACCAACCCGTACAAAGTGAACTTCATGCCGCAACGTTACATGCCCGATGCAGAGGTGCTCAACGAAATGGTTGACTTTGAAAGCAAAATATCGAAAAGAAGGCTCCCAAGCGGATTAGACGTCTTCGCAGCCATCGGATGTACCGCAGCCGAGCGAATTCTAATCGACGAACTCAGCGAAAACACAAAATGGGAGAAATTCACACCAACGCTCGAAAAAATGAAAACGTGCATGGGCCAAATCAACTGGGAAAAAACCGTGGCCAACAAATGGATAAACTCCCTCGCCGAAATGAACCACGTAGCCCCGAATATGCCCTATTTCATGAAAACAAAACAATGGGAGAAGAAGAATCTCAACACATCGCTCGCATCCTGGGCCGAATTAAAGCACGACGCAATACTGTATGCCAAACAACCAATGGGAGCAGAATGCGGCTCGGGAGAAGATGTCCCAGACCCAGTGGTGAAAGGATACGTAGAACCGAATATTCGATTCTGGACAAAGGCCGTGGAACTCATCACGGCGCTCGACAAGGTCTACAAGAAATTCAACCTCACAACCGAGAAAACAACCGCAACTACCAAACGAGTTAAAGAGATGGCCGAATTTCTGCTACGGATAAGCAAGAAGGAACTCGACCCCAATGCACCGGAATTAACCGACGAAGAGTACGGGCAGATTGAAATCATCGGAGCAACATTCGAAAACATATCACTCGACCTGGTTCGCGAACCGAATGAAGAACTCAGCGGATGGGACGACGTTAGCGGAGCCGATAAATCAATCTCCGTCGTAGCCGACGTCTATACAGCCAACGCCCTGAACAATCCGCGCCATGCGATTCTATACGAAGGCGTAGGCCCGGCCTACGAAATCTACGTTGTCGTACAAATCGGCAAAGACCTCTACCTCACACGCGGAGCCGTGCTATCCTATCGCGAGTTCGAACGCCCATCCGACGAGCAACGCATGACCGACGAAGAGTGGCAGGAAAAACTCAAGAAAAACACCACTCTCGGCACACCGCAATGGATGAACGAAATAATTGTTCCGCTCAAAATCCTCCCCGAAGAAAACGAAGAGCTCTTCTACAGTTCGGGCTGCTGATTCCGAGCCGTTCACCCCTACCCCATCACAAAAAATCCTATAAGCGCTCATTCGCTTATAGGATTTTTCAAATCCGAACCGAAAAAAACACCTGCCGCCCAAGTCAGAGCCCGGCATTCTCGCCAAATCGGACGCCTAACGGATACAAGAAACTATCTGCAACGAAAATTTGTCCCCTGCGTATTTCAGAAGTGGATAAAAAACTTTTTTTTTCGGCTCAAAAGTTCCCGGAGAACGGAAAAAACTCTTTTTTCGGGCCAAAAGTTCTTCGGGGTCGAAAAAACTTTTTTTTTCAGACCAAAAGTTCCCGGG
>NZ_BAKH01000012.1 GCF_000614105.1 Prevotella micans DSM 21469 = JCM 16134
TGCAGTTCGATTTACGAGGCACCGGACGGGTGAGGGAGTCATCGCAATTTGATTTGAGAAGCGCCGGGTGGTTGAGAGTGCCTTTGCAGTTCGATTTACGAGGCACCGGATACCGATATAGTATTCAAGAAGTTATATAAAGAATTATCTGATAAGATTAGTTCTTTACAGAAATTCTGTAAAGACATAATTTGTAAGAAAACTTATTTCAGGAATTTCTATAAAGATATATCTTAACCATATGATTGTTTCAAGATATTCTTTAAAGAGATTATTTATATAAATATCTATTTAATGAGACTATTTAATCTAATAAACTTAGAAGCTATATAATTCAAGAATTTCTATGAGATACTATTTAGTTAGGATAATTCTTTTAATAATCAATTTTTAATAACATTCTATATGTATATGTGTTTCAGTAATTTATATATACTACTAATCTCTATAATTATTTATTTCGATAAGTTCTGTAAAATACTATTTTATAAATCTATCTATTTAAATAATTGAATGAAAAGAATAATCAGTAACTTGCACTCCGAAAACACAACGCAACATATAGGGTAAGGGCGTTCACCGGCTAAAATCATAATGTGAAGCAAGGATGAAGGGCGTTCACCGGCTAAAATCATAATGCGAAGCGAGGGTGAAAGGTTTTCTGACTGCGAGAATACGGTGCGTTTAAGAATAAAAACTGTTAGAGATATGGAAACAACAAGTGTTTTGCCGAACCGAATTAAGATTAAGGGCTGTCATTGCTCGAAGTTTACGAATGGCTTTTATGTGACCTTTCACGTACGAATGTGTGACATCATTGCAAATGCCAACCGGGCACAGCTGAACATAAGCGACGAGATGATTAATGAGTGGCGAGCACTCGTGAACCAAGCACTCGTTAAGGCACCGAAGCTAGAAGTGTTAGCAATCACGCGTGAACTGGCAGAAATAGACCGGAAACGCAAGAAACTCATCACCTACCTCTTCGAGATTGTGCGAACACACTGCGTGTCGACAATCAGTAATCTGGCCGATTCGGCGCATAGTTTAGAGGTTATCGTGAGGAAATTCTCCGGTTTGCAAAAGCAGTCTAGAGAACATAAAAATGCGATGATTCGGAGTATGGTTCAGGCGTTTAGAGAGAAGGCTGCCGATATGGCCATGCTAGGTATTACGGAGGTTGTCGACGACCTGGAACGGGTGAACGATGAATACGGAGCCACGGAAATACGCCGTGTCGACACGCGGCATGACTACACAGCTACGTATAAAATTCGTCCGAAGCTGGACGAGATTTATTCCGTTGCGATGCAGCACGTCACAGCCGCCTATGTGTTCGCCAAAACTGACGAAGAGAAGCGGTCGATTCTTGAGCTGGTGGCAAAGATTAACCATTATATCTCTGATTTCCGTAGGACTTACAACGAGAGCATGGCACAGAAAAAACGACCGAGAAAGAAAGCAGACAATCAGGAAACGTTAGAGGATTATTCGGACGAGATGCCCGAAGTCGAGCAAGATTCGGATGCGCCCAAATCGGATGACGCTATAGCGGAGAATGACGTGGCGGATGTGGTTATGTAGGTGTGTTATACATCAGGTGGAGCAAGTTTACCGTCGATGTATACTATTTCGGAATTTGATAATATCGATGCCTGCTGCGGCCGGATTGTCGGCAAATGTTTTGAAGGCGTATCCTTGTTCTTTGAGCCACTGAAGCGATTCGGGCAGGGCGGTGCGCAGTTTATCGATGCTCTTAAGGGAGTCGTGAAAAGTTATGATGGAGCCGTTACGGGCGTAGCGCTTCACATTCTGTACAACGTCGTTGGCTGTGAGTAGTTTGGAGTAGTCGCGCGTGACGAGGTCCCACATCACGACTCGATAATTTCGTTTCACCCACCTATAAACGGTGTGCCGCAGCCATCCGTGGGGCGGCCTGAAAAATGGCGTATCGAGTAGATTATTTGCTTCGGCTACGTCGACGGCATACGTTAGAGTCCAATGGCGGAACGAGCCCAGATGGTGGTAGGTGTGATTGCCCACAAGATGTCCGCGACGAAGCACTTCTTTATATATCTCGGGATATTTGCGCACATTGTCGCCCACCATGAAAAATATTGCTTTAGCGTTGAACTGGTCGAGCACATCGAGCACAAACGGTGTTGCCTCGGGAATCGGCCCGTCGTCGAATGTCAGATAAACGGCTCGATCGTCGGCCGGCATTCTCCACAGTGCGTGCGGATAAAGCCAACGAAGAAATCGGGCGGGTTGTTCGATTATCATCCTTTTTTGTTGAGTTGTTATTCGATTAATTAGGAGCTTGACAAGACACGGGGCCTGTCTCTATATAAAAAATGAGCACGGAGGCTAACAATGTTTGTTTGCCACCATGCTCATTTATTTTCGGCATGCTCAGTTGTTTATTGATTATCTATGGTGCCGCCGCGCATCGTGAAAGCTTGTACGTATCCGCTGAGCTGTTTGTAGTGGCTCGAGGCGACTTTGCGATCAACCTTCTCTTCCTGGCGAATGAGCTCCATCATCATTTGCATGTACATCTTGCAGGTTGCCTGACTGATGTCGAAATAATGCTCGGGTAGCTGGAGATAGTATCCAATATATTGCGAGCTGGTTTTAATCATACTTTCGAGAATCTGCTTCGCCTTGGCGTTCTGCCCGAGTGAAGCGTAGGCCAGTGCCATACCGTGGTCGCGCCCGAGGAGGAAGTTCAGCGGAACATTGTAGACGGGCACTTCTTTTTCGGCTTTCTTGAGCACCTTGATAGCTTCAGCTTTCTTGCCTTCATTGAGCAGCTGCAGGGCTAGTTGAGTCATTTCGCGACGGTGGGTGTAGCACATCCGCATGAGGGTTTCGTCGATGTAGATGCCCGGTCGTGAGATGCCTCCCCATTTGAAGCGGTTCATCATGATGTCGTAGGATTTGGCCGTGTCGTAGTTCCCTCCATGTGTTGTGGTGAACGGTGTGATTCGGTTTGCGAATCCTTCCTGAATGAAGTTATCACCCAGGTTCATGAAGTTTTCGGAACCTACGGTTATTGCCACGTAAAGCGGTCGAGTCCAATTGCAATTTGCAATCATTTCGAGCATCATGAGGTCGTTTTTGTAGAGTGCATCCTTACCAGCCAGAGAGATTATCATACGGTCGGGTATCGAATCGCCAGGAATCATCATTCCGCTTCGGCGCACAGCGTTCTTATCGATTGTCACGAAGACAGTGTCGGTGGGAATCACGTGCGTATTGGCTTCCTTTGAGCGCACCCAGTAACGAAGAATGTTCTTCAGTTCGAATGGTTCTTCGCCGAACTGTGCCTTGGCGGTCTTGGGGTCTTCCTTGTAGAAGTCGAGCACCTGCTTTTTGTAATCGGGTACCACGGGCACATAGTCGTTCGTTCCGCTCACATATTCCAGTCTGGGCCAGCTAATCGGCACGCTCGGTGATGTGTAGGCCGGCCGACGCATCTGGTCGATATACCAATCGGCAGTGAGATAGGACAAGTTGCACACGCGCGAATCGAGTCGCACTCCCTCTACCTCTTGGTTATACCAGAGCGGGAAGGTGTCGTTGTCTCCGTTTGTGAATATGATTGGGTTACCGGTTTTCTGGAGCGAATTGAGGTAGTTCTGGCCGTAATCGCGACATGTGTAGCGATTTGAGCGGTCGTGGTCGTCCCAGGTTTGCGAGGCCATCTGTATAGGCACTAGCAGTCCGACTATCGATGCCAACGATGCGGCCACGATACCGGGGAGTTTGAGTTTCTTGGCCCAGTCATAGAGGGCAACAATGCCCAAACCGCACCAAATTGCGAAGGCATAGAACGAGCCGGCATAAGCATAATCGCGTTCGCGCGGCTGACTCGGTGTTTGATTCAAATAAACAACGATGGCCAAACCCGTCATGAAGAAAAGGAAGAACACAATCCAGAACTGCTGTATGCCGCGCTTACCACGCCATGCTTGCCAGAAAAGACCGAGCAGTCCGAGCAACAGCGGCAGACAATAGAACACATTGTGAGCCTTGTTATTCTTAAGCTCGTCGGGCATCTTGTTTTGGTCGCCGTATATGGCATTGTCTATAAACGATATTCCGGTTATCCAGTTGCCATGTTCGGGTTCGCCATTACCTTGCAAATCGTTCTGTCGGCCGGCGAAATTCCACATGAAATAGCGCCAGTACATGAAGTTGCATTGATATGAGAAGAAGAATTTCAGATTCTCAAACTGCGTAGGAATCTTTGCTCCATCAACCTCACGACCTTTTATTCCGCCCATCCACTGTTCGTATTGCGAGGTATGCGACACATCCCACATGCGAGGGAAGAACATGTTCTGCTGGTAAACCAGGTCTGACTTATGTCTCACCAGGAAGTAGGAATCCTTTTCATCCTTCGAAGCCTTTTCCTTGCGCTGGTAAACCGGTGCACCCTCGGAGAATTTGTAATGCATACCGTCTTCGGCAACTGCACGTTGACTACTGTAGGCCTGTCCGTAGAGCAACGGACGTTCGCCATATTGGTCGCGACTCAGATAGCTTCCAAGCGTGAATATATCTTCGGGCGAGTTCTGATCCATCGGCGGGTTAGCGGTTGAACGAATAACCACCAGTGCATACGACGAATATCCGATGAGCAACATTAGCATGCATAGCAATGCTGTGTTTTTAAACCGTGCCGAAACCAGTGCAACATTGTTTTTCTTGTATTGAAGTAGAAAATAAACTATCGCGAGCACGATTATTCCAACGATGAATGCGCCCCAACCATAGCCGTAGAAGGGAATTCCAATCAGCGCGAACGCAAGCAGGAAAGAGATGTTCGCCCGGCGCACGTTGTTTTGCCTGTAGGTTTCATAGATTGCCCATACGAACGAGGCAATCATCAGCACTATATATATAATGGTGCCCGTGTTGAACGGCATGCCGAGTGTATTGGTGAAAAACAGTTCGAACCATCCGCCCACGGTTATGATGCCAGGTACAACGCCATAGAGCACTACGGCCACTAGCACAATCGACATGCCAAGAGCCAGCATCGATCCTTTGAGATTGGCCTCGGGCACCCGCTTGTAGTAATAAACCAGTACGATGGCCGGAATACACAACAAATTAAGAAGGTGAACGCCGATAGAAAGGCCCATCATGTAGGCAATAAGAACCAACCAGCGGTCGGAGTGCGGCTTGTCGGCATTGTCTTCCCATTTCAGAATGAGCCAGAATACAATAGCCGTGAAAGCCGACGAGTAAGCATAGACTTCACTCTCGACAGCCGAAAACCAAAACGTATCGCTGAAAGTATAAATCAAAGCTCCCACAAGAGCTGCGCCTTCTATAGCGATGAGTTTAGGCAACGAAACATCCTCTCCCTCGCGCACAATGAGCTTGCGAGCCAGATGCGAAATGGTCCAGAACAAGAACATGATGCATGTTGCCGAAAGCAATGCACTCATTGTGTTCATCATTCGTGCAACTTGCGAAGCATCGCTGGCGAAATGCGAAAAGAGATTTGCAGTGAGGGCGAAGAACGGAGACCCGGGAGGATGACCGATTTCGAGTTTATAACCTGTGGTGATAAATTCAGGACAGTCCCAGAAACTGGCTGTCGGTTCAATTGTCGAGCAATACACAAAGGCTGCAATGAGAAACGCGAGCCATCCAAGCGTACTGTCGACCAGCTTAAACTTTTTCATTTATACTAAATATTTAAAGTGTGGCAAAGGTAATGGAATGTATACGTTTAATTGTGAACATCTGCTTACTTTTGCGGCTGTCCGGAGCTACAGACGACTCAAAATTCTAAGGCTCCGAGATTAAGTTTTATATCAACAAATAACTTCAAAATTTTATTGTTATGCGATTAATTATCGAATCAGATTATGAGGGGCTGTCGAAATGGGCGGCCCGTTATGTTATTCGCCGTGTAAACGAGGCCAGCAATCGCCCTCGACCTTTCGTACTGGGATTGCCCACCGGCTCGTCGCCCGTTGGAATGTATGCCGAGTTGGTGCGAGCCTACAAAGCCGGCGAGGTTAGTTTCAAGAATGTTGTGACGTTCAACATGGACGAATATGTAGGATTGCCGGAAAATCATCCCGAGAGCTATCATTCGTTTATGGCTAAGAATCTGTTCGACCACATCGATTGCCCGAAAGAGAATATCCATATTCTAAACGGTAATGCTCCCGACCTCAAGACCGAATGCGAGCATTATGAAGAAATGATTCGCGAGGCTGGAGGCGTCGATTTGTTCTTGGGCGGAATTGGCCCCGACGGACACATTGCTTTCAACGAACCGGGCTCGTCATTGAATTCGCACACAAGGGTGAAGACTCTCACACGCGACACAATTATCGCTAATTCCAGATTCTTCGATAACGATGAGTCGAAAGTGCCTACGCACGCGCTCACCGTTGGCGTCGGGACGGTTATGGAGGCCCGCGAAGTTATGATTCTCGTGAACGGGCATCATAAAGCCGAGGCTCTGAAAGCAGCTGTAGAGGGTGGCGTTTCGCAGCGGTGGACAATAAGCGCCCTGCAAATGCACGAACACGGAATAATTGTGTGCGATGAGGCTGCAGTCGATAGACTCACAGTTGAAACCTATAGATATTTTAAAGACATCGAAAGGAATAATTTATGATTAGGCTCAACCTTAGTTCGCAGATGGTGCTAAATAAGGTCTCGCCCGTGTTCTATCGTCCGTCGTCGGCTGTCGAACGCTCTGAAATTACCCGTTTCGAGAAAATAACAACCGATATCTTTCCATCTATCGAAGAGGGGGCGGAGAACATCGCCGATAACATTGCCGAGGAAATCAAACACAAGCAACGCGAAGGAAAATATTGCGTGCTGGGACTCGGATCGGGCTCGTCGCTCACCCCGATTTTCAAGGAACTGATAAGACGATACGAGGCTGGCGAACTAAGTTTCAAGAATGTGATTGTTTTCAACGCCTATGAATATTTCCCCCTCACGGCCGAGAATCACAATCGAAGCATAAACCAGCTCAAAGAAAGATTTCTAGACTTTGTGGACATCGAGCAGCAAAATATCTTCACGCCCGACGGGACCATCGCCCAAGACACCGTGCAGGAACATTGCCGACTCTACGAACAACGAATAAAAAGCTTCGGCGGGCTCGATGCAATTATCCTCGGAATAGGACGTATGGGAAACATCGCGACCAACGAACCAGGCTCAAGTCAAACATCAACATCACGCCTTATCCTCATCGACAGCACCTCACGCGAGGAAATGAAAATGAGCTTCGGTTCGCAAGAAACCGTTCCGCCATGCTCCATAACGATGGGAATACAAACGATTCTCTCTGCCAAGAAAATTTTCCTCACTGCATGGGGCGATGAAAAAGCCGACATAATAAAAGAAACCGTTGAAGGAAAAATAACCGACTCGGTGCCCGCATCGTTCCTGCAAACCCACAACGACGCACACGTAATCATCGATCTTCCCGCCGCATCACGCCTTACACGCATAAGGCACCCATGGCTCGTTGCATCGTGCACGTGGACCGACAAGCTCGTGCGCTCGGCCCTCGTTTGGCTCTGTCAGCTAACGGGTAAGCCAATCCTAAAACTCACAAACAAAGATTACAACGAAAACGGACTGAGCGAACTCCTTGCACTCTACGGTTCGGCCTATAACGCCAATATCAAAATCTTCAACGACCTTCAACACACCATCACCGGATGGCCTGGCGGGAAGCCCGATGCCGACGACACACATCGGCCCGAACGCGCAAAGCCCTTCCCCAAACGCGTGATTGTGTTCTCACCACACCCCGACGACGACGTAATCTCCATGGGCGGAACTCTTAGGCGTCTCGTTCAGCAAGGACACGACGTACATGTGGCCTACGAAACATCGGGAAACATCGCAGTGGGTGACGAGGAGGTGGTACGATTTATGCACTTCATCAACGGATTTAACCAGCTCTTCGACAACAACGAGGATAAGGTGATACGCGAGAAATATCGAGAAATCAAATCATTCCTCAAGAATAAGAAAGAGGGTGACATCGACAGTCTCGACATCCGAACTATTAAGGGACTCATTCGTCGAGGTGAAGCTCGAACAGCCAGCACTTTCAACCAGATTCCGCTCGACCACGTGCACTTCCTCGACCTGCCTTTCTACGAGTCGGGCAAGATTGAAAAACTCCCCATGGGCGAGGCCGATGTAAACATTGTTCGCGAACTCATTGCCCACGTCGAGCCGAACCAAATCTACGTTGCCGGCGACCTGGCCGACCCTCACGGCACCCATCGCAAATGCACCGACGCCGTGTTTGCTGCGCTCGACCTTGAGAAACAAGCCGGCGCAGCATGGCTAGCCGACTGCAAAGTATGGATGTATCGCGGCGCATGGGCCGAATGGGAAATCGAAAATATCGAGATGTGCGTTCCCATGAGTCCCGAGGAACTGTTGGCCAAGCGATATTCCATATTGAAACATCAAAGTCAGATGGAGAGTGCTCCTTTCCTCGGCAACGACGAGCGTCTGTTTTGGCAACGTTCTGAAGACCGCAACCGCGGCACCGCCAAACTCTACGACGACCTCGGCCTTGCCTGTTACGAAGCCATGGAGGCCTTTGTGGAATATAAACCCCTCTAACACGACACTATTCTATAATCTCCGGACGAGTAGGTGGGTAGATATATTTCTATCCGAATGCTCGCCCGGATTATTCTCCCCCTACCCCACTAAAACAACTCTTCATAATCCCCATAAACATACGTGAGCAGTGTTAATCGGTAGTGAGATTGTTTCGAGCAACGTCTCCGTTTCAAGGATAGTTATACATAGTTTACAGACAAAAAATAACTATAAGAAAACTTTGCCCATATATCGCTTTTATCTTTAACCGCGAATCATTGTGATGACCATCTTGAAGCGCACAGCAGCATTAACTGCATGACGAGCTCTGCTTGGAATGATGAAGCTTTCGCCCGATTTAACTACATGAATGGTATCTTCGACCACCAGTTCCATCTCGCCTTCGAAAACGTAAAGCAGAGCATCATAGGGGGCAGTGTGTTCCGACAACCCTTGACCTGTATCGAAACTGAACAATGTTACACTGCCCGAAGGATTATGAATCAGTTCCTTGCTCACAATGCCACCGTCGGCATAATCGATTAGTTCTTCTACACGGAATATTTTCCCTTTTTCAAACTTCCCCATAATTGATATTTATGTGTTTATAAATTGATTTCTTGCCCTCTTAGAATACAAAACAAGTGCCATAAATCAAGGTTTAAATTGTGTGGCAACAATTGTTATCCGGACGGTTCTTATACAAAACATATCTCATTGAAAAAAGCTACCTTTGCCGCAATTGTTTTAGAAACTAACAGGTTATGAAAGATATAAAAATCAAAGACTCCTTACTTCGCGTATCATCTCAAAGAGGATTCGATGCTTTTGTGCAGGTTTTTGTGGACGCCATAAACAAATCTATAGATGGGAATCTCACTCCCGATAGTATGCACCAGCTCTCAGCCGACCAGATTACTCTTCTCGGATGGAATTTTCTACGAAATGAAGTGCTAGAGGTGGATATATTCAACTTATTCACAACGGTTATGGCGAATTCATTTTCCACAATCCGTTTGGAGCAGCTATGCGTGCTTGGGGACTTGTTGAACTGGGCAAGCAGATTGTAAAGGCTGGGAAATATTATGAGCGTTATCGTGAAGAGATTGAACAGGATATGTCTTACGATGATTTCATGGCACTCTATGAACAAATGCCTGAATTCGATGACCTCGACGATTATTTCGTCGAAAAAGAGGAACAATGGACCGAACAGATTGCCCAATATATCGACCAACACATAAATAACTTTGCAACTATCGAGAATGAATAAAGAAGAATTGGAAATGCGGAGAAAGTCGCCTGTACAGATAAGAAATAAGAAGGCCTCGTTCGAATATTTCTTTGTAGACACATTTACTGCCGGAATCGTTCTCACCGGAACCGAAATAAAATCCATACGTGCTGGAAAAGCTTCGCTCGTCGACTCGTTCTGCTTCATCAACAAGGGCGAGATGTGGATTCAAGGCATGAACATTTCGCCTTATTTTTATGGTTCGTTTGCCAATCATGAGGCCAAACGATTGAGAAAGCTACTTCTAAATCGTCGTGAAATAAAACGCCTTGAAGAAGATTCCAAGAATCCAGGGTTCACAATTGTGCCCACTTTGATATTCATCGATAAAAACGGACGGGCGAAAGTAGACATTGCATTGGCACGTGGAAAGAAGGAATATGACAAGCGTCAAACAATTAAGGAAAAAGAAGACCGCCGGGAAATAGACCGCGCCATCAAACATTATTAATCCATCCAAGCTCAATAAATTATATGAAAGTTATTCAGAGTTCAATCATTCGGGCCATTGTGGCCATTGCCGTAGGCGTATTGCTAGTTATGTATCGCGAGGAAACAACCGTATGGATAGCCATTGTTACAGGGGTTTTGTTTTTTATATCAGGCTGCGTGTCGTGCATTCTATACTTTGTAGAACGCGATAAAACAGGGCGAGAGAACGACCTTAAACGTTTTTCGGGCGAAACTCCTGAGGAAAAGTTACCAACGTTTCCCTTCGTAGGTATCGGAAGCATAATTCTAGGAATAATTTTAGCAGTTATGCCGGTTCGTTCATCACTTGGGTTGTTTATATTCTGGCCGCAATCCTCATTCTGGGCGCTATTAATCAGTTTGTAGTTCTTGCCAGTGCGCGCCGTTTTGCTCATGTTCCGGTAGCCTATTGGTTTTTTCCGGTAGTTACGCTCAGCACAGGAATCTTCATTATAGCCAAGCCTATGGAGAGCGCCTCATTTCCGTTAAAGATTATAGGTTGGTGCATGATGTTCTACGGAGTTGTGGAACTGCTCAACGCTTTTAAGATTAAGCAGATGAAGCGAACTTACAACCTCATTGAACAGAACCAAACTTCCACCGATGAAGAGCTCGACGAGTCGGTAGCTGTTGAAGAAAAAAACGAATCCACAATATGAATTCGGTTTAATCATCTGCTTAAGCCATGAAGGGCAATGGAGTTTATCACGCGTAGGGATTCTCTCAGGCTCGATATTAGTGTTGAGCTAATTCGGCCGACAGGTAGCATATAGGAACTTATGAGTATCCATCCGCTCGGTTCACAGAAGCGAATTATTTTTTTGTGGTCGGACAAAGAATAATTATGCGACTAATCGTCAGAGTTAGCATAGGTAGGCAAAACATGATACGAAGGATTGCTCACGCTGTTTCTCTATATCCATCATACGTACAGCATAGTCCTTCTGACCTACCGTAATATTGTTACCACTAATACTGTAAACATTGTTGAACTTACCCATGCCGAGTTTACTTGCCACGTGATTGTCACCGATGAAGTAATACTTGGTAAAGTGATTCTTTGTCACAGTGATAATCGGAGCGGGATAAATCGTGTAATCTTCCGTTTAGTGACACTTCAGTGCAAGTCGGCGATAGCAAATGGGTGATTCCATGCGGGACACCGTTGATATATACTCCTTCGAGGTCGCCGTGGCTTTTTATAATACGCTCACCAGCGGCATTGTAGGTGTATCGGCTGGTCTTGCCATTATCCGACAATATCATCAATCGGTTATCCTCATCCCAGCACATCTCCCTCGTGGTGTCGTCCGTCGAATCGTTCGTCACAAGCATAGCACAGCATCATATTGGTACTTATTCTCCATCACAATCTTGACCGTCTACCATAAGATTCATCGCCTACAGACATTCACGCTGTTTATCATAGGTAATAGGTTGTCTCTGTACCCTTATCTAACTTTGTATAGACTGTATATTTTGAAAATATAGTTCTATATCACTGTACCGAAAATTCTGGTTCAATAAAAAGAGTTGTATCCCTTTTTACTATTTTTATTTTCCATTCCCCATTTTGCTTGATAATACTATCACCAACCTGAAGTTCTTTTAAGTTCCAAACATCGTACACTTCAAACTCTATGCTTTCTCCCTTTAAATTTTTCCCAGTAAGATAATAATCGCGTCTCTTTTTTATTTTCGTTACTTTTACATTAAACGTACATGTGTAGCATACTTGCTTAAAAGGCTCAAAATTGTTGAGATCCTTAATATTAAAAACAAATGCTAAAAGGCAAAGGATACCTGCAGTTCCCCAAAATAGTATTTTTTTAATAGAATGATATCCATGTATTACCTCCTGTGTTAGAAACATCAAAGATAGAAAGAAATGCATTAATGGGAAAGCCATATGACTTTACATCAGTTGTAGGTATATCCTTACCATTGGTATCTCGCACCGTAATAATATAATCCTGTTTCAGAATCGAGTTCCTTACCATTGAACTTATAGGTATATCCTCTGAGGATGTATGTTCATCCACAAGCAGTTCGCCATACGGCAGGTAAGCATCGAATTGGGTGATGTTGGCCTTGGCGTCGGTGATATAAGATGTACTGCCGAGATGGTCACTATGGTAGAAGAAGATATCCTCGATGTTGGTTGTGTCAGCAGGGACATAACCATAACCCGGTTGCGCATTATCAGGGTCTTCAGGCTTCTGCCATTGGACAGGCGGGCCGGGAACATCTCCTTTGTCATTGAACTTCGGTCGTTGCACCCAACCTTCAGGTACAGAGTGGTCGCCCAAATCTCCTATAATGTCGTTATAACCGCGCACCGTGTTATCAGGATCTGCCGTTGCACCCTTCATCGTAGGCACGCCGGGCAGTGTGCCGAGCGACTTATAGTACTCCTCGCGCTGTTTCTCTATCTGCATCATGCGGGCGGCATAGTCTTTCTGACCGGCCGTGACATTATTGCAACTGATGCCATAGACGTTGTTGAACTTGCCCACACCGAACTTACTTGCTATGCGTTTATCACTGATAAGTGAGTGATTTGTCAAATACTGGCATCCGTAGAGTTTCAAGCACTGAAACTGTGCGTTCCATAGGATGAAACTATGGGTTTCATAGGATGGGATCGTGCGTTTCATCGGATGAAACTGTGCGTTCCAATGCCTGAAATTTTTCTGAGACTCTATTTTATTCATATGAGTAACGGTCGATGTAGTTATCGAAGTCCAATTTTTCGGTGTAGCCATACGTGCGGAAGATGTCGAGAATGCCCTTTTGCTGCTAGGGTGTTAGGGTGAGTTGTCCGTTCATGTAACGGTAGTAGGTGGGGCGACTACCGAGGTATTGCTGGATTTTTCTGCGTATCGGTATGTCGTCCACGTGCTTTACGTTGAGAAACAGTTTGCGAAATCCCCACGTTGCGCGTATCATCCGCTTTTCCACGTAGAACCTGTACTTCTCGTTCTGTGGTATTGGGGTAGATAACCGAGCCTATCCCCGATATAATCATAATCAATAACCTCTATTGTTTTTTCTTGCAATGATTGTATTTGAATAGGAATACTTAAATCTTCTGGTAAAGGATATTTTTTTAGTGTATACAGCATCACTTTTTCTTTTTTGGAATGTAAGGATAATGGTTATTCTCATTGGTTATACGAGGAGAACCTTTTCCTTGATGAATATTAAAATGTGGTGTATTATCAATTGTTCCGTCCATATAATTATGTCCCTGATAATGGTCTTGCACGAACTTGCTATATTCTGAACCGTATGCCCCCTTACTGTCAAATTCGTATTAAATCCCCTTTCTCCCACTATTCTTATTTTTAGCGGCGTCAACTTGTTTATGGGTCTTAAAATTTTGACTTGTTGGAATTCCTGCATCTCTTGTATCTATAGCTAAGAGATTCTTTTAACGGGATATTATTTTATATAGAATACTTCCTATTATACACCCTATAGTAGCTGTAAAAATAAAATTTAAAGTAGTTGGTTCTGGATGGTAGCCTGTATTAGATGATATTTCAAAAAATAATTCATCTAATTTTGTTAATTCATTTTGTCCAATATCATATTCACATTTATTGCCTATAATAACAGGGGTTATTATGAGGTAGTTTATAACAAACAAAGTTAATATTGAAGTCGTTAGAAAGACTAAAAAAACAAAGATCTTTTTCATATATGTATTCTAAATTTAAAAAGGAGTTGTTTGCTAATACAAATCTTTTTTTTACTTACTTATGCTTTTTTCCTGGCTGAAATTGATTATCCAAGACTTTTCCTTTACCATTTTTACTTAACCTCATAGGGTAAACTGTTGTAGGGCTATCAAAATTAAAAATATCATGCTTAGCAACCCCACCAACCATATAAGTTGGAGAGAATATTATTTTATCTCCCTTCTTTTCCCAAAATGAGTCATCTCCCCAATCAGAATTTTCTCTATAATTCACATACTTTGAGGGATAGGCATATGATGTTTGCCCATAAACATCTACACTATTGAAGTTATGTTTCCCTGATATTTTTGTAGTGAAAGAAGGTGTATCACCATCGCCAACTCCTGTTCTACAACCAAAGAAATATGCAGAAGCATTAGAGTCCCAGTTAAAATTGATTTTAGACCATCCTTCAATAGACATTTGTTTACTATCTAATGGATAAGAGCTCGTCCGTGCTGTTCCTGTAGGTCCATCAGATCCAGCATGAGACCAAATACTAAACTCAGCAGTTTTTCCATACTTCTCACTATACCTTTTTACATTGTTCCTAACAATTGAAGATACGTTTGAAAGATCTTTAATTGAACTTAATATAACAATATCTTTCTTCGGATTATACCCCTCGCTTCTAAGAATATTATTCCGTCTTGTTAAAGTTGCTGCATAAAACATATTATCTCCTCGTTTATTACCTGTTGTATAAAATAACATGTAAACCTTTTTACCATCTGTGTCTATAAGTTTGATAGGATTACTAACACAATATACATATCCACCGATTGTTGCATATTTCTCTGCCAATGCATCCAACCCATACCACAAACTCGTAACAGGATTCATATACCTCGCCCCATAGTAATATAATCCCATCTCTTGGTCAAACTCCTTGCCATTGAACTTCAGCCGTTGCACCCAACCTTCAGGCACACTATGGTCGCCCAGCTCCCCAATGATTGTGTTGTAGCCATAACCGGCGTTGTCGGGATCAGCCGTTGCACCCTTCATCGTAGGCACGCCCGGAGGCGTACCAAGCGATTTATAATACTCCTCGCGTTGCTTCTCTATCTGCATCATGCGGGCGGCATAGTCTTTCTGACCGGCCGTGACGTTATTGCCGCTGGTTCCGTAAACATTGCTGAACTTGCATACACCGAACTTACTTGCCATATGTTTGTCGCCGATTCTTGCCATTGTTGTTTCTTTTAATTGCTTGCGAGCAAAGGTAATGTATTCACCATTCGCTCAGCAGTATTTGAAAAAGGCTTTCACTCGCGTTTTTTGCATGCTCAAGGTGGTTGGGCGACTTTCCATTCGAGTGTTTTGCATGGTCAATATGGTTGAAAATGCTTTCCACTCGGGTGTTTGGCACATTCAAGATGGTTGACAGCCCTTTCATCTTAGTGTTTTGGATGCTCAAGGTAATTGAAAATGGTTTTCACTCGAGTGTTTAGCACTTTCAAGATGGTTGAGGGGGCTTTCCATAGGGCTGTAAAGCTTCAAAAGATGGTTGTAAGTGGTTTACATGGGGCTGTAAAGCTTCCCAAGAGGGTTGAAAGTCTATTCTCACATAGAATGGATACATATTTCCATTGATATAAATTGTGTGGCCTTTATGATCATAGCACAATCAATCAGATTTTAATTCGTAGATGCCTTTAATGATAGCGTTTTCTACATGTATGGTTTCATAATCAACCTGCGCATTAAGAAGACTTGCGTGTAGAAGGCAGATTAGACAAATGAATTTATTCCTTTATCTCATAATTGCTGCTTTTATAGGAGGCGGAATTATTCAATAAACTTGATTTCACCGGTTGTTACGTCATAAACTACTGTCCAATAACTGGGGGCGTAGGGGGCTATCCTTTCTGTAAACTGATATTTCTACCATGCCTTGCATTGCTCTTCAACCGCTTTAATCTATTTTAAATGATAAGCGCTTTCTATCTTGTTTTTTCTGTTGAATATAATCATATAGTGGTGCTGGGAAAGTGCGGTATTGATGACAAAGCGATAATCAATAGTCTTTCCGTAACCTTGCAATTCGTATATTTCTGCAAGAAGTACTCCTTTTCGAATGTCGGAAAAGAATATACTATACTTGGTATGACAGGAAATCTTATCGAATTTCTTATCTAAGAGAGAGGAGAATGTGTCTTTATGTTGTTCGGCCTGCCTTTCTCTGAGTATTTTCTCCAAGGCTTTTCCTTTAACAAAACCTATAAACATGAAGCTATCAAGATTATAAATGGTGTCAGAAACTGCAATATCTCTTACTTTGATTTTCAAGTCCTTTGAAATATAGCCGAGAGCCTTTTTGTACATCGTCAGGCTATCAAGGATTTGGGCACTTGCGTATAATGGGAACAAGCAAGCGATGATATATGTTAGGAATAGCTTTCTCATCTTCCCGCACTTAATTTTATGAATTTGGAGGTACCGCTTGGAGCAATACCAGCTTCGATACTGTTTAATGAACTTTCATCAAAAGTAATATAACTGATAGTCCCTCCTTCATATGGAATGATACTTTTATAATTAAGTCGCTGTCCAAAGTTTTTTCCTTGAGCATTGAGTTCTTTTCTGATTACATTCATTGCATCAACGACTCCTCCTGTTCCATAAAGGGCAGCAGTGTCTATTAAGCTACCACCAGGCCCAGTGTGGTAAAGTTCATGAATGAAAGTCATTCCCCATCCCAAGGTCTCTTTATCAAGATTATTTGTATTGTTTATAAAATCATTGATTTGTGAACTCGATAATCCAACCTGCGTTCCACCATTAGGAGTGAAAGACTTTTTATTTGTAGAAAAAACCTCTATAGTCTGTCCATCAATAATTTTTGTCAGTAAATTCCGTGCGGTCTCACTACCTTGATTATATACAGGTTTTCCGTTGATATCTTTTTCATATTGCATAAAACCATTAGAAACAGAAATTGAAAGACCTGTTATCATTTCCAGATCTTTCTCAATCTGTTCCATATTATTGATGGAGTTCTGTCTGTCCATCATAATAACATTATTCATATTGAGGGAGTCGCCATTGATGTCCTTGAATTTAATTGGATTCCCCTTGCAGAAATTATATGCAGATAGAAATGGGTATTTTTCCCTAAATCTATCTGTATTCAAAAACAGACTGATGATTGGGGCCATATACCTCGCCCCGTAATAATACAATCCAGTTTCTTGGTCGAGTTCCTTGCCTTTAAACTTATACGGCATGTCCTCACTACGACTATGTTCATCCACAAGCAACTCACCATACGGCAGGTAAGCATCGAATTGGGTGATGTTTGCCTTGGAATCGGTAATATAATAAGAGGTACTGCCGAGATGGTCACTATGGTAGAAGAAAGTTTCTTCTTTGTTGGTATCATCCGCAATGTAACCATAACCCGGTTGCGCATTGTCAGGGTCTTCGGGCTTCTGCCATTGGACAGGCGGGCCGGGAACATCACCTTTGTCGTTGAACTTCGGTCGTTGCACCCAACCTTCAGGCACACTATGGTCGCCCAAATCTCCTATAATGTCGTTATAACCATGGTGGATGTTGTCAGGGTCTGCCGTTGCACCCTTCATCGTAGGCACTCCAGGCGGTGTACCGAGCGACTTATAATACTCCTCGCGCTGTTTTTCTATCTGCATCATACGGGCGGCATAGTCTTTCTGTCCTGCCGTAACGTTGTTGCCACTGATGCCATAGACATTGCTGAACTTGCCCACACCGAACTTACTTGCTATGCGTTTATCACTGATAAGTGCGTGATTTGTCAAATACTGGCATCCGTAGAGTTTCAAGCATTGAAACTGTGCGTTCCATAGGATAAAAGGCGTGAATCTTTTGAGTTGCTTTGGATAAATTATTCTCTGTAATTTTTTATAGTAATACTCTTTCATTTGTTGAGCCCAATCTATATAGTTTCCAAAATCAGCTTCAGTAAGTCTCGGCTCAAGTCCAACAAATCCATCAATAGTAGCAGTATAATGCTGTATCTTATCTATAAACTCTCTAAATTCAATATCTCCATTTTCGAGTTCCTGCTCAAATCACACACTGCCATCCTGACGCCACACTCTCCCAGAGCCTTTCAAACCGCTTAGAATCGTCCTGTTAACCACACTACTTTCGTTACGCATTAATAGTGATGCGTAACAAAAACAGTGTAGTTATGGACGAAAAATTAAATCCGAAAGACCGCGTTCTCCTAATGCGAGAAGGGAGAGAGGAGGCAACAAACTCCAAAGTAGTAAAGGGTATCGACAAAAAAGGAAAGATAGATGCCATTGATCCCCCTGAAGGCAAAGCCCAATGACTTTCTTATCATTGACCGGCACGCCGATCCCGATTGAGAACTTTTTCAGAAACTTCTTTAACCAGTTCAAAAATCCGTCACATATCGGTTTTTATGCTGTTACGGTAGAGATGTTGGACAAATACCCATCGATAAACTGACGAACCACCTGGAAGCCGTTCTGGCAGACAGACTAACCGTTTCCCAAAACCTGAAAGGCACTAAACTTACTCCCGAGCAGCAACAAGCACTCAAAGAAGGTAAAAAAGTGCTGGTTTAAGGAATGACATCCAGAAATACGATCGGGACGTATCACCCCAAAAAGTTCGACGCCTATGTACAGTTCAAAGCGGCCAAAGGCGGGTATGATTTTACTTACGACGGATTGAACCGGAACAGGTATCAACAAAGCAACAAGGAAAATGACTATCACCCGCGGAACCTACCAGAGTCCGCATCCCCCAAAACCTTTTAGGCGTCGATTTGAACGAGAGGCAACAGAATGCGCTTCGAGATAGGAAGACAACCTATGTGCAAGGTATGTTAAAGACGGGAAAGGCGAGCCTTTTAACGCTTATGTAAAAGTTAATCATGAGAAAGGAAAACTCGATTTCTTCAAATGGAATCCCGACAGTGCGAGAAAACAAGGTACCCACGTGAAGCCTGCCGAAGAGAGCAAAACACAGGTTGCCGTCAATATTCACGGAAAAACCAATGAAGCGACGAAATATACCAAAGAATCTCTGAAGCAAGGTCAACAACGACCAACGGAAAGACAAGATCCCCCGTCAGAAACAGTAACAAGGCTTGAAAAAGCCCTTGACCTTGAGAAAATCCTCCGGATAAAGAATTTGATTCAACCACTAAAAAAGATCCAACAGTATCATGAAATTGATTATAGCAGAAAAACCGAGCGTAACCCACGATATAGCGGCTATCGTCGGTGTAGATAACCGCAAAGAGGGTTATCTGGAGGGTGGCGGCTATGCCGTTACATAGGCTTTCTGACATCTTGTCGGATTGGCCATGCCTGCCGACTACGGCATCACGGGATTTCAGGCAGAGAACCTGCCGATACTTTCGGCCATATTTAAGTTAATCCCCCGCCAAAGCAAATACAGCAAAGAGTACAAACCCGATCCGGACGTATTGAAACAACTTAAAATCATCAGAGAACTCTTCCACAAGTGCGAACGTATCGTGATAGCGACCAAATGTCGGACGGGAAGGTGAGTTGATCTTTAGATACCTGTACGCGCATCTCAACGGAGATAAACCTTTTGACCGTCTTTGGATAAGCAACCTCACGGATCAGGCGATCCGAAACGGATTGAACAACCTGCGTCCGGGAACGCAGTACGATAACATCTATCTCTCTGCCAAAGCACACAGCCAAGCCGACTGGCTTGTCGGCATCAACGTTTCGCAAACCCTTTCCATTTTTTATAGTTGCCACTTTCATCTTGTGATAAGATACATTGCTCTGCATATATGCGATGTACTTATTTACCGTGCGATCCTTGATTTCCATTTCTCGCATCAAAATCCCACAAAGTTCCTTGGTACGAAAGTTTAATTTTGTTCCGGAACGCTTCCTTGATAACGGCAATCAAGTTCATCGGTCTTTCGTTTCTCTTTGTCTTCTTTCGACTTTTCACTACGATAGACGTGTATGCTGCCTCCTCGTTCCAAGCCGAAAAGCATCATCGGCACATTGAGAGGACTGCCGTCATGTACCTTTATTACCTTGACAACAGAGTATTCGGGATTATCGTCCGTTTCTATGGAGAGAATACCAGCAGCCTTGCATTGTAGCTCCGAGCCGATATGTACACGGAGTTTAATTCCATTTGGGACAAAATGCAATACACAGATAATGCAGGTATTATAATTGCGCCTCCTATTGCTCTGTATCGTAGTGCAAGACGGCTTGTTCAGCAAAGACAGTCTCTCCTCTCTTAACGTGCCAGAGAGAAATGTAGTTGCTTTTTCCCGTTCCCTCTCCACTTATGATATAAAAGAGATTATCCTGCGTCTCAAGAGGAGTACCATTGAGTGTCACACAACCGATTTTGAGGTATCAGGAGGATTGTCGTAATCTATCTCGCAAGAGCGGAGCATCATCATCGTTTGACTGTATATGTCAGAGAACACCTTGGCAAGCAAATCTTTCAGATCATTTGTACCATTTCCTAAAGTGAAGAAGTCCGAGATGTCCTTTTCACTCTTTGTTCCGCTTAGTGGCAGGGAGCGGTTCAATACCTTGTATTTTTCCAAATGTTCCACTTGTCGGCGAGCTTCACGTACCCCTGTATCGTCAGCATCGTATAATAATATGATGTGACGGAAGCGAAGTTGCAGGCTTTCAATGATACTTTCAGGTATCTGTGCCGTCTCACTGTTGAAACAGATGGCATTAATTATACTGTTAAAGCACGCGAGATAGAATTCTTAGATAATCTATATAATATACGCCGAGAAGAAAGCCTACATAGACCTGAAGAGAAAATTTTCATGTAAGATTCAAGATGAAAACCAAATCAATCCTGACGATAGTTATAGGCCTAGAACATTATCCCGCAACAGGAACCTATGGATATGTAAATAGCAATGGATATAACTACTGGTTTAAAATAAAAGAGATCCCGAAGAAACTATTGAAACAACGTAAAGTATGGCACAAATATCAGTCTACAGAAAAGATAGCACCCTACGACCATAGTTATTGGACGTTAGATTATGACATCACAACTGGAAAAATCAAGTTTATTGAATAATCCCGACGCACTCAACCTCATGATAAAACCACCAATTATGAGATACAAGAATAACATCATTTGGCTAATTCGTTCTATAGGCCTTAATACCAGTGGTATTCGCTATCTATATATTTATAGAAAAGAGTAGCAACATGTGTAAAAACATCTAACCCCCAAATTCATATTCTTAGATATTGAACCTGTAATAGAACTTAAGAAATATAACCGGATAGTAAAACTATTGAGAAATATATACAACTTAGGGTGTGAAGAGGGGCATTTTTCGGAGGTCTCATATTTTTATGTAAAATATTCAGAACACCTTTGCAAGATATTCCGAATATTGTGAGTTGCGGAGGCAGGACTCGAACATGCGACCTCCAGGTTATGAGCCTGGCGAGCTACCAACTGCTCCACTCCGCGATATGAAAAAAGTCTTTTTTATTCTGATTTATTTGCAAACAGATTTGTGAATGCAAAATTAGGGTATTGGGGCTAATTACGCAAGGTTTTGCACTATTATGTCAATTATTTAGTCGTAATTTAACATTATCACCATGGCTGATTGTGTGCTTGAGGATATGCAGAAATGATTCGAAGGACGTAATCCTACGAGCCAAATAATTTGCTCATTATTATCAGTGAGGACTAATTGATGGCGTTTTTCAAAAATATTTTTCTTTATATCGGTGAGGAAATCACTCACGAGTTTTGAACCTTTCATTCCAAACGGAACAAAACGGTCGGCAGGTTGGACGCGTCGCAAGATTAGAGGGAACTCTATATTATCGGCATCGAGCATCACGACGTTAGTCTCATGTGGAATGGGCGTTTCAGAAAGAGCATAATTTATAGGAAAGAGTTTCAGAGTTATATTTTCGGAGTAGCGATATGTGCCAGGCTTGGGAATGACTAGGTTACGAAGGAAAGTGGTTTCCAGCGGAACTAGAATCAATCTCTTACGATCTAATAAAAGTTCGTGTGAGCTAGATTTCCATATTTTACCTGGACCGGCATCAAATGCAACCATTATTTGCTCAATTTGCGCGGGAGTGAAATTGAATGGGAAAAGAATTTCGTGAAGTAAATATTCTGGGGATGGGAATCTGCGTATTTCTTCGATCGAGAGTTGCAGTGGAAACAATGACGTAGGCTTTTCCGATGGGATATTTTCATCGATATAGTAGTCAATTATTTTTTGTGCTTCGAGCAAATGATCAGCAGTTTTCATGATAGATTCGCGTACAGAGGGATTAATCTGTTCTAGTATCGGCAACAATTGAAGTCTGATTTTATTTCGAACAGGGTCCGACTGCAGATTCGTGCTGTCGGTAACGAAAATCTGTCCATTTTGTTCTAGAAAATTTTCCAACTCTCTATGCGAACAACAAAGTAGCGGGCGGATGATTGTGTCATTAAGTGGTTTAATCCCGGTTAATCCTTTGATTCCTGTGCCTCTAACGAGATTTATAAGGATTGTTTCGACAGAATCATCGCTGTGATGCGCCACGCAAATACCGCGAGCATGAATATCTTGGCGAAGCTGTTCGAAATAGTTGTAACGTAGTTCGCGTGCGGCCATCTCAATGCTTATTTTGTGCAGTTCGGCATAAGTTTTTGTATCGAAATGTGCCACATGGAAAGGAATTTTTCTTTGCCTACATAGCTGTCTGGAAAAATCTTCGTCGCGATTACTTTCTTCGTTTCTTAGGTGGAAATTGCAATGTGCAGCTTCAATTTCGTAGTCAAGCTGCTGTAGAATTATCGTTAGAGCCACGCTGTCAGCCCCCCCCGACAATGCCACGATATATCGCTCGCCAGCCCTAAGCAAATTGTGGCGTTTGATGTAACGGGCAATTTTATTCAACATACAAAACGAGTCCTTTAAGATATTCTCCTTCGGGATGATATATGTTTACCGGATGGTCGGCGGGCTGATGTAATTGATGCAGTATACGCACTTTGCGCTTGGTTTGAGCAGCGGCTGTGAATATCGCTTGGCGAAATTGTTCCTTACTCACAACTTGTGAACAACTGAAAGTGAAGACAATTCCTCCGCTTTGGATTCGTTCGAAGGCCTTTGCGTTTAACCTGATATATCCGCGCAAACCGTTTTTCAGCGCGTTTCTATGTTTGGCGAAAGCGGGCGGATCGAGCACCATTAGGTTGTAGTCGCGATTATGATTTTTGAGGAAGTGAAAGGCATCTTCGCAGAACGATTCATGCCTTTTATCGGATGGGAAATTCAGTTCCACGTTTCTGTCGGTAAGGTCTATGGCCTTCGCCGAACTGTCAACCGAATGCACTAATTCGGCCCCGCCACGCATGGCGTACACAGAGAATCCGCCGGTGTAGCAAAACATATTCAGCACTGTTTTTCCTTTGGCATAATGTTCTAAGAGCCTGCGATTTTCACGTTGGTCGATAAAGAATCCGGTTTTCTGCCCTTTAAGCCAATCGATGTGGAATTGCAATCCGTTTTCAGTTGCAATATCATCGTCGGTTTGGTTGTAAATGAACTCATTCTCTTGCCCGAGCCCCGCTTTAAATGGTAGTGTGGTTTCGCTCTTATAGTATATGCAGCTTAGTTTTTCGCCCATCACGTCGACTATAGCCTGTGCAATTTCGTTGCGACAAACATGCATCCCAACCGAATGAGCCTGCATAACGCACGTTTTTCCGTATATATCGGCCACAAGCCGGGTAGCATATCGCCCTCACCGTGAATAAATCTATAGGTTTCGTTAGAATTTCCAACTATTCCAATTGCAAGTCGCATATTCAGCGCAGAAGAAATACGTTCTCGCCAGAAATCAGAGCCAATCTCCCTATCATCGAAAGAGAGAACTCTCACAGCGATGGAGCCGATTTGATAATGTCCCAGGGCTATGAAATTTCCCGCCGCTGTGAGAACTCGAACTGTATCACCTTCCTTAATTTGCGGATCGACCTGCGCAATTGCCCCCGAGAATATCCAGGAGTGAAATCTGTGTAAACTTTCCTCCTTACCTTTCTTGAGATAAACTGTTTTATACATTTTATTTCTCCTGTTCGTTGTCTGTTTCATCTATTTTCACCAACTCATAATTTCCGATCGATTTCAGTTCTTGTAGTCGCTCATAAATTCTTATGCATGTCCATGCATCGGTGGCTCCATAGATTTTTTGCTTGTCGGTGAGTACCTGATTCTCCCAGTTCGACAATTGTTCGCGTTTTACAATTCTCTCTCCGAATATGTTGGCGTAAAGTTTCTGCAAGCTTTTATCTTCTATACCGAATTGCTCAACGATATTTTGCAGGTCTATAAAATTTCCGGGTTCGAATTTGGCCCTATGGTGAAGCATAAGCATATCGTCAGTTAACGAAAGACCAATTTTAGGTATCGTCGTATCTTCAAGCAATCTAATCACGCTCGGCGGGATCCCTATGATGTTCAGTCTAAAGAGGAAACACACTTTTCGGTCGCAAACCTGCAAGAGGGCTACCTTATGATGATGTCCCTTTTTGAATACTGGTCTGGTTTCGGTATCTATCCCGAGAATATCCTGAGCAAGAAGATAGTCAACAGCCTTATCGGCCTCGGCTTCATTGAGGATAACGATTATTTTTCCTGGAAAAAAAGCTCTGGGAAGATTTGCGATTTCCTTCTTGTCGAACTTATTATATAATATGGTCTTCATTGTATTTGCAAAGGTAAGCAGATGTTTAAAATTAACGTTACCAATGTAGTCAGTCGAGCATTTACGATATCTCTACATGCATTGCAGCTCACCAAACATCGTATTAAAAACCATCAATCGCTCTACATAGCTATTTTTGATGAATTTAAAACCTCCATGCAGAATGCATAGCTATTTTTGATGAGTTAAAAAGCTCCACGCGCTCTACATAAATTAAAAAGATAGATAGAAAACTCCATGCAAAGTGCATGGAGCAAAACGATTGCTAATAACATTTTATACACAAGGGGAATATATAGGAGTCGGATGCCCGCATAATATTCTTAAAATATAGATTCTCTCGACTTGAGTATAACTACTAACCGAAGTTAGTAGGATAGAATAGGCGCATACGATAATCGAAGATTTTAATGATTGATGCCGAATAACTAATTTTTTATGCCGAATAACTTACAGAGGTTTATCGTATCAAATAGACATAAAAAAAATATGAGAATTTTAAACTAGAAAGAAACGATTTGAAAGTAAAGTTCTCGCAAATAGACTATGGTACAACTTTTAACATGAAATAGTTGGAACGAACTCTCTTTATACCTAGTTTTGCAACGTGTTTTTCATGGTATTAGATTATTAAGGTTTAAAGTTTGATTGTCGTGAGACAACCAATCTTATTTACCCCGATAGATTCCTATCGGGGTAATTTTTTATTTGCTTTCAGTGATTTGCCGGAAGTCTTCATCGAACTCTTTTGGATGTCGGCCGATTAGAACAACGTTAAGCAAGCAGTTGGCAACCATTTCTTCATTGGTAATATCGGCCTGTGAATCCTTATTAACGTCCTTTCCAAGCAGAACATTCCATCCACTGTTGAAATCGTTATCGTCGGCACCGCAGAAAATCTCCTTTGATATTGGGTCTTGCATCAGCTGATAGCGAATTTTCTTCTTTGAGGGGATAGGTTCAATCGAAAGCAATAGCTCATAGCTCGCCCGAACTGTATTTTCAATTTCCTACCTTTTGGAAACATGAGCAATGTAGGGATATATTTCTTCGAAAGCATAGGCCTGGAGAAATTCTTGCAGTTTCATATAAACTATTCTTAGTTCAAAAGATGTTTGACGGTCTAGAACTTTGCCATTTTAATAGCGTCGATAGCACACTCATTTCCTTTATTTCCGAATTTTCCCCCACACCTATCCTTGGCCTGCTCCATATTGTCAGTGGTTAGCAAACCGTAGATTATCGGAATCTCGCTGGTCGCATTCAAACTAGCTATACCATAGGTTACGCCTTGGCATATATAGTCAAAATGAGGAGTCTCGCCACGTATCACACTTCCCAGAATTATGATAGCGTCATAACTTCCGTTGAGCGTCATTTGGTGTGCACCATAAATAAGTTCAAAACTTCCAGGAACCGTTTTTACATGTATATTTTCAGGCAGTGCTCCATACTTTTCGAGCGTTTTCACGGCCCCGTCGAGTAAAGCACCTGTTATTTCCGTGTTCCATTCCGAAACGACAATTCCAAAGCACATGTTACTTGCGTCGGAAACGCTACTTGGATCGTAGTCTGACAAATTATGCAATACTGTTGCCATTACTAAAAATTAAAGACAAATAACCCCGGTGACGAGCGATAGTTTATTCGACACCGGGATTGTTACGTCATAAAATAAGTTATTTCGAAGCCCGCTCAATGTATTTATCTATTTCTTGATAGATGGGCGAGTTGACATAGGTTTTCTTGATTTGCTTATAGATCTCTAGCGCTTCGGTCTTCTTTCCCTCGCTTTCGAGCAATATGCCAGCTTTCTTCATTGCAATGGGTGCGATACTCACATTCACATTATCGAGTGCATGCTTGTTAGCCATATCGGCAGCTTTTTTGAATGCAGCCACAGCTTTATCGTTCTGGTTATTGTTTGCATAGATGTCTCCCAGTGCCATCTGCGAAGCAGGACTGATTTCCTGGTCGTCTGAAGTGCTGAACTTCTCAATGTTTTCCATTGCCTTTGCCCAGTTGGGTTTTGCCTGATGAGCGTAGCAAAGACCAACGTAGAGATTGGCGAGATTGCCAGCTTTCGTTCCGCTATAGTCGTTTTGAATCGTTTGGAATCCATTCAAAGCCTGGTCGTACTGTTGTGCATTGAAGAGAGTTTGGCTTTTTGCTAGCGCCGTACTAGCTTCGTTTTCACGAGGTTCTGAAATAAGATTAGAGTAGAGCATATAACCGCCGAGGATTGCAACTACGGCCACAACTGCAATGATGAATTGGTTCTTGTACTTCAGAAATAAGACTTCTGGTTTATTGAGGGTTTCTTCATAAGTTCCCTCGGTCTTTTTATTTGCCATTTTTGGATATATGATTTTATTATTTTTTCATGTTGCTTTTGAGAATTATAGTCGGCTATAAAAGTGATAGCCATAACGTTCCACAAAGGTGTGGCAAAAGTAAGGAAAAACTCTTTTTCACTAAAATATATCATTGATTTTCCTTCCGCAAGGACTTTTGAAATGGATAGTTTGAGCTGTAAGCTAATCTTTGAAAAGCCGTAAGTTTGCACGCAATGAAACAACAGTACAATGACTTTGGAAACTGGATTCGCAAACAGTTTTCCTTTCGGGTTCAGAAGATTGCAATCGACGCTGGATTCACTTGTCCAAATAGAGATGGAAGAATCGGAACGGGAGGTTGTATCTTCTGTGATAACCGAACTTTCAACCCTTCTTATTGCATACGTAACAAAACTATTGCACAACAACTGGAAGACGGAAAGCAGTTCTTTGCCAGGAAATATCCCGAGATGAAATTCCTGGCTTATTTTCAGGCCTACACAAACACGTATGCTTCTGTGGAAAAGCTTCGGAATATGTATGAAGAGGCTTTGAAGATAGACGAAGTTGTCGGGTTGGTCATTGGAACGCGTCCTGATTGTGTGGACTCCTCGCTGCTCGATTATTTGGAAGAACTGAATCGCAAAACATTCCTGATTGTTGAATATGGCATAGAAAGCTGTAATGACAAAACACTTCGTTTCATTAACCGTGGACACGATTTTGCTTGTAGCAAGCGCGCCATTGAGCTACAGCCGAACGGGGTATCAAAGTTGGAGGGCATATAATCCTCGGTTTGCCTGGTGAAGATGCAGAGGAAAGTCTTCGTCAGGCACCTATTATTTCCTCGCTTCCGCTAACGATTCTGAAACTCCATCAGTTACAGATCATCAAGGGTACCCCTTTGGCAAGATTGTATACAGAGCATCCGTTTCCGCTCTACACAGCACAAGAATATATCCGGCTAGTTGCCAACTATATCGACGCATTGCGTGATGATATTGTTTTGGAGAGATTTGTGAGCCAAAGTCCCGACGACTTGCTCATTGCTCCGAAATGGGGATTGAAGAACTATGAGTTCACGAATATTCTGAACGATTATTTGCGTAAGAGAACTTAATCATTCCTCATCTACATATAATTTCGAGAAGTCTGTCATTTTCAGCAACTCGTCGTACGATGTGTCGGTATTGTTGTGCATATAGTTTTCAACGATGTTCACGTATCGGTTAGTGAACACTCGTTTTTGCAATACTTGATTCACAACCCATTGAATCTTTCCTATATGTAAATCGCGTTCAACCTGTGGCCGGCGTTCGAAATTCTTTAGTTGGTAAACGCTCATTAAATAAAAGGTGAGGCAATCAGACAGAATCTGATTCTTTGTCATCTGCTTACGTTGTTGGGTTGAATAGAACTTACGATATAACGGATAATCCTCGCCCAAGTATTTGTCGAGCGATATTCCGATAGAACCATTTCCAACTATCACGCTTTGGTCGAGCGCCGAAATCTGGGCATAGATTTTCGGAATCTCAATCTCTGGCAAAACATGTTTCAATTGTTTAAAGGCACGACCGAACTGCCTTTCAAGGTCATCCATAGTGACATATTTCGATTCCACGGCCGATATGAGCGATTGTAGAGTCGTGTCTTGATAGAACTTCAAGAATCTTGTATTTATATCGGGGTCGGTTGCGTTACCAATTTTCAAGACGTTCTCAATCAGTGTTCGCGTTTCGATAGGATATTCGGTATTCATTTGTTGCAAAGCCGAGAAATCGCCCGTGGTAAGATAGCGATATTCCAAACGGTCATAACGTTCTATTTTCACCAAACCGTTTTTATTAGCATTGTCTTCGGACGACGATTTGAATTGGCATCCAATGCAGATAAAAGCTACGTAAAACAATATGTAGAAAAACTTCTTCATTATAATCTTTGGAGAATATGTTGATGACGTAGGCAAAAATACTAAAATATATTTTTTAGCATGACCGTTTGGCTAAAAAAACTAAACTACTCATCATCGGGATTGTAAACTTAATATGTAGTGTTCCGTGACCTTATGCCCTTGTTATGAAAAATAACACCCGAAACCAATAACACGGCCGACATCGCTCTCAACGGCTCCTACATGGTGACTGCTCCCGGCACACATACATTGAAAATAAACTGCTATATTAAAAAGACCCAACCTTTCCCAATGGGAACACCGATGGATTCCCAATAGGAATACAAGACCTTTCCCAATGGGAATACAAGACCCTTCTCAGTGGGAATACAAAAGGCTTCTCAATAGGAAGTCGAAATGCAACTCAGCGACAAGTCTGTGCAGAACTAAAAGAAAGCAGTAAAAGAGGCAAAGGTCAAAAGGACGAGTTCCACATTATTCATTTTGGCAAACAAAAGATCCCTCTCACCTCAACGGCGAAAGGGATTCCCATTCTTTAAACTTTTCTATTATGATATTAAAACAATCTCTATTTCTGTTCAGCCTCAGCTTCTTCTTCGCGTGCCTCTAGAAATTCTTCTTCCTCGGCTGCGAATGATTCCTGAACGGACTCTTCTTGTGAAGTAGTTTCCTCTTCCTGGACGGGTTGGGGCTGGTTCTCGGCTACCACAGTAACTGGAAGTTTAACTTCGACGTCTTTAAAGAAATGAACGGTTGCCTCATAGTTGCCAACGCGCTTGATATCGCGCATAGTGATGATTTTGCGATCGATTTCTATTCCGCGTTTTACGAGTTCGGCGGCTACGATAGCTGCATTGACAGAACCGTAGGTTACACCTGTGGCCGAAACTTTGGCCTCGATAACTAGTTCAACATTTTCGAGCTGGGCAGCACGCTTTTCGGCTGCGGTTTTCTGGGCAGCAATCTTGGCGGCCTGCTGACGCAGATTTTCGGCCAATTGTTTCTTTGCTGATGGACTTGCAATGACGCCTTTGCCTTGTGGAATGAGGTAGTTACGACCATAACCGTTCTTGACGTTCACGATTTCGTTCTTGTAACCAAGTCCGATGATGTCTTCTTTCAGTATGATTTCCATTATTGAATCCTCCTTTTATTTTATTTCATCAAATCGGTTACGTAAGGCAACAGAGCGATCTGGCGTGCACGTTTGATTGCTTGTGCAACTCGGCGTTGATACTTCAACGAAGTGCCTGTAATACGGCGAGGAAGGATTTTTCCTTGTTCGTTGAGGAACTTTTTTAGAAATTCAGCGTCCTTATAGTCGATATATTTGATTCCGCTTTTCTTGAAACGGCAATACTTTTTCTTTTTTGTGTCTATGGACGGTGCATTGAGATAGCGAATCTCTGTTTTTTTCTGTTCTACCATGTCCTTAGGCCTCCTGTTTTTTTTCTGCCCATTTTGCACGGCGTTTTTCTGCATAAGCTGCGGAGTATTTGTCGTGTTTAACGGTGATGAAACGAATGACTTTCTCGTCGCGGCGGAATGCTGTTTCGAGTGTGTCGATAACTGCTGGCTCTGCGTTGTATTCTAACATTGCGTAGAAGCCTGATGACTTCTTTTGGATGCTGTAGGCCAGCTTCTTCAAACCCCAGGCCTCTTCGTTCAGGATTTCAGCACCTTTGTCGGTGAGTACTTTCTTGAACTTAGCGACCGTTTCCTTCATCTGTTCATCAGACAAAACGGGAGTCAAAATGAAAACGGTTTCGTATTGATTCATACTACTAAAATTATAAATATGTGAATTAAAAAAACGCCCTCGATTGTATCGAGAGCGTTGCAAAAGTAAGGCTTTCAACTTTGCTGGCCAAATATTTGCTACATTTGCGTTCACGTTATGAAGAAGGGTTTCTTTTATTCCGGGCTTTTCAGTGTTGCTGCAGGTTTGATTTGTTTTGCGGTTCACATTTTGGCCAGACCAGCAGGGAACAAGTTGTTGTTGATTGGGCTTTTTCTGGTTCTGGCCGGAACAGCAGGGCATGTATGGCTCATGAAAAGGCGCGATAGGTATTGATGTTTCCAATAATATAGTTTTATGATGATCGACAGGGCTACGGTTGACCGAATTTTGGACGCGGCAGACATCGTGGACGTTATTTCTGAGTTTGTTTCTCTGCGGAAACGGGGGACTAGCTATAAAGGATTGTGTCCGTTTCATGACGACAGCACTCCATCGTTCTCGGTAAGTCCGGTTCGTGGACTTTATAAGTGTTTCTCTTGCGGCGCGGCTGGGAATGTGGTTAATTTCATCATGCGACACGAGCAGATGAGTTATCCCGAGTCGCTCAAATGGTTGGCGAACAAGTATCACATTGAGGTTCGGGAGCGTGAATTGTCGACCGAGGAGAAGTTACAAGAGGGTCAGCGCGAGTCTATGTTTCTCGTGAACGAGTGGGCTGCGAAATATTTCCATAATATTTTGACTCATGATGTCGACGGCATTGCAATTGGCATGCAATATTTTCGCAGCCGCGGTTTCCGCGATGATATTATTGAGAAATTTCAGCTGGGATTCGCACTCTCTGCGCGCCATTCGCTCGCCGACGAGGCCTTGCGGGAAGGTTACAAGAAGGAATTTCTCGTATCGACAGGCTTGTGTTTTGAGAATGAGTCGGGCGAACTTGTTGACAGGTTCAGCGGACGTGTGATTTTCCCCTGGATTGGAGTTAGCGGAAAGGTTACGGCCTTTGGCGGAAGGCTTCTTGATTCGCGTACGAAGGGCGTGAGCCAGAAGTATGTCAATTCGCCCGACAGTTTAATCTATCATAAAGAGCGCGAGCTTTACGGAATTTTCCAGGCGAAGAAAGCCATAGCGAAATTCAACCTTGTATATATGGTAGAGGGCTATACTGACGTCGTCTCGATGCATCAAAATGGGATAGAGAACGTTGTTGCAAACAGCGGGACTGCTCTCTCGGTGTATCAAATCAGGCTTTTGCATCGCTTCACTCCGAACATTGTTTTGCTTTACGATGGTGATGAGGCCGGCCGTCATGCCGCACTTCGCGGAACCGATATGTTGCTTGCCGAGGGTATGAACGTGAAAGTTCTTTTGCTTCCCGACGGTCAAGACCCCGACGAATTTGCGCGAAATCACACGGCCGAGCAGTTCAGGAGTCATATCGAGGAGAATCAAACCGATTTCATTGTCTTCAAGATTAATATTTTGTTACGCGGAGTGACAGACCCTACCAGACGCTCTGCTGCAATAAACTCGATTGTTGAGAGCATCGCAGTGATTAAGGACCCTATTCTTCGTGACACCTACATCCGCGAGTGTGCCAACCGCACCGGAGTGCCTGAAGCGACACTCATGTCGCAAATGAACCGCTTTATTTTTTCGAGCAGAGAGCAGATGCAGCGCGAACAACAGCGCAAGATAGAAAAAGAGCCACAGCCGGAGCCTCTACGACCGGCAACTCCGATGCAACAAGCCACTCAAGTTGAGCGCATGCTCGTCCAAGCAATCGTACGCGACGGAGAGAAAGTAATCATAAGTGATGTACGAGACGAAGAAACCGGTCAATCAGTGAGCCTGAACGTTGCACAATATATTGATTACGACTTGGGCTTAGACAACCTCACCTTTTCAAATCCGATTTACAACAGAATCTTAGCCGAAGCCAAAGAACAAAGTCAAAATTCCGACTTTCGCGCCGAGGAATATTTCATTCATCATCCTGATATTGAAATCGCGCAGCTTGCAGCCGAGCTTTGTGCCGAGCAGTTTCAGCTCTCGGAGAGTATGCAGCTCAAAAAAAACGAAAACAGGCTCCGCGACAGTGTCATTCATCTCATTCTCGACTTCAGAAAGGACTTCATCGAGCATCATCTCAAGGAACTACAAGCCAGATTGCCCCTCGAAACCGAGCCCGAGCGCATTCTGGAGCTCATGAACGACATAAAACGAATGCGCGAGGTGCGAAATGCGCTCGCGAAGAAGTTGGGCATTAACATTGTGGTCTAAATGATTTACATACACTGGTTATTCCTTGCGCTCTACACCATTTTGGCAACAATTGCCATCATAACCGTACTGCTCGAGCACCGTCAGCCCGCAAAAACGATGGTATGGATACTGGTGCTCTCCTTTTTGCCTATTCCGGGCATAGTCTTGTACTTCTTCTTTGGGCAAAGAACGCGAAAAAAACGACACATTTGGCAACGGGGAATCGACCAGTTAACAAAAAGGTCGATGCTGGAGTTCGCAGAACAGGAAAATTTGAAACTTCCGCCACAGCATCGCACTCTGATTGACCTTTTCACGAACCAAAACCGAGTCATGCCATTCAAAAACAACGAAACCGAGATTTTTACCGATGGCTATGGCTTTGCACATGCGCTTCTTACAGAAATTGGAAGAGCCGTGCACCATATACACATCATTACTTACATCATAGAAGACGATCCTTTTGGCAACTTGATTGCGACGCACTCATCGACAAGGCTCGCGAAGGCGTAGAGATACGATTAGTTTACGACGATGTAGGCTCATGGAGAACGCACAACCGCTTTTTTGAACGAATGCGCGAGGAAGGCATAGAGGTACAGCCATTCATGCCGGTTAGATTCCCCTTGCTCACAAGTAAAGTCAACTATCGCAACCATCGAAAGATAGCCGTGTTCGATGGGAGAGTGGGTTTTATAGGCGGGATGAATATCGCGCGCAGGTATATATCGCAAAAATGGCGCGATACACATGTCAAGATTACTGGAGCTGCCGTATATGGATTGCAGAGAGCATTCTTGCTCGATTGGTTTCTCATCGACAAAACATTAATTTCCAATCGTGCATACTACCCGACTGCAAAAATAAACCCCAACAACCAGTTGATACAGATTGTTACCAGCAATCCAACAGACCGATGGCCGGAGATTGAGCAAGGATACATCAAAATTATTCTCAGCGCCAGACAGTATGTCTACATGCAAACGCCATATTTCCTGCCGACAGAACCCATTCTCTTTGCACTACGCACAGCGGCCGTCTCGGGAGTAGACGTGCGACTCATGCTTCCGCTCCACACAGACACAAAACTCGTAGAATGGGCCTCACGCTCTTACGTAATGGACACAGTTCAGGCAGGCGTAAAGGTAGTGTTCTATAAAAACGGATTCAATCACTCAAAACTACTCGTCACAGATGATTCCCTCTCAACCGTAGGCTCATCCAACATCGACTTCCGAAGTTTCGAGAACAATTTCGAGGCAAATGCATTCTTCTACGATGAAAAAATTGCACTAAAAATAAAGCATGTCTTCCTAGAGGATGAACAAAACAGCATTCCGCTCGAACATGTTCGCAGCCTAACCGACCGCTCATTCCTTCAGCGCCTTTGGGAATCAATCGTCCGCCTCCTCAGTCCGCTATTATAAACACTCCCCCCACTACACCCCCCCATAAAATCAAAACAAAAAGCACACGCGCAAACTACACGACTAAAAAAATCTACCCGAAAATAAATCATATATATTGCATGACTCGAAAATTCTGCCAATAAACCACTTACGCAGTACACAAGAATCAAATTCAAAGCCCCGAATCGACTCATGCAGTGCACATGAATAAATTCGAGGCCTCAAATTCGACTCGTGCAGTCTGCAGAAATGAAAAACAAGACCTCGAATCGACTCATGCAGTCTGCAGAAATGAAAAACAAGACCTCGAATCGACTCGTGCAGTCTGCAGAAATGAAAAACAAGACCTCGAATCGACTCATGCAGTCTGCAGAAATGAATTCGAGGCCTCAAATTTGACTTATGCAGTATGCAGAAATAGAAAATAATACCTCGAATCGACTCATGCAGTCTACAGAAAGTTAATACAGTTAACAGAAACGACTCATGCAGTCTGCATATGTTAAATCTGATTCACATAATCCACTTATGCAGACAGCATGTGTTAAATCTAATTCACATAATCCACTTGTGCAGACTGCACAAGTGGATTTTTGTTATCATTTTCCACTTGTGTACACTGCATGAGTCATTTCTTGGCCAAATTTTCCACTTATGCACACTGCATGAATGGAATTTTATTCAAATTTTCCACTAGTGCATACTACATGACTGAAATTTGGCGAAAATTCTTCACTCATGTAATAAACATGAATATAATCCTGTCCAAATTTCCTTTATATAAAACTCCCACTCGGGCGGAACGACCGCATGTAGGGACAGACCCCGTGTCTGTCCGCCAAAATTTCATTTCATTTTACAGACCAAATAATATACCCTATATATTTTTATATATCGGACAGACACGGGGTCTGTCCCTATATGCGGGCTATAGCCCGAATTAGAATCATGCGCCTCTCATATCTTATTCATGAATTATTAAATACATTCTCAAGTAAAACACATCTATAATATTGACACAATTTTCTACTCATGCATACTACATGAATGTGATTTTATTCAAATTTTCCATTCATGCATACTGCATAAGTCATTTCTTGACTAAATTTTCCACTCGTGCAATAAACATGAATGGAATTTGGAGAAAATTTCCCACTCATGTAGGGATAAAAAAAGGGATTCGGCCAAATTGACCGAATCCCCAAATAAACATGATACTACAATAGGGGTGATTTCTGAATCTCACGCCAGTGAGAGTTATTCATAATGCATCGAACGGGCCGGATGAATGCGGCTCACCAGGTAACTGGGACCAATGAGAACGAAGATGCATATTAAGAGAGTGGAAATATTGAGAATTACAACAATCAACCAGTCAACATCAACCGGAACCGTGCTTACATAATAGGTTTGTGGATCAAGCTTGACTAGTCCTGTGTATTTTTGAAGGAGACATATACCCAGCCCGAGTAGATTTCCGATTACCAATCCCTTTCCAATTATAAACACAGAGAACCAAAGAAATATATGACGCACTTGTGCATTGCGCGCCCCCAATGCCTTGAGCAATCCAATGGTTTGTGTTCGCTCCAAGATTATAATCAACAATCCAGAAATCATAGTCACACCCGCCACAGCAAGCATCAGCGCCAAAATTATCCAAACGTTGAGGTCCATGAGTCCCAGCCACGAAAAAATTTGCGGGTATTGCTCGAAAATGGTTGCCGACGAATACGTTTCGCCATACTTGTCGGTTCTGTTCTTCACCTTTTTGAGAACATTTTTTGCAGTCATGTCGAGCGCATGAGTGCTTTCCACGGTAATTTCGGCACCCGTGTACTGGTCAGGCTTCCATCCATTTATTTTGTTAACGGTCGTGATGTCAGCAAAACACATTTGTTCATCGAATTGTTTCATGTTTGTTGCATACACGCCCGCAATCGTAAACCTCCGAATGCGCAGATGCTGTCCGTCCAAGAAGTAAGCGAATATTCGATTGCCAGTTGTGAGCTTCAACTTATCGGCAATGTGCTTAGAAATTAGCAGTTGTTGAGTGCTCGCCTCCGTTCCAAACTTCGGAATTTGGCCTTGTGCCATGCACTCATGTATAAAAGTAGAATCAAAATCGCGGTCAACCCCCTTGAGCGTCACCCCTAGAAAGTCGTTGTTTGTCTTCAACACACCTTGAGCATAGGCAAATCGCTGCACATGTCGCACTCCCGGAGTGTGCGCAAGTGCCTTCATCATCGAATCAGACAGTTGTATAGGGTACTGCTCACTACTTTGAAGCGTCACAAAGTTGGCAACCGTTATGTGACTGCCGAATCCAACAACTTTATTGCGGATGGAATGCTTGAATCCGAGCACAACTGCCACCGAAATTATCATCACGGCCAGTCCGATTGCCACTCCAGCGGTCGCAATTCTAACGGCGGGCTTCGAGACCTTCCGATTCTCTCCCCCGCCGTAGATTCTTGTTGCTGTAAAGAGTGCAAAATTCATTTCCTATTCCATTGTCTTTCCGGGATAGACTGCTAGCGCTTTCTCCAAAACCACTAGTGCGCGCTGCAGATCCTCTTTCTTGAGCACATATGCAATTCGTACTTGGTTCTTGCCAGCTCCCGGAGTTGCGTAGAAGCCGCTTGCAGGCGCCATCATCACTGTTTCGCCCTCATAATTGAAGTCGCTCAGGCACCATTTGCAGAAATCTTCGGCATTTTCAACCGGTAGCTTAGCCACCGTGTAGAAAGCTCCCATCGGCATCGGGGAGAACACACCGGGGATACGTTCAATCCCTCAATGAGACAATTCCTGCGCTCAACATACTCGTTGTAAACTTCGCGCCCATAACTCTCGGGGGCGTCAAGACTGGCTTCTGCAATTATCTGACCCACAAGTGGAGGCGACAAACGTGCCTGACAGAACTTCATAACCGTGTCGTGCACCTCGCGGTTCTTGGTTATCAATGCTCCGATTCTAATTCCGCACTCGCTGTAACGCTTCGAAACCGAATCTATCAGAATCGTGTTCTGCTCAAGACCGGGAAGTGTCATCGCAGAAATGTATGGAACATCGGCATAGACATACTCCCGATACACCTCATCGGAGATAAGATATAAGTCGTACTTCTTTACGAGCTCACAAATCTGGTCAAGCTCTTCGCGAGAGTACAAAGTTCCTGTAGGATTGTTTGGGTTGCAGATGAGGAGAGCGCGTGTTCGCTCGTTGATTAAGGCTTCGAATTCCTCCACCTTCGGCAACGCGAACCCATTTTCGATAGATGTGGCAATCGTGCGAACCTTCGCGCCCGCCGTAATCGCAAACGACATGTAATTGGCATAAGCCGGCTCCGGAACAATCACTTCGTCTCCCGGATTGAGGCACGCCATGAACGCAAAAAGCACAGCCTCAGAGCCCCCGGTTGTAATAATTATCTCGTCGGGCGTGAGGTTGATACCGAACGAGTCGTAATACGAACACAATTTCTCACGGTAGGAGAGATAACCTTGCGAAGGCGAGTACTCGAGAACCTTTCGATCAATCTTCTTGAGTGCATCCAAACCACACTGCGGCGTAGGAAGATCAGGTTGTCCGATGTTTAAATGATAAACTTTTACTCCGCGACTCTTTGCAGCTGCGGCTAATGGAGCGAGTTTTCTGATTGGGGACTCCGACATTTCGAGTCCGCGCTTTGAAATTCTAGGCATGATAATATGGTTTTAAAGATTTATAGAATAAACATGACATATGTTTTCTGCGGCAGACAAAGTTAAACCATTTTTCATTCAGATGGCACTCTTTCAAGTGTTATCAAGGATTTTGATACCTTTGTCGCACTAACAAACCGCGCCTTTTTCAGCCCAGAAAACAATGCCGGGAAAAGCGCATAAACAAACACTGAAATTTATGAGAAGCAGAACAAGCATGTGGTTCGAAACCCGAGTGCGTTATGACAAAACAATGGAAGACGGAAGTAACAAAAAAGTCACAGAAACCTATACTGTAGACGCCCTGAGCTTTTCAGAAGCCGAAAATTTCATTACCGAAGAGATGTCACATTACATCACAGGCGACTTTGAGGTGAAAGGCATAACACCCGCGGCCTATGGAGAGATTTTTTTTAGCGACGCCGATACGGATGATAACTGGTTTAAGACAAGATTATCCTTCATCACCATCGACGAGAAAAGCGAACAAGAAAAACGCTCATACGTCACTTATCTTGTGCAAGCTCATTCGGTAAACGGCGCTATGAAACATATCGAAGAAGTAATGAACAGCACAATGATTGATTACGAGATAGTGGCCATCTCCGAAACGAAGATTATGGACGTGTTCGAACATAAGAACAAGAGCAAAGAAAATGAATGACGAGCTTGAACTTTGCGTCGAGAGGCTTCGCAAGGTGCGAGAAACCGTTCCTGCAGATGTAAAGCTCGTCGCTGTGAGCAAATTTCATCCAGCCGAGTTCATCGAGGTTGCCTATAGTGAGGGTCAACGTGTGTTCGGAGAAAGTCATGAACAGGAATTGTCGGCCAAAGCTAAGTCTCTACCCAAGGACATCGAATGGCATTTTATCGGACACCTCCAATCCAATAAGGTGAAATACCTTGCGCCTTACATTTCCATGATTGAGGCTGTCGACTCTCTCAAACTTTTGAAAGAAATCAATAAGCAGGCAGCTAAGTATGAGCGAACAATAGATGTTTTACTTGAGTTGCACATTGCAGAAGAGGAAACAAAATACGGTTTCACGCCCGATGCCTGTCGCCAACTTCTTGCTGAAGGTCAGTGGCGCGAGCTGCAGAATGTTCATATCTCGGGATTGATGATGATGGCTTCAAATGTTGACGACAAGAATCAAATTCGTCGCGAAATGCTTACTGCTGCCGACTTCTTTGACGAAATCAAAGAGAAGTATTTCGCTTCTGATGCCCGCTTCTGCGAGCGCTCGTGGGGAATGAGCAATGATTATCTAACGGCGATTGAATGCCGTTCAACTATGGTTCGTGTCGGCACAGCTATTTTTGGCCACCGAGTTTATTAAACTGTTTGTGACAAGTGTAGAAATGGAAAAAGAGAATGCCCTTGCATTCTCTTTTTTGTAATATATCATTTTACGTGCATAATCAGTAGCTAAGAATTAAGGGAAATAAAGGGAAACGCAAGGAATGTAATTACCAAGCATTGATTATTCACGATTTCCCCCAAACGATTATGAAACAGAACAATAAACAAGGAACGATACTGCTTTTTTCTCTGTAAGTTATAGTCTTTTTGGCACAACAATATTAGCTTCTTAGAAAAACGATAGTACTTCTCGATAAAAACGATAGTACTTTTTGGGCAAAACGATAGTACTTTTTGGGTAAAACGATAGTACTTTTTGGGCAAAACGATAGTACTTTTTTAAAATCACTTTGGCTCCTTTTGTAACTTAATTATTCTCAACAACTTACGAAGATAGTTCGAGAGGGTATAAACAGGTTAAGATCCGGTATGATATTTGTCAAATATTCGCTTCTTTTCTGCTCAAATTCAAAAGCAATGGTGCAGTGCTTCACGCACCCCAAAGCGGAGAGCAGGGCAAGCGATAAATCAAGGAAAAGAGTAGCAAAAAATATGGTGATATGCCCGACAAGTGGGACGACTGGCACGTCCGCCTGTCCGACCCGAAAGAGCAACTTCGATGATAGACCTGCATCACGGCTCCGCACAACTCTGTAACTTGATTTCCTGCATACCGCCTATGAGTTGGTAGGTAACTTTAATATGCTTTCAGAAGTGCATTGTTGATAGACTTATCAATATTTATTTCGCCTTTATCTGTTTTTTTACCATAACCAATATTGTATGTCAATTTTAGATTTACACATCTTCCATTATTTTCGCTGTAACTCCAGCTATTTTGATCGTAGCAGCCATAATTCATTGAAGTATGTGATACATTATAACGTTTGAAAGGATTTCGTATCACCCCTTCGACAGAAAAAGCCTTATGCTTCCAACTTACAGAAAGTTCATACACGGACTTTCTATGTGTAAAACAAGGTTCACTCACAAACAGAGTAGTATATGGGGTCTTATAAGTAGCTTTAAGTAGTAGATTACCGATAAGATAAGTGGCAGACAAACGAGCTCTCAGGGTGTTTTTTGAAATATCATAATGCTTGCCTTTAAGAGCATTGTATTCCTCTATAGCCGTAAAATTCAGGCGCAACTTATCGTTAAAAGCATTATATGAGTAGGATGCCGTAAGCATATTTCCATAAAGGGTACCCTCATTAACTTTCGTGTCGGATACAGTCTGCTCATCAGCACCATACACATGACAAATATTATCGAAGTATATGAAGTTATTATAGGATACAGATATTCTCGATTTCCCGAATTGTCCATTATAAGATAAGGTATTATTAAGCACACGCAATGTCCCAAGATCAGGATTTCCTTTTACCACTTCAAAGAAAGATTTCCTTATCACCATTTTATTTTTGTTTGAAGGATCAAAGAGAGTGTGAGTGTAGAGTCCATTTAACGACAGTGAATTATGACTGTCTATTATGTAGTTTCCCCCATAAAAAGCTATAGGATGGCAATAGTCATAATGATTCGTATTCAGACTTACTGCAGTATTGGAAATTCCAGCAGATAGGTAGAAATAATATTTTTCTGAATTTTTGCTAACTTGAAGCATTCCCGTAGTGGCATCTGTTATAAGTGTTTGATTGCTACTCAAATTCCCATTGTAGGTGTCTTTATAATAGTTATGGTCGTGAGAGGCAACTGCTGTCAGAGTATAGTTGTTTCTTAATGTTTTGGAATATTGGATCCTTCCAATTATTACATGGTTATTTTCATGACTTTTTGTAGAAATAAAAGAATGTTCAGTCTCGTCATATAAACTTGAATATCTATTATGTCCATAAGAGAAAGAACCTGTAAAATCAAGCGTCTGCTCTTTAGGAAGCCACAGTGTATAGTTTGCATAAACAGAAGGAGAGATATTTCTGCTCTGGGTCGTAACACTCTTCAGGGTATTGCCCATAAACATCCCACTATATGTAACATCGCTAATTGAAACGGATTGCGGTTCCGCTTGGCGAACAAAAGAAGCATATATATTGAGTCGATGGTTGCTGCCGATAGATGTAAGTTTAAGCCTTCCTCCTTGATTGTTAGTCTTAGAGAATGACGATATTGGGGTATAGTTTCTTTCAAGCATATTACCATCAGAGAAAATATACTGATCCACACCCTCGCTATAGCTGTGGTCATGGTTCCAGTCAAACGAGGTTGTAAGCGAAAGTGTCAAGCCTTTATGAGTGTAGTCTATATAGCCGAGATAATTACCTTGTTTGTAAGCAAATCCTTCCTCTGCTGAGAAATATACATTTCCTCCATATTCGTATTGTATTGTAATAAAATTGAGAACACCTGCCTTCCCTGCATATTTTCCTCCAGGTGTACGAACATACTCAATAGATTGCACATTCTTTGCCCGGAGCATAGCTACTTCTTCATTTGACACTTCCATTCCGTTAACGCATATCACTACACTTCCGCCACTTTTTGTGGTAATGTTATAGATGTGGGTATCAATTTCTAATTCGGGAGAGTTCATCACATCCAGCAGTTCAAATCCATTAGTGGCGTGCTTCCTTTCCAATGATGTTGGGCGCAAAATGGTTTTTCTTGTAGTCTCTATCTGATTGGCACCATTAACGATTACTTCTGGTAAGCTTTTAGCCTGCAATGTATCCTGACTCTGAGCAAAGGATTCAAGACTACAAATCAAGATAATTATTGCTGGAAAAAAATATTTCATATATAATATTGCAATTCCATCTCTGGTGGTTACTATTTAATTGGATATGGCATACTAACGATGCCATATCCTTTAACTTCAAATTAATGTACCATACTTATGCCTTAAAGACACAGATAAGCTCTATAAAATAGAAGGCTTTGTAGGCTGTCCCGGATCTACAGGCTTAATTGGTTCTTCAGGTTTGGGTTTGGGATGTACAATGGGAAATTGGCAGTTGCACACAGCTATACCGAGACCTCTGCAAAACCTACTATTTCCCCCATATACTCTTAGAAGAAAGAATATTTTTGACCAAAAGATGCCGCTGGAGGTTATTTTTGAGTAGATAATAATCTTTTATCGGTGTATTTTCATATTATCCGATACAATTTGACACCATAATCCCTGGTGTTCGGTATAAGTTGTAGGCAATGAATTCCATAATATGCTGCGCATGTGTTTTTGAAAGTCCAACGTATCTTGCTATTCCAGCACCAAACCATCTATGCATAGAACCAAAGGTGTACGTTCTACTTTATAGCGTGTCTTACTTATCGTAACGTTGATACGCTGCTGCCTTTCAGTAATTTCATGTTCTCTTGTTCCTTTATGCTTAGTGTGTGTAGACCCAGTAGACCCAAAGACTGATTACGGTTGCCAACAGAATTGTCAGGAAGAGGAAGAATCGTGCCCACATTCGGCGACGCTTAGCTGCTGAACGATGCATTGACAGGTCGAAACCTGTGTGTTCGTTGTAGTGTCGTCTGCGGTGCGATTTTGACTTATGTGACATTTTGTTGTTTATTTATGGTTTAAAACCGGTATTTCTGTCGGCAAAGGTATCAAAAATGCGTAGCAATGGCTTGTTGCTCCGCATTTTGTTTGTATGCACGAGTGAGATGAGCTATCTAGAATCTAAAGTTGAGCTGCACATCAACTATCGAATGATTCGGATTTGGAAGCGCTTTGTTGTGCACATAGGCATATTCAACTTCGAGGAGCAGGTTTTTGTTGAAATGATAGTTCGCTCCGATTTCGTAGATTGTTTTCTGCTGTTTATTTTCCTTACTTGGTTGATACATGTCGTAGCGAGCTTTGATATGAAGTTTCTCTTTCACAATTGGGGCTATAACGATGGCATAAACTCCTTGTGACTGATCGCCTGCAGTACTTAGGTTACAGTCTTTCGAGGCTTCGTCGTTTGTGTTGTTTAGCGGTTTGGAGAAGGCCCCGCCTGTAGAGTGAATATATTCCGAGCGGAATGTCCAGTCATTCAACAAATATTCGGCTGAGAAGGCATATCGGCGTTGCTGCAGGCTTCGTGTTCCAGTTTGTACGGTTCCATCTGGATTAGTCCAGGTTCCTTTTCGTGCATACGAACCAGTCCATCCGAAACATCCTAGACGCATTCCTTTAATAGGCATAACCCACAGACCACCGATAAGATTTTTTTGTTGATCGAGGTCTTTCACGTTTATTCCTTGTCCATTGAACACTCCGACTTGATAGTGCAGAATTGCCCGGTCATCCTGATTTTTGAAAAGGTCGCCTTGCAATTGCAAACCTATGTCGCGACCGTTTGAACTATGTTTTCCGCTTCGGTCGTTAAATCCAGCAAATGCTGTGACAGCTTGCGAATACGACATGAATCCTTGTTCTATTGGGTGTATTGGATTTTCGAAGGTGAAAGGATTCTTGAATTGTCCTACTTTGATTTTCAGGAAGTCGTATTGTTGCCATTCAACAAAGAGATCAACAACTCGCGGCGATACCCCAAGAGTCGATGTATTGCCGTTGAACTGAAGTTGCGCTTTCCAGTAGAAGTTATTGAGAATTTTCCCATCTACAGCTAGTCTCCCCATTCGCAGATTGAAAGAATTTGCTTTTGAATCTTTCTGACTGCTGTATTGATATTGCAGCATTCCAAATCCTGATACTTTAACGTTGTTAATCCATGCTGGCGTTTGTGCATTTGCTGCCAGACTGGTGATTGCCATAAGGGTGATAATAAGATTTTTTTTCATATGCTTTTATTTGATTTTAGTTTATGATTCTTGTTGTTGTAAGGCGATTGTTTGTTGTTTGCAAAGTTAATTGCTTACAGTGTGTTTCTGTTGTGATTTGACTTAAAAAGATGGAGTGAAACCTCTTGTAATGGATTTTCACAAGACGAAAGTATGATATAGAAAATATGATATAGAAAAAGAGATTTAGTAGCATTCTGCAGAGATGTTCTATTGTCAAATCAGAAATTAAAATCTCTGTCTACCGACTTCAATCAATGCTTATTCCAATATTTTGAAGCTATCCTATCTTTTTAGCTTTTTCTACAGTATAGCAAATAAAATAAACATCGGAAACTTTAGACGACTCATTGAATTTTAATACTGTGAACAACTTTATACAACCTCAACAAGCAGAGATAGACTATAGAAGCATGAATTATAACATAGATAAACCAAGCACGGTAATAAAACTTTTCGTTTACCTTTGCAAACTGGTTATCATGAACATAATCCAAGCAAAATAAACAACTTTAAATACAGACTTAATTGTGGCTGAAACAAAATATATCTTCGTTACTGGTGGTGTGGTTTCATCACTTGGAAAAGGCATAATATCGTCGTCACTCGGAAAACTTTTGCAAGCGAGAGGATATAATATAACAATACAAAAATTCGACCCCTATATAAACATAGACCCGGGAACGCTAAACCCATATGAACACGGTGAATGCTATGTAACGGTGGACGGAATGGAAACCGATCTCGACCTGGGACATTATGAACGCTTTACCGGAATTCAAACAACCAAGGCTAATTCGATGACAACCGGAAGAATCTACAAAAGCGTTATCGATAAAGAACGGCGGGGCGATTATCTTGGTAAAACCATTCAGGTTGTGCCGCATATAACCGACGAGATTAAGAGAAACATAAAACTACTTGGACAGAAATTTCACTATGACTTTGTTATAACCGAAATAGGCGGAACAATTGGCGACATTGAGTCGGCACCTTTTATTGAGGCCATCAGGCAACTGAAATGGGAACTCGGCAAGAGGGCTATAAATATGCATCTTACTTATGTTCCTTTCTTGAAAGCAGCGGGCGAACTAAAAACAAAGCCTACACAACACAGCGTTAAAGAGCTTCAAAGCATAGGAATACAGCCCGATATTTTGGTGCTGCGAACAGAGAAACATCTGGGCGATGGCATAAGAAAAAAGGTGGCAGCTTTTTGTAATGTAGATTTCGACTGCGTTGTGCAGAGCGAAGATTTGCCAAGCATCTACGAGGTTCCGGTGAATATGCAAAATCAGGGGCTCGACGCGGCTGTGCTTCGCAAATGCAATGAGCCTATTGAGCCTGCTCCGCAATTGGGGCCTTGGAAGGCTTTTCTTGAGCGTCGCGAAAAGGCAACCAAGACAGTTAACATCGGGCTGGTGGGCAAGTACGACCTTCAGGACGCTTACAAGAGCATACGCGAAAGTTTATCGCAAGCCGGAACATATAACGACCATAAGACGGTTATTTCGTTCATAAATTCTGAAAAGTTAACCGAAGAAAACGTGGCTGAAAAGCTGGCTGGATTGGACGGAATAGTTATTTGTCCTGGATTCGGGCAGCGCGGAATCGCGGGTAAGATTATCGCTGCGCATCATACTCGCACACACGATATTCCTACGTTCGGCATCTGCCTTGGCATGCAGATGATGGTTATTGAGTTTGCGCGCAACGTACTGGGATATGCCGATGCAAATTCGCGCGAAATGGACGAGAAGACGCCTCACAACGTGATTGATATCATGGAAGAGCAGAAAAACATAACGAACATGGGCGGAACAATGCGACTCGGGGCCTACGAATGCCTATTAAGACAGGGTTCTCGCGCGTTCGATATATATAGGAAGGAACACATACAAGAGCGTCATCGGCATCGTTATGAATTCAATAATAACTTCGAGAAAGAATACGAACGAAACGGAATGAAATGCGTTGGTAGGAATCCAGAGAGCGAGCTTGTTGAGATTGTAGAGATTCCCAGTTTGAAATGGTATATCGGCACGCAGTTCCATCCGGAATATCAATCAACGGTTCTGAATCCGCATCCTTTGTTCCTCGACTTCGTGAAAACAGCAATAGAACAACACAAAAACAAATAAATGGATAGAAACACCATCATAGGGTTTGCCTTAATAGCCCTTGTACTTATTGGCTTCGGTTGGTGGCAACAGCCCTCGGCCGAACAAGTTGAAAAGCAACGACAAGAATTTGTTAAAGACTCAATAGCTTCAGCTAAAAAAGCACAGGCCGAAAAAATTGCAAAGCAAAAACAAACAAAACAACGGGCAGTAATCGCTTCCGATACGTCGGCTTTGTTTCATTCGGCTCTGCAAGGGAAATCGCAAGAAATTGTACTCTCAAACAGTAAGGTTGCGCTAACAATCGACACAAAAGGCGGCGTTCTGCGAAAGGCCGTTATAAAGAATTATGTGGGGCACGATGTAAAGTCGGGCGATAGAACTAAAGCCCAGAAAGACGTTACGCTTTTTAGCGGCGACGAGCAGAGCTTGAACTTCTCTTTGGCAACAAAGGAGATGAATTTAGAGACGAAAGACCTTTATTTCGTTCCGTCAGCCGTTACAGATTCAACGCTCATTCTTACTGCAAAAGCAGGTGAAAAACAGCAATTAATAATCGATTACAAGCTCGGAAAGAACTACATTCTCTCAATGAATGTTCGCGCCGAAGGAATGAACGGCTTGTTTAATCCCGGATACAACCAGATTTATGTCGACTGGCAAGACAGGTGTAGGCAACAGGAATTGGGATATAATTTCGAGAATCGATATTCGACCCTTACTTACAAAGAAACTGTGGGCGGCACCGACAAACTGAGCGAAACATCAGAAAGCGAAGAAAAAACAGAGGAGGCTCTCGACTGGGTAGCATTCAAGAATCAATTCTTCTCGGCCGTTCTCATCTCGAAAGACGGATTCGCCAAAGGAGCCGAACTCAAAAGCACTCCGCTAAATAAAGAATCTCATTATTTAAAGAGCTATCAGGCCAAGATGAAAACGGCATTCGACCCCAGTGGTCGTAAAGCTTCTCAATTCGAGTTCTATATCGGGCCCAACGATTTCCAGCTTCTACAAGCTGTCGAAAAAGAAAGCGCTTTTGGTAAGAATCTCGACATGCAAAGCCTGGTTTACCTTGGCTGGCCCTTGTTCAGGATAATAAATCGCTGGTTTACACTCTACGTTTTCGATTGGCTTAGCAAGGTTTTCCCAATGGGCGTTGTACTTATTCTCATCACTTTGCTATTGAAGTTAATTACGTTCCCAATGGTAAAGAGGAGCTATATGAGTTCGGCCAAGATGCGCGTGCTTAAACCCAAGCTCGACGAGGCTACAAAGCAATACAACAAGCCCGAAGACCAAATGCAAAAGCAGCAGGCAATGATGCAGATGTATTCTGAATACGGCGTGAGTCCGCTGTCTGGATGCTTGCCTATGCTAATACAAATGCCCATCTGGATTGCAATGTTCAACTTCGTGCCGAACGCCATTCAGCTTCGCGGCGAAAGTTTCCTTTGGATGCACGATTTGAGCACCTACGATCCGATTATTACCTGGAGTCATGACCTATGGCTTATTGGCGACCACCTATCGCTTACTTGTATTCTGTTCTGCGGAGCCAACGTTCTTTATTCATGGTTCACAATGCAGCAACAGAAAGATCAGATGGTTGGACAACAGGCCGACCAGATGAAGATGATGCAATGGATGATGTATCTCATGCCGGTATTCTTCTTCTTCATGTTCAACGATTATTCGTCGGGCCTAAACTTCTACTACTTTATTTCGCTGTTTTTCTCGGCAGCAATTATGTGGACTCTTCGCAAAACGACAAACGAAGAAAAACTCCTGGCTATCTTAGAGAATCGCAGAGCTGAAAACAAAAAGAATCCGCAGAAAGCAAGCGGTCTTTTGGCTCGAATGCAGGCATTGCAACAAATGCAGCAGCAACAAAAAGATGAACTTAAACGAAAACAAGACGAACTTAATAGAAAGAAAAAATATTAAAGCCATGAACAGAAATATTTCTATCGCCATCGCAACAGCCTTACTGGTTAACGGTGGAACCTTAAATGCACAAAACGTGAACATTGGAAAGAACAACATTACGTTAAGCAGTGACCTTATGACTCCCGAAGCTCTTTGGGCAATGGGAAGAATTGGAAACGCACAAGCATCGCCCAATGGAAAGAAAATTGTCTACCAGGTTGGGTACTACAGTGTGGCCGAAAACAAAGGTCACCAGGTTATTTGCACGATGGATGCCGACGGAAAGAATGTGCGACAGTTAACAACCTCGGCCAAAAGCGAAACCGACGCAACCTGGTTCGACGATAATACTATTGCCTATCTATCCGAAGGGCAACTATGGACAATGAGCGCCGACGGGACAAATCGCAAAAAGCTCACAAACTCGAAAATCGATATCGAAGGATTCCTTTTCTCGCCCGATAAGGCGCGTGTAATCCTTATTAAGAGCCTGCCCTATCACGGCACTATAAAAAAGAATCCCGCCGACCTGCCGAAAACAACCGGCATGGTTATAACTGACATGAACTACAGGCACTGGGATCATTACGTACAAAGCATTGCCCACCCATTTGTTGCCGATGTAACCGCATCGGGCGTTAACGACGGGAAGGATATTCTAGAAGGCGAACCGTTTGAAAGTCCGCTGGCTCCGTTCGGTGGAATCGAGCAGTTCGATTGGAGTCAAGACTCGAAAACCATAGCCTACACATGTCGTAAAAAAGAAGGTGTGAACTATGCAATCTCAACCGATGCCGACATTTACTTATACAACATCGACACCCGTAAAACAATAAACCTATGCAAGCCCGAGGGTTATGTAGAGCCGAAGATTGACGCAACCAAAACAATGCGCAACCAAAAAGTGAACCATCAAGACGGCGACTTCAATGTGGGTTACGATGTGAATCCGCAGTTCTCACCCGACGGAAAATACATAGCCTGGCAAAGCATGAAGAACAACGGATATGAAAGCGACAGAAATCGTCTTTGCGTATACGAACTTGCAACAGGTAAGAAAACCTATGTAGCTGAACGTTTCGACTCTAATGTAGATGCATTCGTTTGGGCTCCTAACTCAAAGGATATTTATTTCACTGGCTGTTGGCATGCAACGGTGAATATCTATCAAACTAATTTGAAGGGCGAAGTGAAACAGCTCACCGACGGACAGCACGACTATGCTTCGGTTGCCCTCCTAGGCAACGACGGCAAGAAACTCCTGGCTCTGCGCCACAGCATGTCGCAAGCAAACGAAATCTATGCAGTAATTCTTTCAAAGAAAGAAAAGGCCAGCCAGCAAATTCAACTAAGCTTCGAGAATAAACATATTTACGACCAGTTGGCTCTGGGTGAAGTTAAAGACCGTTGGGTTAAAACCACCGACGGCAAAGACATGCAAGTATGGGTAATTACCCCGCCGCATTTCGACCCCACAAAGAAATATCCCACCCTACTCTATTGCGAAGGCGGCCCACAAAGCCCCGTATCGCAATTCTGGAGCTTCCGTTGGAACTTCCAAATAATGGCCGCCCACGGTTATGTAATCATTGCCCCCAACCGCCGTGGACTTCCTGGCTACGGTAGTGAATGGAACGAAGAAATAAGTAGCGATTGGACTGGTCAGTGCATGAAAGATTATCTCTCGGCCATCGACGACGCCTGCCAAAACCTGCCCTATGTGGACAAAAACAAACTCGGAGCCGTAGGCGCATCCTTCGGCGGATTCTCGGTTTACTATTTGGCAGGCCACCACAACAAACGCTTCAAATGCTTCATTGCTCACGACGGCGCATTCAATCTTCAAAGCATGTATACCGACACCGAAGAAGCATGGTTCAGCAATTGGGAATACGACGACGCATATTGGAACAAAGACCAAACCGAAGCCGCAAAACGAACCTATGCAAACAGTCCACACTTAGATGTAGACAAATGGGACACGCCAATTCTATGCATACACGGCGAAAAAGACTATCGCATAAACGCAAACCAAGGTATGGGAGCTTTCAATGCAGCTCGCCTTCGTGGTATTCCGGCAGAGTTACTGCTCTTCCCCGACGAAAACCACTGGGTTCTTAAACCGCAAAACGGAATCCTATGGCAAAGAACATTCTTCAACTGGCTCGACCGCTGGCTGAAGAAATAAAACACACGGAACTTATAAAAATCAAAATAACATGACAGACAAGATTAAAGCAACTCTCAGAGACTCCGCTGCAATGCGCTGGACGGCTCTACTCCTTTTGGCACTCGCAATGTTCTGCGCCTATATCTTCGTAGACATTCTTTCGCCAATCAAAGATTTGATGCTCTCCGAAAGAGGATGGGATTCCACCTCTTTTGGAACTATGCAAGGTTCTGAAACCTTCCTGAACGTATTCGTGTTCTTCCTCATCTTCGCCGGAATAATTCTCGACAAGATGGGAGTGCGATTCACAGCGGTACTCTCAGGAACGGTTATGCTCATAGGAGCCTTAATTAAATACTACGCCATCAGCGAGGCGTTCAAAGGAAGCGCTCTTGATGTTTGGTTCACAAACAACCTGAACCATATTCCAGTGTTCGAACAGCTTGGTGTATCGCCCTTCTACGAGGGAATGCCAGCCTCGGCCAAAGTAGCAGCCATAGGCTTCATGCTATTCGGTTGCGGAACCGAGATGGCCGGTATCACAGTTTCTCGCGGTATAGTTAAATGGTTCAAAGGTCGCGAAATGGCCCTTGCGATGGGTTCTGAAATGGCTCTTGCACGTTTAGGTGTGGCAACATGTATGATTTTCTCACCGTTTTTCGCCAAGCTAGGCGGTAACATCGACGTTTCGCGCTCGGTAGCTTTCGGAGTCGTACTCATCTGCATAGCCTTGATGATGTTCGTTGTTTATTTCTTCATGGACAAGAAACTCGACTCACAAACAGGTGAAGCCGAAGAGAAAGAAGACCCATTCAAGATTAGTGACCTCGGAAAGATTCTAACTAGCATGGGATTCTGGCTTGTTGCTCTACTATGTGTGCTCTATTATTCTGCTATATTCCCATTCCAGAAATATGCCGTGAATATGCTCCAGTGTAATCTCACGTTTACTGATATTCCCGCCGACTCATTCTGGGCATCTTCTAGTGTAACCATCGTTCAATATATTATAATGCTACTGGTTGCAGCTACGGCTTTCATGTTCAATTTCATGAAGAAAAAGGTAATGAAGAACTCCATGCTCATTCTCTCAGTAGCCAGCCTTGTGCTTTACTGTTATATGGGTTATATGCGTCAGTCGGCCGAATCTATTTTCGCAGTATTCCCACTTTTGGCAGTTGGTATTACCCCGATTCTTGGTAGCTATGTCGACCATAAAGGAAAGGCTGCTTCGATGCTAGTCCTGGGGTCGATGTTGCTTATTCTTTGCCATCTCACGTTTGCCTTTGTTCTGCCGATGTTCAAAGACAGTCAGGTAGGCGGAGTCATCGTAGCCTATGTAACCATACTTGTTCTCGGAGCATCATTCTCCCTTGTTCCAGCCTCCTTGTGGCCCAGCGTTCCGAAGTTGGTCGATGCAAAAATCATTGGTTCGGCCTATGCTTTGATTTTCTGGATTCAGAACATCGGCCTGTGGCTATTCCCATTGCTTATCGGTAAGGTACTCGACAAAACAAATGTTGGCATAACCGATCCTACCCAGCTCAACTACACCGCTCCCCTAATCATGCTCGCCGGTTTGGGTGGTATAGCGTTGTTCATCGGTCTAACCTTAAAGGTTGTCGACAAGAAAAAGCATCTTGGACTCGAAGAGCCGAACATAAAGCAATAAAAAACTAGTCGACACGCGCTTTACAAGAATTCTAACAGTCTTGATAAAGTAATTCACACAGCAAAGGGTAGATGCTCATTTGGAAGCATCTACCCTTTGCTATGTGGTTACATCGTGCGTTTGCATCCCTGCTATCATTGATTATTTCAGTTTACCAGACACCAATAAAATCAAAAAGATAGCTCCTTTCTTGCTCGAAAAGATTGATTAGTATACC
>NZ_BAKH01000011.1 GCF_000614105.1 Prevotella micans DSM 21469 = JCM 16134
CACACACACACACACACACACACACACACACAGGCATCTAGCCTCTAGTAACACAAAAATTTCTTTCGCTTACGCGCGCGCGAAGCGTGCCGTTAGCCCAGCATACACGGGGATTCCGAGAGGATTCTCCGTGCCACTTTTCATGCCCTTTTGTCAAGAGCTGCAAGAGGGAAATAACGACGATTTAATCAAAGAAAATAAGGATAAACAAAATGAAGAAAGTAGAGTTTAAACGCCGCCTCTATGTGCGGCCCGAAACGAGCATCGTCGAACTTGAAGACGAGCTGTCTATTTGCCAAACATCCGTTGTTCCACAAGTTCCCGGTTCAACCGAGGAGGAATGGGAAGACGAGGAAATAGAGATTGGCGAGGAAACAATTTAAAGCAACACATTAAAAAACACGCAGAAATGAAAATCAAGCAAATATTATTTGCCGTCGGCGCCGCATTTCTTTTGGCTGCTTGCACAGGCAATGAGAACATCGAAAACGAGCAGAAGAAAACCGTTGAGATTGAAAACATCACCATCACCGAGGAGCCGTTCGAACCCGAGGCGCCCTCAACAACCCGCGCAGCCCAGGCTCCGCAAATCGTCGACCTCGGCGACGGAATCACAGCCGAGGTGTCGCTCACCGAAGACGCTCAAGAACAGCCCGCTCAAACTCGCGCCGCAATTGCCGACGGGCACTACACCATTTATGTAACAAAACCTACAGGCATTACTCCGCCGGGTACATCAGCCCCAATCCTGGCCAAGCTTTCGGGTACCGTACAGGGGAACAAATTCGTCCGCGATGCTACTTCTCCTAAAATGCGACTTGCCCCCGACACCTACACATTTATTTGTGTAAACGATGCTATCTCTAAAATAGTTCACGGTTATCATGCGACTCCTTCGCCCTTTATAACGACAAAGACAATCCGATGATTGGCGTAACCTCAATGGCGGTTAGCGGTGAAATGACTGAAGTTCCTTTTGTTATGAAGCATCGCAACTCATCGCGCGTTCGTTTCCAAATCACCTCTTACACTAACGAGGGTCAAGGTATCACCGGCAAACTTTCTTTCACGAATATTGCCGCCACAACTTATTTTGATATGGAAGGGCGATGGTTCGGCTCAATTCCAGGAGCTTTTACTTCCGGCACCTACACCTTTGCCGAAAGTGCAGTCACCCCCTCCGCATACACACAAGTCATAAAGCGCACCACAGATTATCGCTATTTAACGAGCGATATCAGCGGTTCGAATGCCCAATTCACCATCGACGGCGGAACCATCTACGGCAAATCGCTCGCCGGCAAATCATTCCCCCTCACCGCCATCAGTCAGTTACAGGAAAACAAATCCTACACCTGCAACATCAAGTTGAAGCCCTCCGCGCTCTATCTTTTCCAAGACGGAACCGTGGGCGTTCTGGCTGACAAAGGCACCCGCACCCCGATAGGTGTTGTGGCACGTGAAAAAACCAATACTGAGGCCGGCTTGGCATGTGCTCTAAGATGGTATGAATATAATCAATTGGGCCACATTGGAAAGAGCTGCTGGAAGAATATCGGTGACCACATTGAGGAGAATGTCAGCCCCTCACCCACAAATATGGTGGAGGCCGCTGCCGACATGAACGGCTACAATTGGACTTACTCTCCCAATCTGCAAGGTATCGTCCGTTCCAATGAGCCTGTTGTCTATCCGGCTTTTTACTTGGCTGCACATCACAATCCCGGCGTCACCGTCACCGGTGCTAATGTCGGCCAATGGTTCCTGCCGGCTTATGGGCAGTTGGTGAAGCTTGCAGAAACCATTGGCTTTACTCCGCTTACATTTACAACTAGTGAGGTTGTTTCTCCTCATTACAAAGGAGGTTTTCCCGCAGGTTTACCAGACAAGTTTACCCAAATCGTGAAGGCAGCAAATCCTTCTATGACCCAGATGGATCAACACTTCTTTCTTTCAAGTACACAAATACATGGAAATCTAGATTACCGCCCCGCGTATATGTTCTTTCAAAACGATCCCCCAATTGGTTCTAAAGTCTATACAGGCTACTGTTGGAATACGATGACGAATGGTTGTGTGCTCCCATTCGTAGAATTCTAACGGGGAAAACGTTTTTGGCAGTTCTTCTGCCCTCCGGGGCGGAGTTATTGTCAAGTGACAACGGGGCCAAAAGGTGCCAGCGGAGCAAACAAGTGGCTTGTTCGGTCATTTACAAGCGAAAAAGTGCAAACAAGCGACTTGTTCGGTCGTCTACAAGCGAAAAAGAGCAAACAAGCCGCTTGTTCAGCCGTTTACAAGCGAAAAAGCAAAAACAAGCGGCTTTGTTCAGTCGTTTACAAATGAAAAAGAGCAAACAAGCCGCTTGTTCGGTCGTTTACAAGCGAACAAGCGCAAACAAGCCGCTTGTTCAGCCACGAAATATCATCGTTCAATAAAATATCAAAAAAACTATGGAAAAGAAAATCAAAATCGGAGACTACGGTGCCTCATTCAACAACGTGCTCCATATGCAGTATCATCGCTCGCTGTACACGAAAGTGACGGGCGTAGACAAACAAAAACTCCACATCACCGACGAGATGCTCAAGGAATGGAAACAGTGCATCGACCTGGAAGAAGACATCAACCGCGAAGTGACCGCCTCGCCGCTCTCAAAACGCCTGAACGAAAAAGACCGCGAGCGCGACGAAGTGCTCAAGTTCCTCTTCGGCGTGATTAAACACCACAAATTCTCGCCCGTGACCGCCGAGCGCGGTGCCGCCGAAGTGCTGGGCCTCATCATCAACCCCTACACAGGCATCCAAACCGAAGCCGTGGAAGAAGAAACGGGCCACGTCTACGGACTGCTTCGCGACCTGGAAAAGCAATCCGCCGAGCTGATGATACTCAATCTTGGTGTAACCCTTACACGATTGCGCACGCTCAACGACGAATTCGCCGCCTTGCGCCTTCAACGTCGCGACGCCGCCGTAGCCTCAAAGCTGCCCACCGCCCGCATGGCACGCCCGAAAACCGACGCCGTATGGAGCTCCATCGCCGACCAGATCTACGCCTCCTATCTCTTCGCCGCCACCGATGCCGAACGCGAACTGATAAAAGGGCTCATCGACATCATCAACAAAACGTTCGCCGACTTCAAAACGATGAACAAACAAAGCATCGTGCCGAGAAAGAAACCCGGCGACGGAGGTAAAAAGCCCTCCGACCCGAAAAAGCCCGGCGGAGGCGACGGTAAAAAGCCGGATGACGGTGGCAAGAAACCCGATGACCCCAAGAAGCCGAATGACCCCAAGAAACCCGGCGGCGGAGGAGATACTCCCAAACCCGGGCGCGAGGAAGACCCCGGCGAAGACCAGGTATAAGAGAAATTCGTTTATATATCAATCAAAAGCCCTGCACGCTCCGAGATGGATGCGTGCAGGGCTTGCCGTTTTATTATATCATGGACTCGGTTTAAGAGAAATTATCCTGTCCCTACATGCGGCCTATCGGCCGAGTGGGCATCGATTAGGTTGAGAGGGTCTGCGGTATAGATAATTCTCACGAAGTCGGGGAGATTGCCCTGGCGAATAGAAACCGTACAAATCTTGTCAAGCCATACAAGTCTAACCAATTCAAGTAATTTGCCTTTTTACAATCTATCTGTTGCACATGGATTTTTAAGTTGTTAACTTTGCTGCCGGCTAAACAAGTGAGCTTTCAAAGCTTTAAACAAAAGTAATTATGCCCAGAATAAAAACAATCGGAATTCTCACATCTGGAGGCGATGCGCCGGGCATGAATGCGGCCATAAGAGCCGTGACACGCGCCGGAATATTTAATGGCTTCTCAATAAAAGGCATATTCCGAGGATTTGAAGGATTGGTGAGCAACGAAATGAAACCGTTCACAACAGAGAATGTCAGCGGTATCATCGGACAAGGTGGAACCATCCTGAAAACAGCTCGCTCAAAGTCGTTCCTAACAGTAGAAGGAAGGCAAAAAGCCTATGAAAACCTGGTTAAGGAAAGCATAGACGCCTTGGTGGTTATCGGCGGAAATGGCTCGCTGACGGGAGCAATGAAATTCGGCGAAGAGTTCGATTTCTGCTGCATAGGTTTGCCGGGTACGATAGACAACGACCTATACGGCACAGACAATACCATCGGCTACGATACAACGATGAATACAATTATGGAATGCGTTGACCGCATACGCGACACAGCGCAAAGTCATGAAAGAATATTTTTCGTTGAAGTGATGGGGCGCGATGCCGGTTTCCTAGCACAAAACTCGGCAATAGCCAGCGGTGCCGAAGCAGCAATAATTCCAGAGGACTCAACAGATGTCGACCAGCTTGCACGATTCATGGAACGTGGTATTCGCAAATCGAAAAAGAGCTGCATCGTGATTGTTTCGGAGAGCAAGAAATGCGGGGCAATGTATTACGCTGAACGCGTTCGCAAAGAATTTCCCGACTACGATGTACGTGTTTCGATTCTGGGACATCTGCAACGCGGAGGTAGACCTTCAGCACGCGACCGAATTCTGGCCAGCTGCACAGGTGTAGGCGCAATCGAAGCCATAATGCAAGGACAGCGAAACATAATGGTTGGCGTTCGTAATAACGAGGTAGTTTATGTTCCCCTGTCGGAAGCAATAAGGCCAGATAAGCCCATAGACAAGAAGCTCATACAAGTGCTCGACGAACTCAGCATATAGTAATTCGAATAATATAAATACAAAATATAGAAGTTTATGTCAAAGATAAATGGACGTATCTCTCAGATTATTGGCCCGGTTATAGACGTCTATTTCGATACGAAAGGCGAAGAACCGGAGAAAATATTGCCCAAGATTTACGAGGCACTTAGAGTGAAACGTCCGAATGAGCAAGATCTCATCATCGAAGTGCAGCAGCACATCGGTGAAGACACGGTTAGATGTGTCGCAATGGACAACACCGAAGGATTGCAACGCGATTTGGAAGTGATTCCAACCGGCAGCCCGATTGTAATGCCCTCGGGCGAACAAATTAAAGGCCGCATGATGAATGTGATAGGACAACCTATTGACGGTATGGAGCCTCTGAATATGGAAGGCGCATATCCCATCCATCGTGAACCGCCGAAGTTCGACGAACTTTCTACACAGAAAGAGATGCTCCAAACGGGTATAAAGGTTATCGACCTTCTGGAACCATATATGAAAGGCGGAAAAATCGGACTTTTTGGTGGTGCCGGTGTAGGAAAAACCGTGCTCATCATGGAGCTCATCAACAATATTGCTAAAGGACACAATGGTTATTCGGTCTTTGCCGGCGTTGGAGAACGTACCCGCGAAGGTAACGACTTGATACGCGACATGCTTGAGTCGGGAGTTATTCGTTATGGCGAGAAATTCCGTAAAGCAATGGACGAAGGCAAATGGGACCTCTCGCTAATCGACCGTGAGGAGTTGCAAAAGTCGCAAGCAACACTTGTTTATGGTCAGATGAACGAACCTCCCGGAGCCCGCGCATCGGTGGCTCTGTCGGGATTAACGGTGGCCGAAGAATTTCGCGACCATGGAGGTAAAGACGGTCAGCCGGCCGATATAATGTTTTTCATCGACAACATATTCCGTTTCACCCAGGCCGGTTCAGAGGTTTCGGCTCTGCTGGGACGCATGCCGTCGGCTGTAGGCTATCAACCCACCCTAGCAAGTGAGATGGGAGCTATGCAAGAGCGAATTACTTCTACAAAGAAAGGCTCCATCACATCGGTGCAAGCCGTATATGTTCCGGCCGATGACCTTACCGACCCAGCTCCAGCAACAACTTTTACACACTTGGATGCTACGACAGAATTGAGTAGAAAGATAACCGAGCTGGGAATCTACCCTGCTGTAGACCCGCTTGGAAGTACCTCACGTATATTAGACCCGTTGATTGTCGGCAAGGAACACTATGATTGCGCCCAACGCGTAAAGCAACTTCTCCAGCACTACAATGAACTGCAGGACATCATTGCAATTTTGGGAATGGACGAGCTTTCAGACGAAGATAAACTTGTTGTTAATAGAGCCCGTCGTGTGCAACGTTTCCTTTCGCAACCGTTCACGGTGGCCGAACAATTCACCGGTGTAAAAGGAGTTATGGTTCCAATTGAAGAGACCATAAAGGGATTCAACGCGATTCTTAACGGTGAAGTAGACGACCTTCCCGAACAGGCTTTCCTGAATGTAGGTACGCTTGAAGATGCAAAAGAAAAAGGTAGACAGCTTCTGGAAGCTGCAAAAGGATAGAGATTGAGATGTTAAGACTTAGAATAGTTTCGCCCGAGAAGATAATCTTCACTGGAGAAGTGGACAGTGTTTTGGTTCCGGGCGAACTTGGAGAATTCGAAATCCTCAATAATCATGCTCCGATAATATCCACACTTTCGGAAGGTAGAGTGGTTTATAAGATTGGCGAAGAAAGTAAATTGTGCCATGTTCTTGGAGGTTTTGTCGAAGTTCAGAAAAACGAGGTTAGCATTTGCGTAGAATTAAAGAACGATTAGTCTCGTAATTCTTAATATAAAGAATGAAAAGTAGCATTGATAAAACAGAACGTCGCTATCAAAAGTATAGTCTGTGGATTATCCTCGGACTGACTTTGTTGGGGCTTCTGATAACGCAGATTACTGTTCGCTCATTCTTTATATATCCAATAATAACAAGCTCCCTATTCTGTCTTATTACAAGTTTATGTTATGGCAAGGCCTGGAAATATATAGCTCTGAAATCTCCTTCGAGTCTAACCAAGTTCTATTTGTCGGCATCATTCGTTCGAATGTTTCTGGCATTAGCAGTAATAATTATCGGAGTATTTGTCTTAAGACACGACCGCTCATCAATGATTGAGTTTGTTGGAGTTTTCTCAGGTTTCTATCTATTTATAATGGTCTTCGACAACATATATTTTTTCACGGTGGAAAAGAATAATAAAATAAATAACAGGAAGATATGAAACGTATCAAACAATTGTTTTTCATGTTGCTTGTGCTTTTTGTGGCAGCTCCACCGGCTATGGGTCGGGATATGTCGAAGAAAGCAAATGTGGATGTGAAAGACATTTTGTGGGGACACATAAAAGACTCTTACGAGTGGCACATAACTGATTTTGGTGATGAGAATCATCATCATCCTGTTGTTATACATCTTCCCATAATCGTTAAAACAAGTACAGGTTGGCACATCTTCAGTAGTGAGCAATTTTCAGAAGAACGAGATGCAAATGGTGATCGCCCCGGACCTTATAATCTGGTTATAAAGGATAGTGAGGCTAAGGATAATCCGAATAAGATAGTTGAAAAGATAAGTGGACAGGAGATAATTCCTTTAGACTTGTCGATTACTAAAACGGTTTGTGTGCTTTTCATAGATGCAATTATATTGCTCTTGATTATTCTGATTCCCGCACGCTGGTGTAAGAAGCATAAATTAGACGATCCTGCTCCGAAAGGATTCACTGGCTTGATGCATATGTTTATTATGAACATATACGATGATGTTATAAAGGCTTGTTTAGGCGATGAAGCTCCTAGATATGCTCCATGGTTACTCACATGTTTCTTCTTTATCTTCGTGGCTAACATAATGGGAATAGTTCCTTTCCCACCGGGTGGCGGAAACCTAACAGGCAATATTGCATGTACTTTCTTCCTTGGAGTGAGCACATTTCTTATCACCAATATAACCGGAACTCGTACTTATTGGAAAGAGATATTCTGGCCGGAAGTACCGACATGGTTGAAACTCCCGGTTCCATTGATGCAAATCATAGAAATCTTCGGCATCTTCACTAAACCATTAGCACTCATAATCCGACTCTTTGCCAATATGCTAGCTGGTCATGCGATAGCATTATCTTTCGCAGCAATCATATTCATTATGTTCAGTATAGCAGACAGCGTATTAGTCAATTGGCTTGCAGGTTCGGCAATGAGCGTTATTAGTATAGCAATGAGTGTGTTTATGATGTTGCTAGAGGTTCTTGTAAGTTATATCCAAGCTTTAGTGTTCACTATGCTTAGCGCCGTGTTCATATCATTAGCGCATGTACGCGAGCACAGAGCTTGATAATTAATAATCCCCAATCAGTAGATAGAAAACAAAAATCAATAATAAATTAAAAGTTAAGAACTATGTTATCATTATTATTAGCAGAGGTTGCTCTCGCAAAGTTTGGCGCTGCTATCGGCGCAGGTATAACTGCTATCGGTGCAGGTATAGGTATTGGTCGTATTGGCGGTCAAGCTATGGATGCAATGGCTCGTCAGCCGGAGAAAATCGGCGATCTTCGTTCATCGATGATTATTGCCGCAGCTCTTATTGAAGGAGCAGCTTTCCTTGCTCTCATCATTGCAATTCTTGCGATAGTTATGTAAAGAAGAATGATGTTAGAAGTATAGCCCATGCCATATTTCATTTGGGGCTCTATATGATGATTTGAGGATACTATTGAGAGAGGTCCCTCTTACATCATGCAAACCTTTTAGCATCCTTATTAATTCTATTTTTGAAAGAACAAAAACCAGTGTATGGATTTATTAATTCCTAGTGGCGGACTACTCTTTTGGATGACGCTCGTCTTCCTACTCGTCTTCTTCATCTTATGGAAGTGGGGATTCCCTTCTATTGTAAAGATGGTGGAAGACCGCAAGGCCTACATAGACGACAGTCTTCGTAAAGCACATGAAGCAAACGAGAAGTTAGCCAATATTCAAAAAGAAAGTGAATCCATCATGCAAAAAGCACGTGAGCAACAAGCCTCCATTCTCAGAGAGGCTTCTGCAACGCGTGACACCATTGTAGAACAGGCGCAAGAAAAAGCTCGAGAGGAAAGTTCTCGAATCGTTTCCGAAGCCAGAGCTGAGATTGAGGCCGAGAAACAGAATGTTATTCGTGATATTCGTAATCAGGTTGCTGAGCTCAGTGTTCAGATTGCAGAAAAGATTCTGCATGAGAAGCTTTCAAATGATGGTAAGCAGATGGAACTTATTGACCGACTACTGGATGACGTTTCTTCTACTGTAAATAACGATAGTAAATAATAGCTTATGGATTTAGGTGTAATATCGGTTCGCTATGCTAGAGCGCTTTTGAAGGCTGCTACCGAGCAGAAACAAGAGCAGCGAGTCTATGAAGAAATGCAAACGCTCGCCAATAGCTTTATTCAGATACCTGAATTACGCTTAACGATAGATAATCCAATGCTTCCTAAGAACAAGAAACAAGAACTCCTGGAAACGGCATGTGGCAAAGAGCTCAGCAAACTTCTAAGGGATTTCTTCACACTTGTTCTTCGAGAGGGCAGAGAGGGAATGCTTCAGTTCATGGCCGCCTCTTATATCACGCTTTATAGAAAACAGAAGAATTTAATTAGCGGAAAGTTAACGACGGCTACACCGGTGTCTTCGACTATGGAAAAACGAATGGAAACCATGGTACAGGCAAGAACAAAAGGTTCTGTAGAGTTTAATACAGAGATTGACCCAGACATAATTGGCGGTTTCATTCTGGAATACGACACCTACAGACTAGATGCCAGCGTGAAGGCTAAACTGAATTCCATCCTCACACAATTAAAGAAATAAATAAGAAATTCACATGTCAGAAAGAATAAGACCAAGTGAGGTGTCAGAAGTTCTTCTAAAAGAATTGCAAGGCATCAACTCGGAAGAGAAGTTTGATGAAATCGGAACGGTACTTACCGTTAGCGATGGCGTTGCACGTATTTACGGACTACGGAATGCAGAGGCCAACGAGCTTCTGGAATTTGAGAACGGAACAATGGCCATCGTGATGAATCTCGAAGAAGATAATGTCGGTTGTATTCTCCTTGGCTCAACAGCAGGCATCAAAGAAGGTCAGAGTGTCAAGCGCACACATCGAATCGCATCCATCCGAGTAAACGATAAATTCCTTGGGAGAGTTGTGAATCCGCTTGGCCAGCCGATAGATGGAAAGGGTGATATTGACCTGACCGAATCATTTGAAATGCCACTCGACCGTAAGGCACCTGGAGTTATCTTCCGTCAGCCCGTAAAAGAACCTCTGCAAACAGGGTTAAAAGCAGTGGATTCCATGATTCCTATCGGCCGAGGACAACGCGAGCTCATAATCGGCGACCGTCAGACGGGAAAAACTGCTATTGCCGTAGATGCTATCATAAATCAGAAGAGTTTCTATGAACAAGGCAAACCGGTTTACTGTATCTACGTGGCTATCGGACAGAAAGCCTCAACCGTGGCAAATCTCGTTCAAACGTTGAAAGACCAAGGAGCATTGCCTTATACGATTATTGTTAGCGCCACAGCAGCTGACCCGGCAGCCATGCAATACTATGCTCCGTTTGCCGGAGCAGCCATAGGCGAATACTTCCGTGACCGTGGATATTCGGCTCTGGTTGTTTACGACGATCTCTCGAAACAAGCTGTTGCATATCGCGAGGTGTCGCTCATTCTTCGTCGTCCTTCCGGACGCGAGGCCTATCCTGGGGATGTATTCTATCTGCATTCTCGTCTGCTTGAACGTGCAGCACGCATCAACGACCAGCAGGAAATTGCCGAACAGATGAACGACCTGCCAGAATGTATGAAAGGGCATGTTCGTGGAGGTGGTTCTCTAACAGCGTTGCCAATCATTGAAACACAGGCCGGCGATGTGTCAGCCTATATCCCCACGAACGTCATCTCTATAACCGATGGGCAAATTTATCTAGAGAGTGATCTTTTTAACCAAGGATTCCGCCCAGCCATCAACGTTGGAATATCCGTTTCGCGTGTAGGTGGGTCGGCTCAGGTTAAGAGTATGAAGAAGGTGGCCGGAACTTTGAAAATCGATATGGCACAATATCGCGAGCTCGAAGCATTCTCTAAGTTCTCATCGGATATGGACAAAGTAACTGCCATGACTCTTGACCGTGGTCGAAAGAATAATCAGTTGCTTATTCAGCCCCAATATACCCCTATGAGTGTAGGTGAGCAGATTGCCATTCTCTATTGTGGTGTGCACGGACTGATGCACGACGTCCCTGTGGAAAAAGTGCGCGAGTGCCAAAACCAATTCCTGGAAACTATGCGTTCTGCACACAACGAAACTATTGAACGCTTGGCTGCCGGACAGCTCCTCGAAGAGGATACGAAACAGATAGAGAAGGTGATGGAAAACGTCACAGGCCAATATAAATAATCCCGACAACACAATGCCTTCATTAAAAGAAATTAAAACACGCATCGCCAGTGTCAACAGCACTAGGAAGATAACTAGTGCTATGAAAATGGTTGCTTCAAGCAAGTTGCATCATGCTCAAGTAGCTATAGAGAATATGCTTCCATACGAGAATATGCTCGAACACATTCTGAAAACTTTCCTGATTTCGACATCCGATTCGAATACTCCTTTTGATGTTGTGCGACCCGTGAATCGTATTGCACTCGTTGTGTTCTCATCAAATAGTTCACTCTGTGGTGGTTTCAATGCAAACATCATTAAAACCGCCCAGGGAGTCATTGAGGATTATTATGCAAAAGGCCTTACGAAAGACGATATAATCATCTATCCCATCGGAGGAAGATTGCTGAAAAGGTGGAGAAGATGGGTATGTGGAGTGCTGGAACATATCTCTCACTGGCTGACAAGCCAAACTCTGAAATATGTCGCGAAATAGCAGTCGAAGTTCAAAGGCTATGGATGGAAGGTGAGGTCGACAAGGTTGAACTCATATATCATCACTTCAAAAGTGCCGGTTCGCAGATTCTCACACGCAAAACCTTACTGCCAATCGACTTAGAAGCCGAGCTCACTGAAAATAAAGAGCGCGAACTCACTTCGATTGTCGCAACGAAGAAATCGCAAGATTATTTGAAGAAGCACGGTCAGCAATCCGAAGAGAAAAAGAACTTGCAAGATTTGAGGCCTCTCAACGATAACTTTATCGTCGAGCCGAGTCTCAAGAAGGTTCTCACATCACTCATTCCACGTCAGTTGCATCTCATGGTCTATACGGCTCTTTTGGACAGTAACGCCTCCGAGCATGCCGCCCGCATGGTGGCGATGCAAACGGCGACCGACAATGCCGATGAACTGCTTCGGAATCTGAAGTTGCAGTACAACAAGTCGCGCCAAGCTGCTATCACCTCCGAGCTGCTCGACATTGTTGGCGGAACGGTAAATAATTAGAAACTTCTACTGTTGTATTCATATGCATTTTTTGCGTCCGGCCTCATTTGGGCCGGCCTCTTTTTTATTTTCATCCCGCAAGTTGGTCATTAGAAAATTATTCGTGGTGATAGGGTTCGCCTTTGATGATTGTGCAGGCACGATAGAGTTGTTCGACGAAAATAAGGCGAACCATTTGGTGAGAGAATGTCATTCGAGAGAGGGAAATCTTTTCGGTGGCGCGTTCGTATATGGAGGTGGAAAAACCGTAGGGACCGCCGATGATGAACACCAGGCGACGTGCGGTTTGCTGTTTCGAGATGAGCCAAGTGGCATACTCGGTTGAGCGGAACTGACGGCCATGCTCGTCGAGTAGGACCACGACGTCCTGCGGTTGGAGTTCTTTAAGGATAAGTTCAGCCTCGCGGACTTTTTGTTGATTTTCCGATAGGTTTTTGGTATCCTTAGGTTCGGGGACAACGATGGTCGAGAAAGGCATGTAGTGGGCAATCCGTTTGGCATAATCGTTTATTGCTGACTCGAACATGCGACTATGCGTTTTCCCGACCATGAGTAGGATTGTTTTCATTCTGTGTGGTCTTCGTAGGCCGATTTCCGTTTTGGATTCATCGGGAACCATCCCTTTTTAACGCGTTGTTTCTGTTCGAACAGTTCGCCGATTCCCCATAGAAGTGAGGCGCCGGCTACACCAAGCAAGGCCGACCAGAAGAGGCTTTGCACAAACAATGCGGCCCCACAGAATGATAGACCGACGATGAGGAAGATTATCCATGGCTTGGTTCCGAAATAATATTCGGTTTTGATGACTAACGGATGGCACACGCCAATAATGAGGAATGTACATATGGCAAGGATGATGCCTTCGAAATTCAATGACATTGATATTGTTGAGTTGGTTTTTATTTTTCTACATCACGTTGAGCCAACGCAGAATATCGTTCAGATTAGCCACAATCATGAGGATTATGAGGAGGGTTATGCCGATGTATTCGGCTCGAACCATGAATTTCTCGGATGGTTTGCGCCGGGTTATCATTTCGTAAAGGAGGAACATTACATGTCCGCCGTCAAGGGCCGGCACGGGGAGGATGTTCATGAAGGCGAGGATGATGCTCAGCAGTGCAGTCATGTTGAGGAACATATACCAGTCCCAATATGGTGGGAAGAGGCCTCCGATAGAGCCGAATCCGCCGATGCTTTTCACTCCGTCGGCCGATGCGAGGTAGCGGAAGTTGCCTACGTATCCGCCAAGTATGTTTATGCCGTGTTTGAATCCGGCTGGTATGCTTTCTAGGAATGTGTAGTGCTCTACGGTTGGCTGATAGTAGGATGCCAGGTTGCTTTGGGTTACTCCGAGTTTGAGTTCGGGGTCGAGGGTAATTCGTAGTGTATCTATTTTGTGGTTGCTGGTATGGCTTACTACTAGAATGGCTTTGCGTATGGTCAAGGAATCACGTGTGGTTTTCTTGACGGTCATAACGTCGTTGAGTATTCCGATTTGATAGTTCCAATCGGTCCAGGTTTCTATTTTCTTTCCGTTGAGCGCAAGGATATGGTCGCCTTTTCTGATTCCGGCTTTCATGGCTATTCCGTCTTTGAGCACGCTGTCTATTCGTGCCGGAATGTAGGGTTCGGCAAACAGTGGGCGTTCTTTAATCATGGCGAGCATGTCGAGATTTCCGGGCATTGTTATGCTTATTTTTTTTCCGTTGCGGAGCACATCCACTCGTTTCGCTTGTGCTATTTGTCTGAAGAAGTCGCCGTTCACGTTGAGATATTCCTTGAATTGGCCTTGGTCGGTTCCGAGCATAATGTCGTGGTCTTGGAACCCAATTGTTTTGGCTTCGGTGCTGAAGCGCATGCCCATTTTCATGTCGGACACCTTGTAGTATGTTTGTCCCCAGTTGAACATTATAGCTGCATAGATGGCGAATGCCAGTAGGAAGTTCACCATCACTCCGCCAATCATGATGAGGAGTCGTTGCCAGGCGGGTTTTGTTCTGAACTCCCATGGTTTGGGGGTTTTGGCTATTTGTTCGGTGTCGAAGCTTTCGTCTATCATACCCGATATTTTGCAATATCCTCCTAGTGGCAGCCATCCAATTCCGTAGGTTGTCTTACTGTTTCGGGGGCGCCATTTGAATAGGCTTCCTTTCCATTTTCCGATGGAGATATCTAGGAATACGTAGAATTTTTCGACTCTCACGCCGAATAGTTTAGCGAAAAACAGATGTCCACCTTCGTGTAGGAGCACCAGGATAGAGATTGCCAAAATGAATTGGAGCGCTCTGATGAGGAATGTTTCCATTGATTATATTCTTTTTTGTTGTTTATGTTGTTGTTATGTTCTGTGTTTTGTGCCAGCGGGCTTGCGCGACCAAAAATAACGTGGTTGTTTGTATGTCACAGACTCTCGGCAGTCATTCTGCGCGCTTCGGCGTCGGTTTGCAGGTAGACGTCGAGGTCGGGTGAGGCATCGAAGGTGACACTCTGCATTGTTCGTTCGATGATGTCGGCAATTGCAAGGAACGAGCACTGCGCGTTGCGGAACGCCTCGTTGGCCACCTCGTTGGCTGCATTGAGAATGCATGGCATATTGCCGCCTTTGCCGATCGCATCGTAGGCCAGGGTGAGACATTTGAATCGTTCGGTATCGGGTTCGAAAAATTCGAGCGGCTGATGGAATAAATTAACCCGCGGGGTGTTGAGTGTGAGCCTTTCGGGGAAGGAGAAGGCATATTGAATGGGCAACCGCATATCGGGCACGCCGAGTTGGGCTTTTATTCCGCCGTCGCAGAACTGCACCGCGCTGTGAACGATGGATTGCGGATGGATGAGCACCTGAATCTTCTCGGACGGTACGTCGAACAACCATCGGGCTTCGATTACTTCGAAACCTTTGTTCATGAGCGTAGCAGAGTCGATGGTTATCTTCGGGCCCATCGTCCATGTGGATGATAGAGGGCGTCTACAGCACGTACGGCCTGTAGTTGGTTGTGGGTGTAAAGGCGAAACGGACCGCCGGAGCATGTGAGTAGAATCTTTTCGATTTCGTTAGTTCCTTCGCCCGTAAGACTTTGGAATATTGCACTGTGCTCGCTGTCGACCGGCAGTAGGGTAGCGTGATATTGTTCAACCAATTGCATGATGAGCTGACCGGCCACTACCAAAGTTTCCTTGTTGGCCAGACATACCTTTTTATGGGCTTTGATGGCTCGAATCGTAGGCACTAGTCCGGCAAAGCCCACCATGGCGGCCAAAACCACATTAATGGGCTCGGCTTCTACTATTTCTTCCAAGGCTTTGGTTCCGGCATATACTTTTATTTCCGGCTGATCGGCTAGGACGTCTGCTAGTGCATCATAATGTGCCTCGTTTGCAATGACAACCGCTGCAGGATGGAATTGTCGTGCCTGCATGGCCAATTCCTGCCAGCGATTATTGGCCGTAAGGGCGTAGATTCATACAAGTCAGCATGATTTCTAATCACTTCGAGCGCCTGTGTACCGATGCTTCCGGTTGAGCCGAGAATGCAAATCTGTTGTTTCATTAGTTTGTTATTTTCTAAAGGTCGAGCAATCCATCGGGAATGTCGACGGTTATGGTTCGGGCTTCTGAATCGATTTCTGTGATTAGTTCCTCGTTTGCCGGGATGAGCAACCGGTCGCTAGCGGGTTTATCTACTTCGAAGAGGAAGTTGGCTGTCGAGGTGTTTATCGATGCTATCGTGCCTACAATTACTTTATCATTGGCGTTCAAAAGGGAGAATCCAACGAGCTGCACCCAATTGAAATCTTGGTTTTCAGAATGGATGGCTTTCCGCGGGAAATAAACTTCTACTCCTGTTAACTCCTGCGCCGCTTCTTTCGTATTGACATCAATGAACTTCATCAATACTGTTGTATCTGAACGGAAACGATATTCTTCCATGAAGAACGGAACTAGTATACCCTCTATGTCGAGGATGAGATAAGTAGCTTCGGTACGGTCAAAAATATCATCGGAGAACTGCATCTGCAATTCTCCGTGCACTCCGTGTGGCTTTCCTAAGATCCCAATCTTATAAACATATTCCTTTTTGATCATCTTGAAAGCGAGTGTTAACAAATTTCCTGTCGTTTGATTCTTGCTCCGAGGGCGTTCAGGCGGTTTTCTATGTCTTCATATCCGCGGTCAATTTGTGCAATGTTATCAATCCTACTGGTTCCATTGGCCGATAGTGCAGCAATGAGTAGAGCTATTCCGGCGCGGATGTCGGGACTCGACATCCGACCTGCACGTAGGGTACGTGTGCGGTCATGCCCCACGACAACAGCGCGATGCGGGTCGCAGAGAATTATCTGTGCGCCCATATCAATCAGTTTATCTACGAAAAAGAGTCTGCTTTCAAACATCTTCTGGTGGAACAGCACGCTGCCACGCGCCTGTGTTGCAACGACGAGCAGAACCGAGATGAGGTCGGGTGTGAGACCGGGCCAGGGAGCATCGTTGATTGTCATTATCGTACCGTCGATGAATGACTCTATGACATAGTGCTCTTGACGGGGAATGATGAGGTCGTCATTTTCTTCGGTAATTTTGATTCCCAGTCGGCGAAACATGTCGGGAATTATACCGAGGTTTTGAATCGAAACGTCTTTGATTCTCACTCCGTCACCCATCATCGCAGCCGCTCCGATGAACGATCCCACCTCAATCATGTCGGGCAGAAGACGATGTTCTGCGGAGTGAAGTTGCTCCACTCCATGGATTGTGAGGAGATTACTGGCAATGCCGCTAATACGCGCACCCATCGCGTTTAGTAGGCGACAGAGTTGCTGTATGTAGGGTTCGCAGGCGGCGTTGTAGATTGTTGTTGTTCCTTCGGCCAGCACGGCGGCATGATGATGTTGGCCGTTCCTGTTATGGATGCTTCGTCTAGCAACATGTAAGCTCCTTTTAGACGTTCGGCTCGAAGTTCGTAGATGTCGCGTTCAGGCGAATGAACGAATTGCGCTCCGAGACTTTTGAATCCGAGGAAATGTGTGTCAAGGCGACGTCGACCAATCTTGTCTCCTCCTGGTTTAGCTACGGTAGCACGTCCGAATCGCCCGAGTAGTGGCCCGAACATTATTACGCTTCCTCGCAGTGACGAGCAATTCTCCACGAATTCTTTGCTTGTAAGATAGTCGAGATTTATGTTGTTTGCCCTGAATGAATAGTCGTTTTTAGAAAGTCGATTCACTCGTACGCCGATGTCGCGCAGTAGTTGAATGAGGTTGTTTACATCGAGAATGTTCGGAATGTTCCTAATAATAACTTCTTCGTCTGTAAGCAATGTTGCACAAATAACCTCTAAGGCTTCGTTTTTTGCGCCTTGCGGAACAATGAAGCCACTGAGTCGGTGCCCACCGTCGATGATGAATGATTCCATTGTGGATTATTTCTTTTTCTTAGTGTTTTGAATGAGTTCGCGCTCATTGAATTTTTCAAATTTGAAAGTTTCGAGGTCAAGTTGTATTTTGCCGTCGGTGAATTTAGCTAAATCCGATGCTACTATTTCCTTGTCTTTCGAACCATGCCCCCATATTATTAGACAGCGCATCATTTGGTTGGCAACAAGCTTAACCAGGTAGTTGCGCTCTTCACTGGGTTCTATAGTTTTGAGCTTGTCGAAGAGTTCGAACAGTAACCATCCGTAGTGTCGCACTGGGATTTGATTCATAGGATAATTCATTGGCTCTGGTTTATCGCCGATTTTCATTGCTCCGCTCACATCGTACGGATAATCGATTGCGAGTTCGAAGTGTGACATTATTGCTAGATGATCCCATAGCTTCTGTATATGGTCGGCGTTGTTTCTATTTTGTTGTTTCATTCTGTCCATGGTGGCTACGATGTGTTCAGCACAGCGTTGACGCTCTTCTTTCGTGGGGAGTTCAATGGCGTAGTCGACCATCTTCTGTATTTCGCGTCCATATTCGGGCAGAACCAGATATTCGCGTTGTGTGTTGTAGTCTAATCCTTCTATATTCATCGTGTTGTCTGTTGTTTTAAAGTAATTTCCTGGGTTGTTTGGCTACAAAATCTTTCAGATAGAGCGGTACAAAATAGACCACGTCTTCGAATTGTTCTATTGCCATTCGTTTTTCGGCTAGCGGCAACATATTTTTGGCCAATGGTTTGATGTTGTCAATGAACCGGGCGTTGGGATGATTGATCGTGCCTTTGCATTTGCTGGCTCCGTTTCCGAAGAAATATACCGGTCCACGGTCTAGATATTCTCGATAAGATTCGGAGTTGATTATCTCGGCACTTATGGGTTTAATTGATTTTAAACTACGGTTGAAGATCTCTGAATAGACTTCCATTCGCCTGGCGTCTAGCATCGGAACAAGGAGAGAGTTGTCGCTCAGCTCGTCTTCTTCCAGTAGCACCGGAATACAAAGTACTTCGAGTGTCGGGACAGCAATTAGCCTGATGTTCCGTCCGAAGCATATTCCTTTTGCCATCGAGATGCCTATGCGTAATCCGGTGTATGACCCAGGTCCGCAGCTAATGGCAACGGCGTCTACCGGAATGGCGTGATTGTCGGCAAACGATAGGGCTTCGTCCAAAAACGTGCCAAGTATCTCGATGTGATTGGGTCCTTGCTGATTCTCTTCTGCGAAGATGCAGGCGCCGTTTTCACTCAAGGCAACAGAGCATGTGGTGGTGCTTGTTTCGATGTTTAAGATGCAGGACATTTGTTTGTTTATTCGATGTTACCTGAAGTCGATTCGGTTTTCAAAAGATAACCTTGAACTAATATGTATCGATTCTTCTATCATTTACGCGCAAAGGTAATGCTTAATTCCGAATAACTCTTCGATACTGTGCTGTGCTCAGTCCTACACGAAATTGTCGCCGTGTTTCATCTGTACTTCGTTGATATATTTACGTATGAGGGCCGACGAATCTTCCTTTCTACAGATGAGTAGCACATTATCTTCTTCAGCCACGATAAAGCCTTCTAGTCCGTTGATAACGGCGAGCTTTCCCCCGGATAGTTTTATAATGTTATTCTTTGAGTTTTCGAGCATAACATTGGAATCGATAACCACATTATCTTCGTGATTCCGTGCTACAGCCTCATATATTCCGTGCCATGTTCCGAAGTCGGCCCAACCGAAGTTGCATTTCATAAGAAACACGTTGTCCGATTTTTCCAGCACGCCATAGTCTATTGAAATATTCGGGAATGATGGGAAATTTTGTCTTACAAACTCGTTTTCCTCTTCAATTGTCACTTCGTTTTGTTTGCTTTTGAGTTTACGCAGAAAATCGGGTAGGAACTTGTATAGGCATTCAATCAAATAGTGCACATTCGAGAGAAAGAGTCCTGTGTTCCAATACCACTCTCCGCTCTCCATGAACATTTTTGCAAATTCGCGATTTGGTTTTTCGGTGAAAGCTTTAACCTTTGATATTCCGTTGATTTCCGAGAGTGCGCCTTCCTGAATATATCCATATCCAGGTTCGGCTCTTGTCGGTTTAATGCCCATGGTGAGCAGACAGTCGTTTCGTGCCACGAAATCAAGTCCATCCATCACGTTTTTGTCGAACGCATCTTCGTTGAAGATGTTCTGGTCGGAGGGTGTTACAATCAGCGTGGCATCTGGATTGATTCTTCCTATTCTGAAGGCTCCCCAGGCCACGCTCGGCGCTGTGTTTCTGTGGATTGGTTCAACCATGATGTTCTCCAGTTCGACCTCGGGGAGTTGTTCGCGAATCTGGTCGAGATATGGCTCGCTGGTATTGATAAATATGTTTTCTTGTGGGATGATTTTCAGGAATCTATCGAACGTTTGTTGGAGTTGTGTTCGTCCTGTCCCGAAGAAATCGATGAATTGTTTCGGTCGTTTGTCTCGACTCACGGGCCACAGTCGGCGTCCTTTCCCTCCGGCGAGAATCAAGCAATATTTGTTATTGGATGATGTCATGAACTCTATTTTATAGTATTAGGAATCATAGAATGCTAGCCCAAAGGTATGTTGAAAAATCTATTCCTGCGTGGCTTTTAAGGATTCTAAACCTTCTCTTTCTCGAGGATTATCTCTCGATATGAATATCAAATGCCATATTATCTCTGGAATGCGATATTCCTCTACATTTTTATAAATACGCAAGGGTGGTGTCTCGACGTTTATACGATCGTGCGAATGCATAATGCACTGCTGGTATATCGGAGAATATCATACAAAATGATGAAAATAAAAAAAGAGCTTTACAAATATGTGTAAAGCTCTTTTTTTTGTGGACCAGATAGGGCTTGAACCTATGACCTCCAGATTATGAGTCTGTTGCTCTAACCAACTGAGCTACAAGTCCGGTAAAATCTAAGGAAATGAATGTTGTGTTTGCAAAGGTAAATAATTAAACGAAAAAGCGATGTAAGGCTCTTTGCTTTTTCTTTGCTTTAACACATTTTGAAAGCGCAGCAAAGAGCCTTACACCGCCTTTGACATACCTTTGCATCCAATGGAAAGGATTTTTTTAGACGTTGCAAGTCAGGAAGATATTTGCCATGAGTGTGCGACAAGTGCGTTGAATGAACGAAAACCGATGGTTGCTACTATTGGCTTTTTTGATGGTGTGCATCTGGGGCATCGCTTTCTGATAGATAATGTTGTTTCGGCGGCTAAAGAGGAGGGATGCCGGTCGACCGTAGTGACGCTCGACCGGCATCCGCGTGAGGTTCTAGGATTGGATTTTCAGCCTTTATTACTTTCGACTCTAGACGAGAAATTGTACTATCTCGCTGAGACTGGTGTCGATTGGTCGGTTATACTTCGGTTTGACAAAGTGATGGCGAGCATGTCGGCTGAGGTGTTTATGAAGCGAATCTTATATGATAGGTTTAATGTTAGGCGACTAATAATGGGTTATGATAATAGGTTTGGGTACAGACAGGGAGAGTCGTTCGAAAATTATGTGGCCTATGGCCAAAAGATTGGACTGATAGTTGAACGTGCGTCGGTTTTCAGTAGAGACGAGCAGAAGATAAGTTCGTCGGCGATAAGAAAACTTCTGGAAGAGGGTGAGATCGAACATGCTAATCGATGTTTAGGCTATCGATATTCGTTCGACGGACGAGTTGTGAAAGGTTTTGGCAATGGTCGCCGACTCGGATTTCCCACAGCTAATGTAGTACCTCGCGATGAACGTAAGCTTATCCCTGGTAAGGGAGTGTTTGCGGTGAGGGTTACTCTTACTGGTCGGAAAGGACCTCTTGGAGGAATGTTGAACATCGGAACACGCCCCACATTCAATGGTAATGGACGGTCGATTGAGGTTAACATCTTAAATTTTGAGGGTGATATTTATGGCGAGGAACTTGAAATAGAATTCGTCGCCCGCATCCGTGATGAGCGGAAGTTCGATAGTCTCGAGGCGCTGACTGAACAGTTGGCAGCCGACAAGAAAGATATTATTGCATTATTGAAATTGAAGTCTCATGAAAGATAATCTACTTCGTTCAATGCTCTATGCAGTGTTGTTTATTTCGGTGTCTATTCTGATTCAAACTGTTATGCAGCTTGTTTGCGTGTGGGCCTATTCTTTTGTTAATCATAGGCCGACGGCCGATGTGCTGAGCGAAGTTCAGCTTGGACAGAACGGGGTGTTATTGGCTGTGTCGTCGGTTTTCAGCGGACTGATGACCATCGTTGTCTTTGCGCGAACACGCTGGACTCCTGTTTCGAATCATTATCTGAAAACCAAACCTGTTGGTGTACTTCTATGGACGATATTGTTCACTATCGGAACCATCCTACCTACTGAATTCATGTTCGAAAAGATTCAGTTAACCATGCCCGATAACTATGAAAAGCTTTTCGATGGTGTGATGAGTACGCCCTGGGGATATGCAGCTCTTGGGCTACTTATTCCGGTTGCTGAGGAGATGGTTTTCCGCGGGGCTATTCTTCGCAAGTTACTCGAGGTATTCAGCCCTAAGTGGCATTGGGTGGCGATAGTTGTTTCGGCTTTACTGTTCGGCGCGATTCATCTAAACGTGGCGCAGGGCATACATGCGTTTATGGTTGGTTTAGCTCTGGGGTGGGTTTATTATCGTACGAAAAGTGTTATTCCGGGGATAGCTCTGCATTGGGTTAATAATACGGTGGCTTATCTGATGTTTTATCTCATGCCGAACATGTCAGACGGAAAACTAATCGATCTTTTCCACGGCGATTCACGGCTAATGTATGGCGGATTGTTCTTTTCCATGTGTATTCTCATTCCCTCCATATTCCAACTCAACATGCGGATGAAATCAGAATAAACATTCAAAAACAACGCCCCTCGATATATGGAATCTGTCCATTATCGAAGGGGGAGCGTTATAGATAAAAATCAAATCAGAGGTTTATTTATTTGCCTTGTAGTATCTAACCGCTGCCGAAACGTTTTCCTTCACCGCTTTCGATGAGAATGTTGCACCCGTTATGCCGTCAACCTGTATAGGCTTCGAAGTGCTTTTACCTGCGAATTTGGGCAGTAAAAGTCCCTTAACTTTAGCGAAATAGTTAGGTGTTTCCTGATTTGGAAGTGCCACAACTTTCACAATCTTATTATTCTTTATGTGAACTTCAAGCGGAGTTGCGCCGCGAAATCCTTTCACATTTGGGGCAAGCGTTGTTGTGTTAACCACATAAGTTCCGTTGGAGAGTTTACGCATCGGCTTGTCCTGAAACACCGATGCAAAGGCCATACTGCACACGCAAAGGATACCAACTACCAATAATGCAAATTGTTTATTATTCATCTGTGTTTATTGATTTAAAATGTCCGGTGGCAAAGGTAAATAAATATCATTCCATGGAGATAATTTCTTGTTGCTCCAGCCAATTCTTATATATGAAGTGAGTTCGGTTTAAGATAGCCCCCCACTCGGCCGATAGCTCGTATGTAGGGACAGACCTCGTGTCATGTCTGCCCCCGAGACCCCAAAACCCGGGATGATCGCAATCAATCCGTTCCCCAGACGAATTTCCGCGTAAAGATCGCGATCAATCCATATAAAGTGTTGTTTCAGTATGCTTTGGTTAGTGAAGTAAAAAGAAGAATCGCTGAAAACACAAAACGTGTCACAGCGATTCTTACTTGCCCGAGGGCTTTTCTTAAAACATTTCTTACAATATGAACTTTCTGCGGAAAGAGGGGGATTCGAACCCCCGAATCGGTTTTGCCGATTACACGCTTTCCAGGCGTGCCTCTTCAGCCACTCGAGCATCTTTCCTTAGGAGGATTTACGGTTTGCAAAAATAAACGATTCGGATAACACATTTGTAAGCTGTTTTGTTTTTATGGTTCTTTAAAGATTATCGGCACATGGGTAGAAGGTCTAGTAAACAAAGATGGTTATGAGGGATGGATGTGTAATACGGGAGCTCATTTGGACAGTCGTTTAAAAAAGCCTCTTGTTTTCTTTTCGTCTTTAGATTCCGATTTGTTTTTTTCTTCCGTGTCATCCTTGTTTGCAGATGTCTGTGGAATGTCGTCCCCCTCGATTATTCCTGATTCGGCCCATTGTGCAGCTAGAGTAGAGGAGTCTCCGAAAGCTGTTGCGCGGTCTACATTGTATTCGGAGGTGAGTAGCGCAGCCATGTCGTCGACGGTGAACGACTCTCTTTGCTGAAGGTTTTTCCATAGCAGGGCTGAGCTTTCGTTCATTGAAATGACATTGCTGAAATCAATGTTTTCTTCGCCCTCGGCAACAATGATGTACTCTCCGCAAACGGAGCGAAGGTTGAAACCTTTTTTAGTTCTCATATTATTTCTATCCTTTAATGTTGGCATTATTTATCTTCTCTGTCATATCGCGCCGAACAGCGGTATCCACAAACGTCTGTAGAATCCCAGGAGGATTCGCCTGATGGGACGGAGTTTCATCCAAACGGTGCTGTAGGTTTTCCATTTTCTTCCGTCGATACGGTCGAGTGTGGGACTATTTTTTCGGTAGAATCCCACGATGGCCCCTCTAATATCTTCGAGTTTGCAGTGTTCTGAAATTAGGTTTCCGTCGCCGAGAAGGGTTACTTTTTCGCCTTCGATGTTTATGATTCTGTGGAGCACGAAATGGCTCGGCATGGTTTCGGCAAGGACGGGGTCACCCACTTTCAGGTTCTCGAGGATTGGTTTTGTGAAGAGTGCTTTGTCGCGATTGTCTTCTAGGAATGGGCGCATTGAGAATCCGCGAAGCCGTAGAGTGATGGTGTGCCCCTCGTTGAGCATCTTCACTATTTCGGGGAGCAATTCGGCGTTTGGGAATTGCAATTCGGGAAGCTTCGTTTCTTTTTTCTTCATTATTCTATTGGGTTATTCTTTCGTAGCAAATTCTTGCTGCTTCTTCGTTGGGCAAGCAGTGGAGGGTGTAGATGTTGGTTGTTTCTATAACCTTCGTGATGGTATCGCATATTGCGTTATAGATTTCGGAATCCCATTTCATGCTCGAACATGATGGGAGTAGAGAGGCGAAGGCGCTAATGGGGGAAAGTTTCTCGATTGAATTGGATGTTGCGCGGTCTATTCTAGTCACGGCTCCAAGTTGTGCTTTTATGTTTCTGTAGCATGGGGTCTTGCCACTCCAAGGACTTCCGAATATCCATGCCTGACCGTCGATTATTCTTATGATTGGGTTATCGTCGTTCATGAGGTCGCATCCGGGGATATATCTGAGCCACATGCTCACCTGGGTTGATTTTCCGGTTCCGCTTTTGGCTATGAAAGCATATCCACGATTATTGTTGCGGACCAGCGATGCGTGTACCATCAGTGTTTGGTGACGTGCTCCGGCGAAAGCGAAGATAAGCATCAAAGCATTGTTCAATCCGAATATGCGCATGTTTGCGTTTCCGTTCAGAGCACATTTGCAATCGCTGAAATCTTTGTTGGTTATGAGTAGGCAGCATTCTACTCCGTCGAGGTCTTTGATTATGTATTGATATCCTCCGTTGTCTAGTCGATCTACGATAGTGTCGCCGTTTCCTGTGTCGAATGTTCTGATATTTTGTTTATGTTCTTTGGGCACGGGTCGTAACGTGTCGTCTATTGTGAGCCGAAAGAGCTTTGGGTTATTTGTCGTTGCAATTCTGAATGGTTCGAACGATGCGAGTAGATGCATTCCGTTCACCTGGCTGTCGGAGAAAATTATGCTTATATCGAGTTCAGCTATCCTGAAGAGGTTTACTTTCATTGTGTTCAATCGGGGGCGACGGTCTTGAATAAGAAAGCGTTTTCAGGAATGTTTCTCACCTTAAATTTCCTTTTGGGCTTTACCACGTATCGGTTTTGCATCTTTTGGAACTTCCGCATTAAACTGTTTTTGTTCTGTGAGTAGAAGGTGACGCAGGTGGGGTAGGCTTCAATACCGGTTTGTTGCAGAAAGTCACGAAACTGGTACGAGTAGTCGTCTCTGTTAACCAGAAATCGTGTGCGGTTATTCACCAGAAAGACGTCTATTTCTTGAATTTCGGTGAAATAGACGGTTGAATCGTTGAACGATGCGGCAAAGCCGAACATATAGACTTTTGCTGGGATGCTGCCTGTTTTGGCTGTTGTGGCCAGGCAGCTTACTAGGAGTATAAGGGTGAGGATGAATTGTTTGTAGAATCGCATATATTATATGGATATGTAATTGTTCTCTATTTCTTATCGTCCCAAGTAGGCTTTCAATTCCTTGCAATGGGTGTTTTTGCGGATTTGCTTGATTGCGTTTTCTTTTATTTGTCGAACTCGTTCACGAGTCAGCCCGTATTTATCGGCTATTTCGTCGAGGCTCATTTCTCGTTGGTTTATTCCGAAAAAGGATTCGACTACTTGCCGTTCGCGTTCGGAGAGAATTAGCAATGTTTCTTTGACTTCTTTTACCAGACCTTCGTCTACTACCTTTCTGTCTGTATCGGGCAGGTCTTTATTTTGAAGTGTGTCAAGCAGACTGTTTTCTTCGCCTTCAATAATCGGTGCGTCCACAGAGAGGTGATATGCGTTAGCTTTCATTGCATCGGCAATTTTCTTTTCAGACATATTTGTGTTTTCTGCAATTTCCCCGATGCTTGGGCGTCTCAGATTTTCCTGTTCGAATTTGTTCAGAACTCTGTTTATTCTTGTTGCCGAACCTACCTGGTTGAGTGGCAGTCTCACAAGTCGGCTTTGTTCGGCTATGGCTTGAAGGATGCTTTGTCGAATCCACCAAACTGCGTAGGATATGAATTTGAATCCTCGTGTTTCATCGAATTTCTTTGCGGCTTTGATAAGCCCAAGATTTCCTTCGTTGATGAGGTCGGGCAGAGCCAAACCTTGGTTTTGATACTGTTTAGCCACTGAAACCACAAATCTAAGATTTGCTTTTGTGAGCCGTTCCAGTGCCGTCTTATCTCCTTTCTTGATTTTTTGAGCTAAATCGATTTCTTCTTCTATGCTGAGTAGCCTCTCGTGGTATATGTCTTGGAAATACCGGTCGAGCGAATTGCTCTCACGATTGGTTATCGATTTAGTTATTTTCAGCTGTCTCATTGGTAGGTTGGTATTATATTAAGCGAGGCAAAGATAAATAAATTCAGCCGCTTACGCAAAGAAGCTTATCCTTAACGATAATGACTATTATTTCATCGGTTTTCTTTTGTCGAAGTACTTTCAATAAGTCAAAAAGTACTTGTGCAGTCTGCATAACCGCTTTCTAGGTCTCAAATTGCATTTGTGCAGTTTGCATAACTGCTTTCGAGGTCTTAAATTGCATTTGTGCAGCTTGCAGAACCGTTTTCTAGGCTTCAGATTGCATTTGTGCAGTCTGCATAACCGCTTTCTAGGTCTCAAATTGTAGTTGTGCAGCTTGCAGAATCGTTTTCTAGGCTTCGGATTGTACTTGTGCAGTATGCATAACTACTTTCGAGGTCTCAAATTGTAGTTATATAGCTTGCAGAATAGTGTTCAAAGTGGCTGGAAACCCAGTAGAAAAGCGGTTATGCCAAAAATAATTACTTTTGCAACTCATCAAATTAATACGATAATGGACCTCACCAGAATAGTGAACAAGCTGTATTTTCAACCTAGAAGACGCGAACTCGACAGGCACTTCTATGAGGCAGAAAAATTGCAAAATGAGGCAATGAAATATCTGCTCGAAAAGGCGAAATACACTGAATATGGAAGGAAGCACTTGTTCTCTACCATCAGGAAATATGATGACTTTGTACAGAATATTCCCGTTAATACCTACGAAGAACTAAAAGCCGACATTGAACGCATGCGGCACGGCGAACGAAACGTGCTGTGGCCGGGGCAAACTAAATGGTATGCCAAATCGTCGGGTACAACAAATGATAAAAGCAAGTTCATTCCCATAACCTCAGAGGGATTGCACGGTTTGCACTATCAGGGCGGAAAGGATGTTGTTGCATTCTATTTGTCGAATCATCCGGAAAGTAGATTGCTCGATGGTAAGAGCCTTATTCTCGGTGGAAGTCATTCGCCCAACTATAATCTGTCGAATGCTCTGGTGGGCGATCTGAGTGCAATTCTAATCGAAAACATCAATCCGCTTGTGAATATCAGTCGAGTGCCTAGCAAAGAGGTGGCTTTACTGAGTGATTTCGAAATAAAACGCGAACGTATAGCACACGAAACTATCAACAAAAATGTCACTAATATTTCGGGCGTCCCGTCGTGGATGCTTTCCGTGCTAGTGTATGTGATGGAGCTTTCGGGAAAGCAGCATCTCGAAGAGGTCTGGCCCAATTTGGAGGTATTCTTCCACGGCGGAATTGCGTTCACCCCCTATAGAGAACGCTATGAGCAGCTCATAACGAAACAGGGAATGAACTATATGGAGACTTATAATGCGTCGGAAGGATTTTTCGGTATCCAGGATGATCCGTCCGACCGGAGTATGCTTCTAATGCTCGATTACGGCGTGTTCTATGAGTTCTTACCGATGGATGAATTCGACTCCGAAAGGCCTAATGTCGTTCCGCTTAGTGGAGTTGAGATGGGACGGAATTATGCGATGCTCATTAGTACCACGTGCGGATTGTGGAGGTATATGATAGGCGACACCGTACAGTTCACGTCAGTGAATCCATATAAATTCATCATAACCGGACGAACGAAATATTTCATCAATGCCTTCGGCGAAGAACTCATAATGGATAATGCCGAACGAGGACTCGAAACAGCTTGTAAGGCAACTGGAGCACAGGTTCTCGACTACACTGCCGCGCCGATTTATATGGATGAACATGCAAAATGTCGACATCAATGGCTCATCGAATTCGGAAAAGAACCTAATGACCTGAATGAGTTCGCTCGCCTGCTCGACTCGAAACTGCAAGAAATAAACTCCGACTACGAGGCTAAACGTTATCACAACATAACCCTACAGCCACTCGAAATAATCCCCGCCCGAAAAGGATTGTTCAACGATTGGCTTCGGTCGAAGGGCAAACTTGGCGGTCAGCATAAGGTTCCGCGCCTGTCGAACAGCCGGAACAATATCGAAGAACTGCTTGAAATGAACAAATGGAGCGATGAAAAGGTTTAGTTTTTATTTAGTTGTATTAATGTCTGCGCTTATTGTGGCGTCGTGTGCAAAGATGGGAGAACCTGATGGCGGATGGTTCGACGAAACTCCGCCGCGAATACTTGGTTCTACACCTATCGATCGCGCCACAAGCGTGTTGAACAATAAGATAAACATCTACTTCGATGAATTCATAAAGCTCGATAATCCAACTGAGAAGGTTGTAGTGTCGCCACCGCAACTCGAAGTACCCGAAATCAAATCGCAAGGGAAAAGAATCTCTGTCCAGTTACTCGACTCGTTGAAGCCAAACACAACTTACACTATCGACTTCTCCGATGCAATATCAGATAATAATGAGGGCAATCCACTAGGCAACTATACTTTCTCTTTCTCAACCGGCGGTCAAATAGACACGCTCGAGGTTGCAGGCTATGTTCTTGACGCTGAAAATCTGGAGCCCGTGAAAGGAATCCTAGTGGGATTATATCAGAATCAGGCCGACTCGGCTTTCCGCAAACTCCCGATGTTGCGCGTGTCTAGAACTGACAGCCGCGGTCGGTTCGTAGTGAAAGGTGTTGCCAAAGGTGATTATAGAATCTACGCTCTGCAGGATGCCGATGGTAACTATCGCTTCACGCAGCAAAGCGAAAAGATTGCCTTCACGCCCGAGGTTATTATGCCATCGAGCAAACCCGATATCAAACAAGATACAATCTGGCGCGATTCGCTGCACATATCTGACATAAAACAAATTCCCTATACTCACTTTCTGCCCGACGACGTTATTCTGCGAGCCTTCAACGAACTGCAAACGAATCGCTATTTCATGAAAGCCGAGCGGAAAGACCCCAATAGGTTCACAATATTCTTCAGCTATGGCGATGTCGACTTGCCTCACATAACCGGACTAAACTTCAACGCAAAGGATGCATTCACGGTTGAATCGAGCTTGAATCAGGATACCATAACTTATTGGATACGCGACACGATGCTAGTGAATCAGGATACGCTGCGATTGCAAATGGCCTATAATGTAACCGATAGTCTCGGAAAACTCGTCGTGAAAACCGATACACTCGAACTCCTGTCCAAAATTCCTTATGCCAAACGTCTCAAACAAAAACAAGACGCCTACGCGAAGTGGAAAAAGAAGCAGGATAAAAACAAGGAGCGCGGACGTGAATATGAAACTCAAATGCCTGTTGAGCCTCTCGAAGTACGATTCAATATCGGTTCGCAAATGGCGCCCGACGAAAATCCGACGCTAGAGATGCCAGCACCGCTCGCTATTTGCGACACCGCAAAGATTCATCTATATGAAAAGGTGGACACACTTTGGTATCGAGCGCGATTCCAATTTGGAGTCGTCCCTGGAAACGACCGTCTCTATAAACTCATCGGCGCATGGAACGAAGGTCACGAATACAGTCTCGAAACCGATTCTGCCACATTTGTCGACATCTATGGCAATGCATCAGTAAAATCGAAACACGGAATCAAAATAAACGCCAACGATACCTATGGCACTCTTACAATGACCCTCCAACGCATGGATGGCAAAAACTGTCTGTTGCAGTTGCTGGGCGAAAGCGGACGAACAATCAAGGAAGTCACGGCGAAGAACAACTCGGCAACCTTTTATTATGTGAAGCCGGGAACATATTATTTGCGACTCATCGTCGATGAAAATGATAACGGCCGATGGGACACTGGACTTTTCGATGCAGATAGGCAGCCTGAGGAGGTTTATTATTATCCAAAACAGATTGAATGCCGTGCCAAACGTGATGTGCAAGGTTCGTGGGACCCACGCCAACTGCCACTCTACAAGCAAAAGCCCGCTGCGTTAATCAAACAGAAAGCCGAAGCTGAAAAGAAAATCCTTCGAGGACGCAACATCGAGCGAGCTCGACAACTAGGAATAGATTACGAAGAAAGGAAATGAACCTCATGATTAAGAAAGTGTTTATCGCCATGTGTCTGCTGCCTGCTCTTTGTAAGGCGCAGATCAAAATAGATGCTGACAATAACGCTGCTCTGCGCAAGATGCAGCTGGCTGAAATGGCAATATCTAATTTTTATGTCGATGAAACCGACCCGCAAAAGCTTGCCGAAGATGCCATAAAAGGAATGCTTTTGCAGCTCGACCCGCATTCAACCTACACCAACGCAAAGGAAACTAAAGCGATGAACGAACCTCTGCAAGGCGATTTCGAAGGTATCGGCGTGCAGTTTAACATTATTGACGACACGCTCTCCGTGGTTCAAACTGTGGTCAACGGTCCGTCTGAAAAGGTAGGAATCCTCTCTGGCGACCGAATCATAACCGTGAACGATACCATAATCGCAGGCGTGAAGAAGCCGCGCATAGACATCATGAAAATGTTACGTGGCAAGAAAGGTACTGTTGTGAAGATTGGTATAATACGTCGCGGTGTGAAGAGCATGCTTTTCTTCAATGTGAAGCGCGATAAAATTCCTGTCCACACGCTCAATGCGGCCTATATTATTCGTCCCGGTACCGGTTATATCCGTCTTGAAAGTTTCGGTGCCAAAACATATAAGGAGTTCATGAGTGCCGTCGATTCGCTTCGGCAGCAGGGAATGCAAAATCTCATCCTCGACCTCCAGGATAATGGCGGAGGCTATCTTCAGGCAGCTGTTCAGATTGCAAACGAATTTCTCGATCGCGGAGAAATGATTGTATATACCGAAGGCCGACGTGTTCGACGACAGAATTTCGAAGCCATTGGAAATGGTAAACTGAAGAACATGAAAATCTACGTGCTCGTAAACGAACTCACAGCCTCGGCGGCCGAAATCGTAGCCGGCGCTATCATGGACAACGACCGAGGAACTGTTGTTGGCCGACGAACTTTCGGAAAAGGGCTCGTTCAACGTCCTTTCGACCTGCCCGACGGAAGTATGATTCGCCTCACAATTGCACACTATTATACGCCGAGCGGACGCTGCATCCAGAAACCATATAAGAAAGGACAACGCGAAGACTATGACCTCGACCTCGAAAAACGACTCAAACATGGAGAGCTAACTAACCCCGATAGCATCAAATTCGTCGATTCACTCAAATACTACACACTTCGCGAACATCGTCCTGTTTATGGTGGTGGAGGAATTATGCCCGACTACTTCGTGCCGCTCGACACGATGCAATACACTCGCTTTCATCGTATGCTTGCAGCAAAGAATATCGTCATAGAGCTTATTTAAAGTATGCCGATACAAACCGAAAAGCGCTCAAAAGCAAATATTCATCGTTCGATAAATTCGATGCCAACTATAAAGTGCCTGAAAGTCTCACCGACAGAATCATCGAAGAAGGCAGGAAGCAAAATATTAATCCTAAAGACGATGACGAGCTCCACCGCACTCTTGTTTATCTGCGCCTACAGCTTAAGGCCCTCGTTGCTCGCGACCTTTGGAACATGAACGAATACTTCCGCATTTGGAACAAGCAAAGCCGCATTGTCGACAAAGCCCTTGAGCTCATCGAGCATCCCGCCTAACTCGTGTATGCTTCTCTTGTCCCTTTTCTCTTACCACATTTCTGACTCCCCGCATATAATAAGTTAAAACATCTATCTCTTGCCTGGGCTGATAATCATTCGTCCAGGCAGGTTGTTGTTAACCCTCTCTGGGGCTCGTCAATTGTCCCCCGCTAGGAATGCCGATTGCCGTTTAAGTTAGTCGCCGTTTGCACGCCGATTATTCCCGTATCTCCGAGAAATTACTCCCGTATTCCCTTCTATTTACATTAGGGAGTTGTATCATAGACATACTGGAGAAATTGAATTATCATCGTGATGACACAAATTTATCATCACGATGAAACGTTTGTATCATCATGATGAAACTAATTTTTCATCGTGATGATAATTCAATTTCTCGGTTAAGAAAACAATGAGAGTACGTATATAAATAGAAGGGAATATGGGAGTAATCGCCGTTTAATACGGTAGTAATCGCATCGCGGTTAGTCGCCGATTGTCGTTTAAGTTAATCGCTGATTGCCATTTAAGCTAGACGACTGTTGCCATCTCGTCGAGCCGACAGAACCCGAAGTGGCAAGACCACAGACAGGCGGTGGAGCGACAGCGGAACCCCTGTAATCATGCCCGGACCACGTTAACCCCGAAGGTGACGGACGCCCATTTATTGCCCCCGTCGTCTCCCTGCGGTCATGTGTTGTGCGGTCTGATTACGTTCCGTCGCCCCATTGCTTTCCGCTTCGCACAGCGAACTTAGTTTCGGATCTCTCCGCTTGAGGTTGACTATTGTGCAGGGGTTCCGCCCTATCGGGCTCCACTGCCTACCTGTAGTCCGGTCGCCCCTCCGGAATTATTGGGGCGACAGGACAGCGAATCTCCCTTGGAGTTAGAAGTTTGCCGCGGTGTTGCAAACAAGAAATGGGTCTTGTAAAGATATTGTTTAGCGTTGTATGCGAAAGTCGGTGGGAGTGCAAGAGCGCATCTTGCGAAAAAATTTATTGAACTGTGCTTGCGAGGAGAAGCCGAAATCGAAGGCAATCTCTTGGATATTTTTCGAGGTGCCTAGGAGTTGTGCCTCGATTTCATTGATTATGTAGTCGTCGATGAGTTGCTTGGGAGTGCGACCGGCAACGCGGTGGGTGACTTGTGCCAGATAGCGGGGCGAAACGTTCAGTTGGGAAGCATAGAAACTCACATCGGCAGTTCGATGGTGGTTCATGGCTATTTCGTTCATAAAGTGATTGTAGAGTTCTAGCAAACGGGGCGAGATAATTGGTTGCGGATTCGGGTCGGCATGATTGAGTAGCTGCGTGCCTCGTCTAGAGTGTGAGTCGATGGAGCGAAGGATAAGCTGGTTCATGTATTCCTGTGCTCGCTCGACGGCTTCTTCTGTTCGGAGACCTTTACTTAGAAATACGGCTACGGCCGAGGAGAATGCACCGCCCACGCCATGCGTATTTCGATCGATGAATCCAGGTCGGGTAAAGAAATGCGGCTCTCCTGTTGAGCTTTCAATCAGCAGGTCGGTGAGCGATTCGGTTGCTATGGCACCGCCCTGCAGCAACACAGCATGCGGTCCCCATTCGAGCAGCGCACGCACGGTTTGTTCCATGTCTTCATTGCTTCGGGCGGGGGTGCCGCCAACGAGATGCGAGGCACTGTCTTGCTTGATAACAACGACGGTGCTTAGTTTAAATAATCGGCCGAGCATCGCTTCGGCAACTTCGCGTTCCATGAGTCGATTACCTCGGCTACTTATCACAACCGGGTCGATTACGACATAGTTTGGTTGATGGGTTTTTAGGATGCGCTCAACTACTTCTACTTGCTCAGAACTTCGAAGCATTCCCACTTTTATAGCGTCTGGGCGAAGGTCGTTTATCACTACTTGTATTTGCTGCTCGAGCACGTCGGCTGATAGGTCGTGCAACTGCTGTATGCCTTCGCGATTTTGAGCCGTTACGGTTGTTATGGCTGTTGCAGCGTAGGCGCCGAGAGCGGTTATGGTTTTTATGTCGGCTTGTATTCCCGAGCCACCCATGCTGTCGGAGCCGGTTATGCTTAAAATGGTCGGATTATTCTTGTTCATGTTTCTCTTCGGGTTGAATACGCATTGTTCCTGCCCGCCGGATAATGTCTTTCACCACTTCGCCTCCGACAATAAGCCCAGCGGTAGCAGGAACCCAGGCATTGGATGCCGGAACATCTTCGGTTTGAACGCCGGGCTGGTGGATACTTTCGAGAGGTTCTTCAGGACTGTAGACCACCTTGACGTATTTGATTCCAGTTTTGCGGAGCTTTTTTCGCAGCACTTTTGCAAGTGGGTCGTTGATGGTTTTGAAGAGATTTGTTACGCAGAATTGTGTCGCATCGAGCTTATGCCCGGCTCCCATGCACGAGATTAGGGGCACGTCTAGTTCATGACATCGCTGGATGAGGTCGAGCTTTGCTTTTACCGTGTCGATGCAATCGATAACATAGTCGTAGGTCGTAAAGTCGAATCTATTGGCCTGCTCGGGCAGATAGAACGTTTGGTGTTTGCGCACTATGCATAGCGGGTTTATGTCGTTGATGCGTGCTTCGGCCACATCTACTTTAGGCTTGCCCACGGTTGAGGTTGTGGCAATGAGCTGTCGGTTTATGTTAGTTATACAAACGCGGTCATCGTCGATGATATCGATGGCTCCCACGCCGCTTCGTGCGAGCACTTCGACAGCGTATCCGCCCACACCACCTACGCCGAACACGGCTACTCTACTCTCTGCGAGTGTCTGAAGAGCCGGGTATCCGAGCAAAAGTTGAGTCCTTGAGAATGGGCTTGTCATTTAGGGCAATAGTTTTATGGCGAGCGATTCGATGGCTATGAGACGACGTTTGTAGAGGTCGCCGATAGCACGCTTGTACACCTTTTTCGACACTTGGAAGCGACGTTTTATGTCTTCGGCTTCGCTTTTATCGCCAAGGTCGCAATAGCCATCATGCTCCTTAAGATATTGCAACAACTGGTGGGCGAAATCTTCGGCATATCGCTGTCCGGTTGGTTGGAGGGTGCAGTCTATCTTGCCGTCGGGACGTAGGGTTGAGATATATCCTTTTGTACGATCGCCGGTTCGGATAGGGCGAAACACCTGGTCGGCATAGATGAGGCCGGGATAGCTGTTGTCGATGATAACCTTGAAGCCGAGGTCGGTTTTCTGCCATACTAGCAAGTCGACTTCCTGTCCTGGGCGATATTCCGGCTTGGCGAGATCGAAGAATCTTTCAACCTTAGCCGATGCTACTAGGCGATAGCTCTCCTCGTCGATATGCACGTGCACAATGTAGGAATTACCCACTTCCATGCGCTGTTTCTGTTCGCGGAATGGGCAAAACAAATCTTTCATGACTCCCCAGCTAAGGAATGCACCGTGCTCGTTAACCCAAGCACACTTCAGGAAAGCGAAGCTGTCTACTTCGGCTAGTGGCGTTTCGGTGGTGGCGATGGGGCGCTCATCTTGGTCGAGATATACGAAGACGCGCACTTCGTCGCCTATTTCGATGCCGTTAGCGACATATTTCTGCGGCATGAGAATTTCGCCATCAACTCCTCCGTCGAGATACAGTCCGAATACCTCGCCATTGCCTTCGCGCAGTGCTGTTTTGAGCACGGTAAGCGTATTGTAGGCGCCCAGTTTCAATCTATTCATTGCAGTTTGTTTCTATGATTTGTCCGTCGCGCAGATAAATGGTGCGGTCGGTGAGCGATGCAAGACTTTCATCGTGGGTTACGATGACGAACGTTTGTCCGAATCTGTCGCGCAGTTCGAAGAACAGTTTGTGCAGCTCGTCTTTATTCTTTGAATCAAGGCTACCTGATGGTTCGTCGGCCAGAATCACAGCCGGATTATTCATCAATGCTCGCGCTACGGCCACACGTTGTTTCTCTCCGCCGGAAAGTTCGTTGGGTTTATGGGTAGAACGGTCTGCCAGACCCATAAAATCGAGCAGTTCTTCGGCTCGACGATGTGCTTCGCCAGTTTTCTTTCCACCGATGAAGGCCGGAATCATAATATTCTCCATTGCTGTAAACTCCGGCAACAGTTGGTGAAACTGGAACACGAATCCCAGGTGGTTATTGCGGAAGTCGCTTAGCTTGCTGGTTGAGAGGTTACCCACATTTATGCCGTTTACGACTATACTGCCGCTGTCGGGGTGGTCGAGCGTTCCGATGATTTGCAGCAGGGTTGTTTTGCCGGCGCCCGACGGCCCGACGATGCTCACAACCTCGCCGCGTTCGATGTGCAGGTCTATACCTTTCAATACTTGTAGTGAGCCGAAGCTCTTGGTTATGCCTTTTATGTCTATCATATACTATCTGATTTTATTCTGAATCCATTTTCGACAGGTCTCGTATGCGCTGTTCTCTTCGGTATGTTGCGGTTGTGTAAAGGTGATGCTGTCCATGCGGTCTCCATATTGGTCGGGGAAGATTATCATGATTGTTTTGCTTTTGAAATGCTTACTAACCTCGTCGGGCAGCCGTTCCATTGCATTCTTATAAGATATGGTGCTTTTGCGGGCTGTGACTATTACTAGCAGATGGTCTTCATTTACTTTTCCGGCTAGTTCGGGCAATTCGTTCCAGTGCATCATCGGTTCGTATTCGGCTCTCACGGCGGGATGGTTCTGGCCAAGATAAATTTCGATTAGTCGAAGTGATTCGTTTCGACCGTGGAAAACAATTCGGCATTCCATGTTGGCCGACATACGTGCCAAACGTTCTAGCCAGCGATAGAATCCGGGCTCGTATTCGGCTCTCGACGGAACTACAACTTGTACGCGACGGATAGTATTGAGTGGTTGGATTATTCGGGCAATGATTATCTGACAGCTTAAGCCGTTATATAAACTTTGCGTGAACTCGCCCCAAAAGCCTTTGTTGTTTTGTTTGTGCGAGTGCAGACCCATGATGATCTCGGAGGCCTGAAGTTCTTTGAAAGCGTGCCTGATGCCGTTGGCGATGTTGGTGTCTATCCTGATTTGTGTTGCCATTGGAACGTCTATCGCACTGGCTTCTTGTTGTAGGTGTTCTAATAGTCGGCGACCTTCTTCGCGGTTGCGATCGGCATTTGTATCGTCGTAGACTACATTCAGTGCGGCTAATTCGCGTCGTAGTTTCGGATTACGCATCATTGTTGCAAGCGATATTAGATTCTCGGCGTATTCGGGATATTTAACTGGGATGAGAATCTTCTCGTCGTTCTTTGGCCGTGTCATTTCGGGTTCTTCCATATTTTCTAGTCGAAGTTGACGTGCGGCATGCTCAGTAACTAGGGTGGAAATAATGCAAGCAAAGAGGATCATAATGACTACGCAGTTCAGAATCTCGTCGTTGAACAGGAATGTTCCTTTGCCTGTTGGTAAACTTCGCCCAACCATTACGATTGCTATTGCGCCGGCAGCATGAGCCGATGTGAGTCCGAACATCATAGTGCCTATTTTCACGGAGAGCTTGAATATCCACGCCGAAAAATAGGCGGCTACAGCTTTGCCTGCTGTGCCGAAAAATGTTATGCACGCAACTATCCAAAGGATGGCCGGACTTTTGATGAGTAGTCGTATATCGATGAGCATTCCTACGCCAATTAGGAAATAAGGAATGAAAAGTGCGTTGCCGGTGAATTCGATTCGGCTCATCAGTGGCGACACTTTTGGGATGAATCTGTTAAGAACCAGTCCGGAAAAGAATGCTCCGAAGATTCCCTCGAGTCCGACGGCATCCGACATCGCCGCCGAGAGGAACATCACGGCTAGTGTGAAGATGAATTGCATAACTGAGTCGGAATATTTCCGGAGGAACCAATGTGCTAACCGTGGGATGGCGAAAATCAATCCAGCACAAAACGCTGTGAGTTTAACTGTAAACAGCAACCAGAAACTCCAGCCTGCACCACCGTTGAAGCTGTTCACAACGGCTGCCATGACCAGCAGAGCTAGGAAGAGCGATACCATTGACCCGCCTACGCTCAACGTTGAGCTTACGTGCCGGGTGAGTCCATATCGTCCTACAATAGGATAAGCAACCAGCGTGTTCGATGCCATCAGGCACCCTATTAGCAGCGACGCCATGGGCGAATAGCCTAACAGCCAAACGCAACTGCCGGTTGTGAGAATGAGTGGAGTGAAAAAGGTGAGTAGCCCGAACGCCGTCACTCTACTACGGTTGCGCTTGAGCCTTCCATGTCCATCTCTAATCCGGCGAGAAACATTATGTAGTATAGTCCTACACTGCCAAAGAGTTCGAACGACGCATCTCGCTCGAGAATATTCAGTCCATACTGTCCCAATACGATTCCTGCCAGCACCATTCCGATGATGTGCGGGATACGCAGTCGGCCCATCACTATCGGCGAAAAGAGAATCACCAACAGCACTACGAAAAAAATTAATGTGGGGTCGGAAACAGGAAGATATTGGGAAAAATATGACATCTGGTACTCTTAAAAAGAACTGTTGCAAAGTTACACAAACTAACCATAGTTATAGATAATCGAGTTGTTTGCACCGCGATGACCGACTGGAATTCTTTATCCCAATTTACCGGTGTGTATCTTACCTCGAACCCGAAAATAATTTATGAGTGAGGGTATAAACGCGTCGGTCGCAGTCGAAAAATAATTTATGGAGAGGTAAACTATCGGCGTAACCCAAAATAATTTATGAAATGACCAGACCGACCGTCGTGGTCGAAAAATAAATTATTACGGGATAAAATCATCTGTGCGGCCCGTAATAAATTATTCTGAGGTAGAAAAGTTAGTGTGAGTATTGTACACGTGGCGTTCATCAGGCAAACAATTATAGGATAATCAGGCCAGGAGGCTTTTTTGTAAATTTGCAACCACTCATCTCGCAAACACATAAACATCAAAACAAATAATAAATATGACAGTTGCAATTGTAGGCGCTAGCGGCGCCGTTGGACAGGAACTAATGCGCATTCTCGAACAAAGAAAATTCCCCGTAGAAAAACTCCTTTTGTTCGGTTCAGAGCGCTCGGCCGGCAAAAAATACCTCTTCAAAGGAAAACCTCACACCGTGAAACTGCTCGCCGACAACGACGACTTCCGAGACGTTGACATCGCATTCGCCAGTGCCGGCGGTTCAACTTCTGCCCGATTCGCAGAAACCATCACACGCCATGGCACGATAATGATTGACAATTCCAGTCAGTTCAGAATGGATCCCGATGTACCACTCGTTGTTCCCGAAATCAATGCCGACGATGCCCTCCAATGTCCCCGCCGAATCATTGCCAACCCCAACTGCACAACCATTATGCTTGTTGTAGCTCTTCACCCCATTGAACAGTTAAGCCACATCACTCGAGTTCGTGTGAGCTCCTACCAAAGTGCATCGGGAGCCGGAGCCGCCGCAATGGAAGAACTCGAACAACAATATCGCGAACTACTTAACGACGGCAAAGTGAAAACCATCTCGAAATTCCCCCATCAGCTGGCTTATAACGTGATTCCGCAAATAGACGTAATGACCCCAAACGATTACACCAAGGAAGAAATGAAAATGTTTCTCGAAACGCAGAAAATTATGCACTCCAATATCAGCGTAAGTGCCACTTGCGTTCGTGTTTCGTCGCTTAGAAGTCACTCCGAAGCTGTTTGGATTGAAACCGAACACCCCCTATCTGTCGACACAATCCGTAAAGCCATGAAAGATGCACCAGGCGTGAAACTCGTAGACGACCCACAAAACTATGTCTACCCCATGCCCCTTGAAAGTGCCGGGCACGATGACATATACGTAGGCCGAATCCGCCGCGACTATCCTCCGAAAACGGCATAACCCTGTGGCTCACGGGCGACCAAATTCGTAAAGGCGCAGCCCTCAACGCCGTCCAGATAGGCGAGCACATCGTTAGGTCGAAAAACTAATCCAAGAATTTATTCTCACTAACAACACTCTCTTCAGGGCTATCTCTACCTCGAGATAGCCCTGACTTTTATACATCGATTAGAGTAACTTGACAGGACGAGGAATTTATCTATCTTTGCCAGTGGTTCATATTAACCTAATCATTTAAATAATTTGAAGCTTATGAAGAATCTTATTCTATCGTTTCGGAAGAAACAAGTAATCAACTCAGCTTTGTGCACAATTCTCATTGGAGCAAGTCTGGCAATAAGCCAACTATGTTACGCACAAGCAAATCAGGCCGACAAAATCTGCCTTACCTACTCACCACATCTTCAAAATGTCCAAGAAAGCAGCGGAGCCGGATTCCGAGCCGGCGGAATATATGCTCCATGCATTATGCTCAAACCAGAACAAGGACTGGTCGGATGTCAAATAACCGAAATCAATCCGTGTCTCACTTATGCCGAAAAAACAACCAAACGCTCCGGGAAAGTATTCATCAAAGACCCCGTAACGCGAACCTCACTCTATGAACAGGATTGCGAACTTCAATTCGGATATAACCCGATTCAGCTCACAACACCCTACACAGTAGGTACAACAGAAGTACTCATTGGCTATGAAGTAGAAGCACAACCCGGAGAATACATCCTAGGAGTAGGTCCGCGCACATCGCGCAACGAAGAAGGCTGCTGGATCATCTACCAAAACAAACTACAAAACTGCGCCGGCTATTCAAGCATGAGTAACTGGGCTATAGACGTGTGGTTGTTGCCAAACGGGCAGAATAAATCCACCAATCTGGTTATGCGTAGCTTAACTCCAGAACTGCCATACGTTGCCAGAAACAAAAAAGCCAAGCACTCGCAATAGTGCACAATCTGAGTACACAGGACATCAGTTCAGTGACCTGCAAAATTGGCGGAATAACCGAAAATACAATAGTGAAGCAGATCGATACAGATATCAAGAAAGGACAGATGGATACACTCATGATAGACGCCCAGATTGTGAAGAGCGGTAAGCTTGAAGTATCACTGTCCAAAGTCAATAATAACGACAAAGAAGGGGCGAGTAACAATACTTGCGGATTCCTCTACTACGGCAAGCAAAATATGCCCAAACGGCAACATCTGATAGAACGATGGGTAGCACAATGGGCACCATTTACTTCTCGACTGGATTCAGAAATAGAAGACGTGAAAGAGTTCTTCGATGGTACCGATTTCAAGTTCAATCTATGCGAATTGCATGTTGACGACGATTTCAGTACTGACGAATCCGAAACATTCCGCGCCAATTCTTATAACAACATATCAATTGGTAAAACTCCCGTACCGCGCATATCGCTCAACCGAATTCCCTACGACGACGAAACGGTAACCTGCTCTTGCCTCGGAAAATCCAATGAACGACTGGAGAATTTGGAGAATGGAACTTACTCGTTCTATAACTTCAACCTCACCCTCACACCGACAGACGATCCGAAGAAACTCAAGGCCAAAGTAGACATAACTGAACTCGAAAAACTCGAGTTCGACGATGTAGTTCTGACGCTTTCATTGCTCGAAGATTCTGTCTTAGCGACCAAACAAACCCAGGCGCCATCGAATCCCTACTATTATAACAATCTGTTTGTGAAAACAATCAATACCACGCAAGGTACGCCATTGGAATTCGTGAACGGTCAGTTCAGCCGTACATACGACGTGGAGATAGGCGAAATTCGCTCCGGTAACATAAACAATTTCAAGGTACTCGCAACCATCGGACGCCGCCCCGATTTCAAATCACCCGCATCCGAAAAGATGATCTTAGATTCGCGCGTAGCAGCCTATCCTGTAGCTAGTGCCATTGCTAAAGCAGAGACATCTTCGGCAGTCAACCTTACTGTGACCAATGGAAAGATAAACGTAGTAGGCATATACGACCATCTTTCGATATACACCGCCTCCGGACAGGCTGTTGATTCCATACGGTCGCTAGCACCCGGAATCTACATCGTGAAGATAACTCGAGGCAAGGAAGTGACTACCTACAAAGTCAACGTGAAATAACAAATGAAAAGGATATACCTTTTTTCATTCCTAACCATACTTAGTCTGGCGCTCTGTGCCCAGACTAAGCGGGTTGTGGAAGAAGAATTTACCGGGACGCATTGTGGTTGGTGCGTGCGCGGAATAGCAGGCATCGAAGCAAGTAAACAGAAATATGGTGACCGGCTAATTGTCATCGCAGTGCACGGTGACGTTTATGACCCGACTCCGATGAGCGAGCTCTCCGAAAAAGCGGGATACGACGCCATCCTCTCGTCCATACAAGGTTTTCCAGCATGTAAAATCGACCGTCAGGCTGGAGTTCTCGACCCATATTTCGGCCGAGCTTCGTCTGGATATCACATTACGGAAGAGATAGACGAGCAACTATCAAAGACTCCACCGGCCGATCTTACCGCAACCGCCTCCTGGAAGGATGCCAACTTTACAGAGATTGAGGTGAAGACAAACGTAAACTTCTATCAGTCGGGAGGAAACTACAGGCTGATCTATGTTCTCACAGCCGACAGTCTCAAAGGAAAAGGCAGCGCGTGGTATCAGCTGAACTACTACTATAATATGGACGACGACCCGGAGATTAAAAATGACCCGAATCTAGCACCATATACTAAGGAGTCGAAATACATCAAGAATATGAGCTATAACTATGTGCCCATTGATAGTAAAGGCGTCTTCAAAGGTTTGGAAGGTTCGCTGCCCGAAACAATTACAGCCGGCAGCAGCTATGAACACAGTGTTGACATGCGCGTGCGTACTGACATCTTTTCCAATATTCGTAAGGAATATCTGCATGCTGTAGTTATGCTTTTTAATAGGCAAACAAGCCAAATTGACAATGCAATACAGATAGATGTTCCGCCTCCATATGTAACAGAAATCAACACAACTAGCAATCAGACACCGATGGTTACAGCCTACTATACTCTCGACGGACGTCGCATCTCGCATCCACAGCGAGGTCTCAACATTCTCCGCTTCAGCGACGGCAGCACTCGGAAAGTAATAGTCACAGAATAAATCTGAAATCATGAAAACAAAATCTACTTTATTTCTGGGCAGTATGTTAGCACTAATGCTATCGCTGCCCATTGCGGCACAGGTTAATTTGCCCGCAATACCATTTGATAAATCGGATAAGAAAGTTTCTCTGAAATTCTCAACGGCTCACAAAATTGATGTTGACAAACGGTTTCCTATGCTTAGAGCGAAAATGCCTGCCGTGAATGATAACAATCGTTTTGTTGGTGCGAATGCGAACATTCCTAATATACTAACAGTGAATCCAGGACAGACAATCTGGGGAAATGTGATAACTGATAATTTGCTGGGTATGTATTCGTTTTATCCCGTGCAGACCATTGACTTTACAGAACTCACGCCCTATAAGAAAGGTATCTTCAATGGCGGATGCGGTTTGATAGATGATGAATTGCATGGTATTTATCTTGACGATATGTTTGCCGTCTACGGCGTACTGAGCATATTCCACTATGCTTTTAACACCGATACCTGGGAACTGACGGTTCAACCTGTTCAAACAAACGACCGAAGTATAATAGCAATTGAAACAGCTACCGACCCCAAAACAGGCGAGGTGTTCGGAGAATTCTATTCGGCAGACCTGAAATCGCTGGAATGGGGTGTTGTGAACTATAAAACAATGACACGTACAACCATTTCGAAAGCCGAGCACAGCTATCTTGCAATTGGAATAACAAACGATGGGCGAGCTTTCGGAGTAGCCGACGACGGTAATCTTTATCAGATAGATCGCATCACGGGAACCGAAACTCTGAAGGGAAACACTGGTGTGAATGTGAAAGACGAGAAAGGGAACCATTTCTATCAAAGCGGAGAGATAGACCCCAACACGAATGAATTCTATTGGGCTGCAAAAACTGCTGATGGTGAATGTACGCTATACACTGTAGACTTGAACGATGGGCATGTAAATCTTGTTGGTTCTATGGGGCAGGCGACCGTTGTGGGAATGACAATCCCGATGCCTAAAGCTGCAGCCACAGCACCGAATATTGCCACCAATTTGCAGGCAGAATTCGCCGGACCAGCCACATCGGGTACCATCTCGTTTAAGGCCCCCGATAAGCAGTTCGACGGGACGCCTCTCACCGGTACACTTTCCTATCAGGTTACTTCAAACAGCAAACAAGTAGCTTCTGGTAATGTCGCTCCGGGTGCAATTGTGCAAACAACCATACAGGTCGACGAAGGAATGAATCATTTCATAGTCACAACCTCTAACGCTTCCGGAAAAAGTCCAAAGGCAAAGTTCAGCAAGTATGTGGGCTATGATGTCCCATCGGCGGTGGGCTATATCGGTTTGAATATCGACGCCACAGGCAAGGCAACCGTTACGTGGAGGAACCCAAGCTTGGACTCCATCAGGCTTATATCGGTCAGCTAACCTATGATATCTATCGGTTTGGCAGCACAGACACAATCAGAGTAGCTTCGGGAATTACCAGTTCAACTTTCAGTGAAACTCTTCCTAAAACCACTCGAACTAGCTATGCTTATGGTGTGCGGGCTATAAACACTACCCAACGCGGTCCGATGGCAAGGAGTGAATATGAAGTTACGGGCGATGTATTCGGAGTTCCGTTCTTCGACGATTTTGGAAACAAGAACGATGCGCTAACCTACACTATTATAGATGCGAATAACGACGGATTCACTTGGAAATGGACAGACACGCAGGAAAAGGGAAAGGCTTTTCGCTACTCCTACAGCCGACGGAATAATGGCGACGACTGGCTCATAAGTCCACCCATAAAATTGGAAGGCGGCAAGACCTACAATGTGGGTTTCGTGGCTAGTAATGCCGAAGCGCAATACAAAGAAAAGCTCGAAGTGAAAATGGGTAATGCACCCACTGTCGAAGCCATGACTACGGACGTTATGTCGGTAACCGAGATAACTACTCCAGAATATAAAGAGTTCGAGAAACAGATAACTCCTACAGCCGACGGCGACTATTACATAGGCTTTCATGCAGTTTCGGAAGCGAAAAAATATTTCATTTATCTTGGTTCAATAAGTATCGAACCTGTTTCTTCGAACGAAGCACCTGCTACAGTTGCCAATCTGAAAGCCACGGCCAATCCCACAGGTGCTCTGAAAGCAGCCGTGAGTTTCAAAGCTCCCGAGAAGACAATCAGTGGGAAGCCTATTAATAGAATAGAAAAGATAGAATTGCGTAACGGAGCCCGAATTATTAAAACGATAGCCAGTCCTGCTCCTGGAGCCGAGTTCAGTTTTATAGACGATAAACCCACTCATGGAATGAACACCTACACGGCAATAGCCTATAACGAGCATGGCAACGGAGCCAAAGCCATGACCAGAATATATGTGGGTGAAGATATCCCGGCCGAACCTGTGGTTAGAGTCATAGACCAGTACATCCGTCAAGCTGACCTGGGAGCCGGTAAAAGGAGTTCATGGCGGTGTTGTCGACGCCTCGAAAGTGAGCTACGAAATATTCGATGTTAGCGAGGATGGCAGCCTGGGCGACCAGATTGCGACCGTAAATAATGGCGCTACAGAATACACCGTGGAAGGAATAAACACATCCAGCGGACTGCAATACTACAGATTCTGGGCCATCAGCGCTAACTATCGTGAGCAAAGCAGCGAGCTAGTCACAGCCAGTTCAATTATAGGGGCGTCCTACGACCTGCCTTTCCACAATAGCTTTAAGAACTCTACATTCGAGGGGCAACTGTTCCGCATTGACAGCCCGAACGACAAGGTTATTTGGCGGCTCACAAACCAGCCTGCGGTCGATAACGACGGCGGTTCACTCGTATTTAAACCTCGTGCAGAAGGAACATCGACCCTTACGACGGGAAAAATAAACATGAAAGGTGCAGCAGCTCCAAAGCTATTCTTCAGCTACAAGGCAGGTCAAACTCCGGTCAGACTGGAAATGTTCTTCAAGTTGAAAGATGGAACAATAACGGCTCCCGTTTGGTCGAATAATTTCGCAAATCAATCCGGTACAGGCAAGTGGGTAAATCAAGCTATAAACCTTCCGCTCTCCCTCGCTGCCGAAGACTATGCTATTCTGAAGATAAAGGCCTTTGCCGACGGCTCATCCGAGGAGACAGTCTATTTGGATAATATCAGCATCACAGACCCACTTCAACGCGATGCAGCCATGGAATTATCGGCTCCGGAGAGCGTAAAGAAAGGACAAACCGTGAAGCTCAAACTTAAAGTGAGTAACCAGGGACTTGACAAGATTGAAAATGCAGCCGTGACTGTCAGGCTGAACGACAAAATCATTCACCAGGCGACCATAGAGCAGGGCCTTAAAATGCTCGATGAAACAGAGATTCCCGTGACCTATGCCACGACCATTCTCGACCCCTCAGGCAAGCACGTCATCAAGCCGAATTAACCGTGCCTGGCGATTTGAACAACGATAATAACACAGCCGCGGCGAACATATCCTTGGAGAAAGCCAACGTGCCTCCGGCAACCGACCTTAAGAGTAATGGCGACAATAGAAATTCCGTTGAGCTATCGTGGAAAGAACCCGAATCGATTCCGGAAACCATAACCGATAACTTTGAAAGCTATGAAGCATGGCAAACCGATTTTGGGAAATGGACAACCATCGACGTCGACAGCGGTTATGCCATACAGCTAAGTATGCATACGAAATATCCGCGCCAGGGCGAACAGTTTGCATTTATGAATTGGAAACCCGACGACGTTTTCAGAAACTCCAACGAATTAACCCCGCACTCCGGAGAGAAAGCCGCAGTAGCAATCTATCAGCAAGACAAAAATGAAAAGCCGATAGCGTCAGATAACTGGCTAATCAGTCAGCTACTTTCCGGAAAAGAGCAAACCGTGAGATTCTGGGTGAACAATGTCCGAGGAAATCAAAAAACAGCTGAAATATTCGATGTGCTCCTCTCGCAGACCGACAATAAACCGGCCAGCTTCAGAAAGATAGGCGACACCTATACACAAGATGATGGAGAATGGACCGAAATAACTGTCAAACTGCCCGCCGGCACACGCTATTTTGCCATACATCACATATCGACGGCCGACCAGGCATTTGTGTTCATGATAGATGATGTTACGTTCGAAGCCTCCAACGGTCCGGCGGCATATAACATCTATCGTGACGACGCTCTGCTTGCAAATACCATCCAAACATACTTTACCGATAACCACCTGCAGCCCGGAACTACCCACAACTACAAGGTAACGGCAGTATATCCTGACGGATCAGAATCGGAACCGATAAGTGCAAGTGTAACGACCTCTATTCGCGATGTAATCCACAATGCCGACAATCACCACGATGTTTATACAACCGGTGGAATAAAGATGCACAAGAAGCTGCGCAACTTGAAATCTCTTCCTAAAGGCATTTACATTGTGAGTGGGAAAACCATAGTGGTTAACTAGAATATAAGGGACTATTCGTTTTATTTACTCAACAGCTCAATCGCCCAATGCGATTGAGCTGTTTTTTATACCCGTATCCGGTCATCTTTTCACCCAGGGAACGGAAATACGACCGTATTTGAATTGTTCAACCGCCCTGGAGAATTGAATTTCGTTCGTCGCGCCTCACTCCGTGCCAACTCGGGCTGCAGGCCCGCATGTAGGGACAGGCCTCGTGTCTGTCCGCCCCCCCCTTACGACAAGGACGGCATAATATCCGCCCCCGATAGGCCGAAAATATATCATGCTGTCGGTAGACCGAGGGGGCGATGGTGTCGGACAGACACGGGATCTGTCCCTACATGCTGTCGTTCCGTCCGAGTTGGCATAAAATAATAATCCGCGGCCCGCCCGCATTTTAATCCTCCCACATTCTGTTTTCTCCCCACATTACCGGACACAAGCAGTACTGCTCACAGCACGAAAACATAATGATAAAAGGAGAAAAAAACGGAGCCCACTTGCTTCAAACAGCGAGCGGACTCCTTTACCAAATCAACAAAAACTAAATTTCAATTTACCAATCTTTGTTACCTAAAAACTAAACCTTCGAATTTGTGATGCGTTAGAGCGCATGTATAATCCTTCTCTTAAAAATAATAACTTATGAAAACTAAAAAAATTATGTCGCAAAGTTATCGTCAGCCAATTGCAATTGATAGACGTGCAACTGTTTTTCAATATTTCACGACTGGAAAACGTTTGCATGAAGATTAGGTTGTACGGCGTCTGAATTCGGCGCAAACAATCGCTGTAGCAACCGCAACGTTGAGCGATTCTGCCGTCGGACCATATTTAGCGAAAGGAGGAATGACGAGTCTATGGGTTAGAAGTCGACGTATGGAGGGCGATATGCCATTGCCTTCGTTTCCCATTACAATTATACCTCGGTCGGCCAGGGATTTTTCGTCGTAGAGGCTGGTGCCGTCGAGTACAGTGCCATATACGGGAGTGTCGGTAGAGATGGATGTCAACTCACTTTCGAGGTTGGCATATATAATCGCAACACGGGCTATGCTGCCCATCGTTGCCTGAACAACTTTCGGATTCCAGCAGTCGGCCGTATCGATAGAGCAGATTATGTTTCGGATGCCGAACCAATCGGCTATGCGTATGATTGTGCCGAGGTTTCCAGGGTCTTGCACGCCGTCGAGGGCAATCGTGAGAGTTTGTCCCAGTGGCGTTTCGCTTTCGGGTTGAACCTTCTGTTTGAAAACGCCGATAACTCCCTGCGGATGTTGCAAGAGCGATGCTTGGCACACTTCATCGGGATTGTCGATGAGGAATTCGAGTTCGAATCCTCCGGCGATAAGTTCGTCGACAATCTTCGGTCCTTCAGCCAAGAAGAGGCCCGAGCGCTCTCTACCTTTTTTGGTTGCTAAGGCCTTGATGAGCTTGAGTTTGTTCTTCGATATCATGGGACGCAAAATTAAGGAGATAGCGGCAATTTGCTACCTTTGCTCTGAATTTCTACAGACCCGCTCGCATGTCGCCCAAATTGCATACACGTTTATTTCTTTTCTTTCTTGTACTGCTGATTGTTGCAGCTTGTTCGCCCGACAAGTTCATCCCCGAAAACCAATATCTATTGGAGAAAGTGCGTGTGCAGTCGGACGCCAAGCATTTCGACGCTGCGCAGATGGCACAATATGTACGCCAGAAAGGTAATGCACGATGGTTTTCGCTCTTCAGGATTCCGCTAAGTACCTATTCCATGGCCGGAACCGACACGACCAAATGGATTAACCGAACGCTACGTAAAGTTGGCGAGGCACCCGTGATATACGACACTCTGCAAGCCCGACTTTCGTGCGAAGACCTGCGGATGGCTATGAATAACATGGGCTACATGAACTCTCAAGTAATGCTCAACACGAAGATTCGAGGTAAACGGCTCACAGCTATCTATACGTTGCATCCGGGCGAACCGTTTACCATTTCAAACTTTGAATACGATATTCAGGATTCGGCCATCGCTCGGATATTGGCCAGCTCACTGCACACTGATTCGGCACCACGACGCTTCATCGTGTCGGATCTAGATGCCGAACGGAAACGAATAACCGGTATTCTGAATGATTCGGGATATTATCGCTTCAACAAAGACTTTATCTTCTACACGGCAGACTCCATCCGTGGGTCGCGCGACATTTCCGTGACACTTCACCTAAAGAAATACACCGAACATAGCGATGCAGAGCCCACACCTCATCCGCGCTACATCATCAACGAGGTGCGAATAGTAGACACCAATCCCTCCAAACCGTTGCTGCGACCAAACATCTTGCGCGACAATATTCTCATCGAGCCGCAAACATATTTCTCGGCCTCGAACATGAAGAATACTTACAACAACATGGCCCGGCTCAGTGCGGTGAGATACACCGACATCAAATTCCGCGAACAACCCAAAATCGATAGTCTCGTCATAGGTCGAATGTTCAAATATCGCGAGTCGGCACTGCGCTATCTTGAGGCCGACATACAGATAATTCCCAATGCACCGAACACCATTTCTTTCCAGCCCGAAGGAACCAATACTGCTGGAAACCTCGGAGCGGCGGCTGTGCTTACATACCAAAACCGAAATCTTTTTCATGGGAGCGAGCTACTTAGTATTCAGCTTCGTGCGGCATTCGAAGCCATAACCGGGTTGGAAGGCTACGACAACCGAAACTTCGAGGAATACAGTTTACAAACCGGTCTAACCTTTCCTCGTTTGCTATCACCATTCCTTACGAAAAACTTCCGACGGCGAAGTAAAGCCGTATCCGAAGCAACCGTGAGCTGGGCTATGCAGAACCGACCGGAATTTCACCGCCGAATGTTCTCTGCAGCGTGGAAATATCGCTGGAACACGTCGACCCAGAAGACAGCCTACAACTTCAACGTGCTCGACGTTAGCTATGTTTACATGCCATGGATTAGCCAAACATTCAAGCGCGACTATCTAGACAACGCCTCGAGTAGAAATGCAATTCTGCGATATAACTACGAAGACCTGCTAATCATGAAGTCGAGCCTTGGCTTAACCTACATCACTCCGCGCCTTGCCCTGCGTACGCAAATAGAATCGGCCGGCAGTATTCTCAGTTCGCTCAATACTGTTCTACGATTTCCAGTCAACGCCCAGCGTCAACGTATGCTGTTCAACATTGCCTACGCACAATATCTCAAGTTTGATTTTAATATTACGCGGCTCATCCCGCTCGACCAGCGAAACACTCTAGCTCTGCATGCGGCTCTCGGTATTTCATGGCCCTACGGCAATAGCACCATCCTGCCATTCGAGAAAAGATATATCGCCGGCGGAGCCAACTCTGTGCGCGGATGGAGTGTGCGCGAACTTGGCCCGGGAAGATTCAAAGGAACCGACGGGCGAATTGACTTCATCAATCAAACGGGCGACCTGAAACTCGACCTCAATGCCGAACTACGTACTCGCCTCTTTTGGAAACTCGACGCAGCAGCCTTCGTTGATGCCGGTAATATATGGACTCTCCGAAATTATGCTGACCAGCCAGGCGGACAGTTCAACTTCGGCCGTTTCTATCGCGAGCTAGCAATGTCATATGGGCTAGGAATCAGGTTAAACCTGAACTATTTTATCATTCGCCTCGACGGTGCGCAGCGTATAATAAATCCTGCCTACGATTCATCTTTTGAACATTTCCCAATCATCAATCCACACTTCAAGCGCGACTTCCGTTTTCATTTTGCCGTCGGGCTTCCGTTCTAACCCAATCCATAAATTAGCTTTCAGGAGTCCTCGACCTTTCCTTATAGGAGTCCTCGACCTTTCCTTATAGGAGTCCTCGACCTTTCCTTATAGGAGTCCTTGACCTTTCCTTATAGGAGTCCTCGACCTTTCCCAATAGGAGTCCTCAACCTTTCCTATAAGGAGCCCTTGACAAGTCGCTTAAGAGCTTTTGGCGAGACGTTCAGCTGTTGGATTTTGCCCCCAACTTGAGGAGTACGTAGATGATTACAGGGGCGCCGAGAAGAGGAGTTATCGAGTTAATGGGCAATATGCCGGCGATTCCCGGAAAGGTGCAAAGCAGATTGCAAAGAAGAGTTACCGCAGAACCGCTAAGCAAGGTGCCTGGAAGAAGAAGACGATGATTGTCGGTAGCGAAGATGAGTCGAGCTATGTGGGGCACGGCAAGACCAATGAAAGAAATTGGACCGCAAAAGGCGGTTACAATAGCAGTTAATAATCCTGTTACAATCAGAAGAATATTTCGGGTTCGACGTGTGTTTATGCCTAGACTTTCGGCATAATTTACGCCCAGAAGCATGGCGTTGAGAGGCTTCACAAGGACAAAACTGCCGAGCAACGAAAGGAGAATCGTTGCCGAGAAGAGGGGTAGATGGGTAAGAGATAAACCGCCAAAGTTGCCATCCCCCAGAGTACATATCGTCGCACTCCATCTTCGGTTGCAAAAAAGTTGAGCAGTGACACGGCCGACGAAGCAACATAACCCACCATCAACCCGATGATGAGCAGCAGAACATTGCTACGCACAAGCGTGGAGAGAAACAAAATGAGCGCCGACACACCAATTGCACCAGCAAAAGCGGCTAGCAAAATAGCCATGAAACCAGTCGCTGTGAAGAGCATTGCCGACATGCTGCCGCCGGTGGCGAACATAACAATGGCCACGCCGAGCGAGGCTCCGGAATTGATTCCAAACACGTCGGGCCCGGCAAGCGGATTGCGGAAAGCTGTTTGCAGAAGGAGACCACTTGCGGCTAGCGCACTACCCGATAGCAATGCAGCGAGAGTTTGTGGCAGTCGACTTTCAAGTATGATGAATCGCCAGCTTTCTTTTCCACCGAACTGCCCGGTGAGGATTCTGAAAACATCGGATGCAGGAATATCCACCGAACCTGCGAGCAGGTTGAATACCGCGAGCAAGATTATAATTATGGCGAGAAAAATGAAAAGTACGGTACTCTTCTTCATGGTTGCAATCGGCGATAATAGCGTAGTGGCGATAGTTTTAGTTCCGGATGGAAGAGCTGAACGAGGTCTTCGAGTAGCCAATCGGGCCGCCAGCTTACTTGTTCGAAATAGGGTGTTTGGTCGACTTTACACCCGTAGATTTCACCGGTTCGGAAGGCCTTTAACGCAGAATAGCCAGAGTATTCGGCGAGCAATGTGCGGCGATTCATCTGGCCAGTGTAACTAAGAATCCAGAAATCGGCCTGCCCCATCTTTTCGAGCACGGTTTCGAATGGCATGGGCAGACTTCCGCTGTGCCGGTCGGTAGCAAAGGCATATTGTCCACAGGCATCGGCATAGAGTCGTCCCACGCTGCTTCGTCCACCGGGAACATACCATACGGCCGACATCTTCCTATCGGGCAACACCGAACGGCTTTGTCTGGCGGTGGCGGCGAGTTTTTTCAGTCGAGCATATCGCTTTTCAACAACCTCGAAGAGCGAATCGGCGCGTTGTTCACATCCGAAGAGCATCGCATAGAACTTCATCCATTCGGCACGTCCGAGCGCAGATGTTTCCATATAATCGGCGCACTCGATGAGTGGAATACCCAGTTGGTCGAGCTTCCCATGTCCTCCACTGTTTTCAAAGGGCGAAAGCAACAGAGCGTCGGGTTTAAGGTCGATAATCCGCTCGATGTCGGGTGCCATGGCATCGCCGCAATCAACTATCAATCTATTTGCAATTCGCTTTTTCACATCGGGAATGAGCATATATTTCGCATCGGCCACGCCTGCTATTGTGTTCCCGCAACCAAGCATCTGCATAAGGTTAGCATGGGCCGTGGTGAAAACAACCGCACGCCGAATGGGAGTTTTTATGACTATGCCGTCAGTCGGAACGTTGGTCTTGCTTTCTTCGGGAACCAGATAGTAGGTTTGCAGCTGTTCGCCCGGTCTCCACGGGTTCTTCAGTACAGCTTTAACAACATCGCCCTGTCGTTCGATACTGATGTTTTCGGCATGTTTCAGAGCTATTGTGTCGGCGTTTGAATCATGCTGTACGCGCCGACCCGCGCAGGCAGAGAGGATAACAATTAATAAAAGATGAAAAAGCGACAGTTTGTACATAGATGTCTAAAAATATTCGCGCAAATGTACTTAAAAACGACCGCGTGCCTGCTGGGCCCGAATTATTTTAGCTACTTTCGCCAACGGCTCTTCACCCCCGCCACCCAACTAATCAATTCATTTCATTAACTGTTTTTTTTATACCATGGCAAAAGAAAAATCAAAGTTTCTTTCCCACCACACCGAGATGAAAAAGGTGTGGCAGTTTGTGGCCATCTTTATCGTGACGGCTATTGTGTGGAATCTTCCAACGAGTGTTTTCGGCATCGATGGGCTCACGATAGTGCAACAACGCATCATCGCCATCTTCGTGTTTGCAATGCTGGCCTGGCTCACGGAATGCGTACCTGCGTGGGCCACATCGTTAGTAATTATGGCCGGAATGTGTGTAACCGTTTCGCAAAATTCGTTTGGATTCTTTAAGTATGATGGGGTAGGGAAGCTCCTCGATTCGAAAGAAATTATGGCGTCGTTTGCCGATCCAATAATTATGCTCTTCTTGGCGGGATTCATTCTTGCTATAGCGGCTTCGAAATCGGGTCTCGACACTCTGCTTGCTCGCTTACTTCTGAAACCGTTCGGGCACAAAAGCGAGAATGTTCTGTTGGGTTTTCTGCTCATCACGGGCCTATTCTCAATGTTCATTTCGAACACCGCCACGGCCGCACTGATGCTAACCTTTCTTACGCCTGTGTTTGCAGCCCTACCAGCTACTGGAAAGGGTAGGATTGCCCTTACGCTCTCCATCCCGATTGCCGCCAATCTGGGCGGAATGGGGACGCCTATCGGAACGCCACCTAACCTGATAGCATTGAAATATCTCAACGACCCGGCCGGTTTAAACATGAATATCGACTTCATGCACTGGATGATGTTTATGACTCCGCTGGTGATTATTCTGCTTGTCATTTCGTGGCGTATTATCCTGCGCTTTTTCCCATTCACACAGAAAACTATTCATCTCAAAATAGAAGGTGAAATCCATAAAGGATGGCGCATGTGGGTAGTTATTGCAACATTCATCATCACCATTTTACTTTGGATTATCCCGAAAAGCATCACTGGAATAGACACCAATACCGTGGCGATGATTCCGATGGGAATATTCGCTCTCACGGGAGTTATCACGTCGAAAGACCTGCAGAAAATAAATTGGAGTGTCATCTGGATGGTTGCCGGTGGTTTTGCAATAGGTCTTGGAATGAACGCCTCGGGGTTAGCCGACGCCGCCATTGAGAGCATCCCATTTGGCAATTGGAGTCCGATAATTATTCTCATCATCTCGGGAGCCATCTGCTACTTCCTTTCCAACTTCATTTCGAACACTGCTACGGCTGCACTGTTAGTTCCAATTCTCTCGGTGGTTTGCCGTGGAATGGGCGACAAGTTGAGTGTAATTGGCGGAACGAGCACCGTTCTCATCGGAATAGCCATAGCCGCATCGACTGCCATGTGCTTGCCAATCTCGACTCCGCCCAACGCGATAGCCTATTCCACCGGTCTGGTTCATCACGACGACATGCTCAAAGTGGGTCTCACCTGCGGAATCGCATCCCTCGTTCTTGGCTATTTATTGCTGTTCTTCATCGGAGAATTTCATCTTTTGGGATAATCTACTCCCACGTGCAGTAATATCATCATAATATTTTAGGTGAAGGATAACAATCCCTATTCACCATACAAATCCCGAGGAATTTCTATGCCGGATGCCCCCTCTTGCATAGAAATTCCTCGGTTGTTTTTTGCTTGGCTTATATAGCTGGGCTCTTGTTCTAAATCAAGAAAGCAACCTCAACTTTTGTGAAAAAGAATTGATTAATATACCTTTGCCACCGTGAAACAGTTAGCAACATATTTCATCGCTCCAGCGACGCAGAGAAGTTTTGATTTCT
>NZ_BAKH01000010.1 GCF_000614105.1 Prevotella micans DSM 21469 = JCM 16134
CTAGCGAGTTTCAAAACAGAATCAGGCTGGAAACACTGTTTCTAGCGAGTTTCAAAACCGAATCAACCTGGAGACGCTGTTTCTAGCGAGTTTCAAAACCGAATCAACCTGGAAACACTGTTTCTAGCGAGTTTCAAAACAGAATCAGACTGGAGCACCACGCTCTTGATATTTCAAAAATGTAAATACACAAACAACAAACATGGCACTCATTAAATCAGTAAACAACCAATCGCCCACATGGGGCGAACGGTGTTATTTTTCAGAAAATGCAACCCTAGTCGGCAACATCACCATGGGCAACGACTGCTCCGTTTGGTTCGGCGCCGTACTTCGAGCCGACGTCGACGGAATAACTATCGGCTCACGTGTGAATATACAGGATTTAGCCTGCATTCATCAAACAAAAGGTTCTCCTGTGGTACTCGAAGACGACGTGAGCATCGGTCATTCAGCCGTTGTTCACGCCGCTACCATTCGTCGTGGCGCGTTGATAGGAATGAACGCCGTAGTGCTCGACAATGCCGAAATAGGCGAGAACTCAGTTATAGCCGCCGGAGCCGTTGTTCTGCACGGCACTAAAGTTCCCCCCAACGAAATATGGGGCGGTATTCCAGCCCGCCGAATCAAAGCCGCCGCCCCCGGACAATCGCGTACTTTTTCCGAACACTATCTGGAAATCAAAGATTGGTATTAGTATTGTCGCAATCCCCAGTTAAGCGCCGGCACACACCAAACCTTTTAGCAAGAATCTCTGTTCGGTACAGATTCCTCCTATCCAACGGTACGACAGAAAATAGAGATAAATCTAGAAGCAATTAATCGTGAACATCTACTTATAAGTAACTTTGCCACACTTTGATTTATAAAAACTAGTTTGTATTATGGTTAAAATCACTTTCCCGGACGGTTCTGTACGCGAATACGAACAGGGCGTAACCGGTTATCAAATCGCAGAGAGCATATCGCCGGCTCTCGCCCGCGACGTTGTATCTTGCGGGGTGAATGGCGTAACGACAGAGTTGAATCGACCGATTAATGAAGACGCAACTATCGCACTTTATAAATTCGGCGACGATGAAGGTAAACACACCTTCTGGCACACATCGGCACACCTGCTGGCCGAAGCGTTGCAGGAACTCTATCCCGGAATCCAGTTCGGATTCGGACCAGCCATCGAAAACGGATTCTTCTATGATGTTATGCTGGCTAACGGACAATCGATTTCGGAAAACGACTTCCCGAAAATCGAAGAAAAAATGCGCGAACTGGCCAAAAAAGACGAACCAGTGGTGCGCCGAAACGTAACCAAAGCCGACGCAGTGAAAGAATTCACAGCCGACGGACAGGAATACAAAGTAGAACACATCGTAGAAGACCTTGAAGACGGAACAATATCAACCTACACACAAGGACGCTTCACCGACCTTTGTCGAGGGCCACATCTCGTGTCGACAGGCGCCATCAAAGCCATCAAAATAACCAGTGTTGCCGGTGCTTTCTGGCGAGGAGATGCTAAACGCGACCAACTCACGCGAATCTATGGCATAACCTTCCCGAAGAAAAAAATGCTTGACGAATATCTCGTGATGCTCGAAGAAGCTAAAAAGCGCGACCATCGCAAAATCGGTAAAGAAATGGAACTCTTCATGTTCTCCGAACGTGTTGGAAAAGGACTGCCCATCTGGCTGCCAAAAGGAACCCAGGTGAGACTTCGATTACAAGAAATTCTACGCAAAATTCAGCGCCCCTACGGCTATCAAGAAGTAATAACACCCGGTATCGGCGGGAAAAGTCTCTATATCACTTCGGGACACTATGCACATTACGGCAAGGATTCGTTCCAGCCCATCCACACGCCCGAGGAAGACGAGGAATATATGCTCAAACCGATGAACTGCCCGCATCACTGTGAAATCTATTCGCACAAACCACGGTCGTATAAAGACCTGCCAATGCGCATAAGCGAGTTCGGAACCGTTTTCCGCTACGAAAAGAGCGGCGAACTGCATGGACTCACCCGCGTTCGCACCTTCACACAAGACGACGCCCACATATTCGTGCGTCCCGAACAAGTTAAAGCCGAATTTGAAGATGTGATAGACATAATCCTGAAAGTGTTCAGAACATTCGGGTTCGAAGACTATGAAGCGCAAATCTCCTTGCGCGACCCGAAAGATAAAGAGAAATACATCGGAGACGACGACGTGTGGGAAGAAAGCGAAAATGCCATCAAAGAAGCTTGCGCCGAGAAAGGCATAAACGCCCGCATTGAAATCGGCGAGGCCGCATTCTATGGCCCAAAGCTCGACTTCATGATTAAAGACGCTATCGGGCGGCGTTGGCAGCTCGGAACAATCCAAGTAGACTATAATCTTCCGCAAAGATTCAAGCTCGAATACACCGCCGAAGACAATTCGAAGCGTACGCCGGTAATGATTCATCGCGCACCGTTTGGGTCACTCGAGCGATTCACCGCCGTATTGATTGAACACACCGCCGGTCATTTCCCGCTTTGGCTCACACCCGACCAGGTAGCCATTCTGCCCATATCCGAGAAGTTCAACGATTATGCACGCCAAGTAAAAACTTATTTCGACGAGCAGGATATTCGTTCCTACATTGACGATCGCAACGAAAAAATCGGTCGTAAGATTCGTGACAACGAACTTCGTCGCACACCCTACATGCTCATCGTAGGCGAGAAAGAAGCTGCCGAAAACTCCGTATCGATGCGTAAACAAGGCGGAGGCGAACAGGCCAGCATGCCCATGGAAGAATTTGCAAAGCGAATCTTAGCCGAGGTAGCCGAACAACTCGGAAAGCTCGACTAACGAATCCCTTCCTACATACAAAAGGTGCCCGCAACTGCTTGCGAGCACCTTTTTATTTGTCTGCTTAACGATACTTATGTGGGAAGATTGTGCATAATGTCGTCGAGATAATTTAGTAGCTCGTCGCGCCCGGTTTTGTTGGTTGCCGACGTAATGAAATGCGGCGGATATTCCTCCCATCCATCGTCAAGAGCTTTCAGCCAAGCCTGTGCATTTGCGTTAGCCTGTCCCGGCCTCAGTTTATCGGCTTTAGTAAAGATAATCGAGAAGGGAACGCCGTTCTTGCCGAGCCAATCTATGAATTCGCGGTCAATTTTCTGTTGTTCATGGCGAATGTCTATAAGCACAAATACGTTCACAAGCTGCTCACGATGCAAAATATATTGAGCAATCATCTGTTCGAGTTTATTGCGCATCGACTTCGAATTACGGGCATATCCATAGCCCGGGAGGTCAACCAAATGCCACTCGTTGTTTATCAGGAAATGGTTTATCAGAAGCGTCTTTCCCGGCATAGCCGACGTTTTGGCTAATCCTTTATGGTCGCAAAGCATATTTATCAGACTCGATTTGCCAACGTTCGAGCGGCCTATGAAAGCAAATTCAAGCCCGGAATGTTGCGGGCACTTCTTGAAATCGGGAGCGGAGATGATGAATTCGGCCTTTTTAATAATCATGATGGAATAAAAAAGATGTTTCGCCTGCAAAGGTAATATAACGTAGGTTCGGTTTAAGAGAAATTTCTAATCAAGCGATATAGCGAGTGTAGAAGCTTCCTAGTATCTATCCGAATGCTAGCTTCCGAAAAAAAAATTGCTTTTGCATCACAAAGTATGAGCAGTCAGAAAATCAATTATTCCGACCGGGCAAAATATCAATAAAAAGCAGACTTATTTGTTCGAAATAACGTGAATAAAGGTTACTGCAAAAGTTATTACCTTTGTGGCACACATAAAACCAATAACGTTTACAACTTAAAAATATGTATCGCACAAATACTTGTGGTGAACTTCGCATAACCAACATCGGCAAAAAAGTAACGCTCGCCGGATGGGTGCAGCGTTCACGAAAAATGGGTGGAATGACCTTCATCGACTTGCGGGATAGATATGGAATCACGCAACTCGTGTTCAACGAAGCCGACAACGCCGAACTTTGTAATGAAGCCAATAAACTAGGACGAGAATATTGCATTCAAATAAAAGGCAACGTAAACGAACGACAAAACAAAAACGACAAAATACCAACGGGTGACATCGAAATCATCGTGAAAGAACTGAAAGTTTTGAGTACGTCACTCACCCCGCCATTCACGATTGAAAATAACACCGACGGCGGCGACGACCTTCGGATGAAATATCGCTATCTGGACCTGCGTCGGCCCGCAGTTAGAGACTGCTTAGAGTTACGCCACAGAATGACGATACTAATTAGAAATTTCCTGGATTCAAAAGATTTCATCGAAGTGGAAACACCTATCCTCATTGGTTCAACGCCCGAAGGAGCACGCGATTTCGTTGTTCCGTCGAGAATGAATCCAGGACAATTTTATGCTCTTCCGCAGAGTCCGCAAACTTTAAAACAACTATTAATGGTTGCCGGATTCGATCGCTATTTTCAAATTGCAAAATGTTTCCGCGACGAGGATTTGCGAGCCGACCGTCAGCCGGAGTTCACCCAAATAGACTGTGAGATGTCGTTTGTTGACCAAGACGATGTGATAAACATATTCGAGGAAATGGCACGCCATCTTTTCAAAGAAATACGTGGCGTGGAGATTCCAAAACTGGAGCAGATGCCATGGAGCGAAGCTATGAGAAGGTTCGGTTCGGACAAACCCGACCTACGTTTCGGAATGGAGTTCGTTGAACTGATGAACGATTTCAAAGGCGTGGCCGACTTCCCTATATTCAACGAAGCAGTTTATATCGGCGGAATCGTTGTTCCCGGGTGCGCTGATTATAGTCGTAAACAACTCAATGAGCTCGCCGACTTCGTCAAACGGCCGCAAATAGGCGCGAAAGGATTAGTCTATGTGAAATACGGTAGCGATGGAAGCATAAAAAGTTCAATTGATAAGTTCTACACCACAGACCAACTGAAGAAAGTGAAACAAACCGCCGGCGCAAAGGATGGTGACCTGCTGCTGATTCTCTCGGGCGACAATATAAACAAAACACGGATTCAACTCTGCTCGCTACGACTCGAAATGGGCGACCGACTCGGATTACGCGACAAGAATATCTTTAAATGTCTTTGGATTGTTGATTTCCCTCTATTCGAGTGGAGCGACGAAGAGCAGCGGCTCATGGCCACGCATCATCCTTTCACGATGCCCAATCCCGATGATATACCTATGCTCGACGAACATCCCGAGCAAGTACGCGCAAAAGCCTACGACTTTGTTTGCAACGGAGTTGAACTTGGCGGCGGTTCGTTGCGTATTCACGATACCAACCTGCAAGAACGAATGTTCGAAGTATTAGGGTTCACGCCCGAACGTGCCGAAGCCCAATTCGGATTCCTTATGAACGCATTCAAATATGGTGCTCCTCCGCACGCCGGACTGGCTTTCGGCCTCGACCGATTCGTGAGTCTCCTCGCCGGTCTCGACACAATACGCGACTGCATCGCCTTCCCCAAAAACAACAGCGGGCGCGACGTAATGCTCGATGCTCCTTCTGAAATCGACACAACGCAACTAGACGAACTACAAATCAAACTCCAGCCGAAAGAAGTTTAATGAAAGAATTTGTCATATCCGAGGTTAAGGCCGAAACAGCCGTACTCGTCGGGCTAATAACGCAAGAGCAGAATGAAGCTAAGACGAAAGAATATCTCGACGAACTCGAATTCCTTGCCGATACAGCCGGTGCCGTGACCGTGAAAAGATTCACGCAACGGGTAGGCGGGCCGAGTGCTGTGACCTACGTCGGTAAAGGCAAACTCGAAGAAATAAAGAACTTCATTAAACTGAAAGAAGACGAAGAAGAGCCGATAGGAATGGTGATTTTCGACGACGAACTGTCGGCCAAACAACTCCGTAATATAGAAAATGAGCTAGGCATAAAAATACTGGATCGCACATCCTTAATTCTCGACATATTCGCGATGCGAGCACAAACGGCAAACGCAAAAACACAGGTCGAGCTGGCACAATATCGCTATATGCTGCCGCGGCTGCAACGCCTCTGGACTCACTTGGAGCGACAGGGTGGCGGCTCGGGTTCGGGCGGCGGGAAAGGTTCGGTTGGATTACGTGGTCCGGGTGAGACGCAGCTTGAGATGGACCGCCGGATAATTCTACAGCGTATGTCGTTACTAAAGCAACGCCTGGTTGAAATCGACAAGCAGAAAATAACCCAGCGTAAAAATCGCGGTCGACTAATCCGCGTTGCACTGGTGGGATATACCAATGTGGGCAAGTCGACCATCATGAATCTACTTGCGAAGAGCGAAGTGTTTGCTGAAAACAAACTCTTCGCAACACTTGACACAACCGTGCGCAAGGTGGTTGTCGAGAATCTACCCTTCCTTCTAGCCGACACGGTTGGATTCATTCGCAAACTACCAACCGACCTTGTGGATTCTTTTAAATCCACACTCGACGAGGTGCGCGAGGCCGACCTTCTGCTACATATCGTGGACATCTCGCATCCTGATTTTGAGGAGCAGATTCAGGTAGTGAATCAAACTCTCACCGACCTTGATAGCTCAGAAAAGCCTATGATGATTGTGTTCAACAAAATAGACAACTATCATTGGCTAGAAAAAGAACCCGACGACCTTACGCCCCCAACTAAGGAAAACACATCGCTCAACGAACTCAAAAAAACTTGGATGGCACGCGAAGCCGATAACTGTTTATTCATCTCGGCTAAGCAGCGCGAAAACATAGAAGAATTTCGCAGCACGCTATATAAAAAGGTGCGTGAACTGCACGTACAGAAATATCCCTACAACGATTTCTTGTACGATATTGAACAATAAGAAAAAGATTGATTTTTATGGAATACAGAGCATTAACAGAAGAAGAAATTATTGTATTCGAAAACAATAACTGCTGGGCAGAAGACTGGAATCGTGTGAAAGTAGCCGTCGAAGGATTCTTTCCGAAGTTTTTCCATCGCGTGATGTTCTACGGCGACATACGTCTGGGAAGTTTCGAGAAGAACGTCGAGGTAACCAAGGGATTCGTAAAACACTCCGGAATAAACGACGCAACACTCCGCAACGTCATTGTTGGCAACGATTGCCTGATTGAAAAAATAGGAAACTACATCAACAACTACACCATCGGCAACGACTGTCTCATAACCAACATTTCCGTGATGGAAACAACCGAAGGTGCAACTTTCGGCGAAGGCAATTTAATTTCGGTGCTCAACGAGGTAGGTGATGGGAATATGATTCTTTTCCACGACCTCAACAGTCAGCTAGCCGCATTCATGGTTAAACATTTCGGCGATAAAGACCTCAAGAATGCTATTCGCCGGCTCATTTCCGAAGAGATTGCCCGAACGAATCCCGAACGCGGAACACTAGGTAACGGCGTAAAGATTGTCAACACTAAAGAAATAACGAACACCATCATTCAGGATGACTGCGAAATATCAGGTGCAAGTCGATTGAGCGACTGTACCATTCTAAGCACCGGTAAAGCAAGTGTTTACATCGGTACCGGCGTGATATGCGAAAATACCATTATCAGCGACGGTTCGAGCATCATCAACAGCGTGAAGATGCAAGATTGTTTCGTTGGCGAAGCCTGCCAGATTGCAAATGGATTCACAGCTTCGCAAAGCGTATTCTTTGCCAATTCATTTATGGCCAACGGCGAGGCCTGTGCAGCTTTCTGCGGTCCGTTCTCGGCCTCACATCACAAAAGTTCGCTACTCATCGGCGGAATGTACTCGTTCTACAACGCCGGCTCGGGCACCAACTTCTCGAATCATGCCTACAAGATGGGGCCAATGCACTGGGGAGTTCTCGAACGCGGAACAAAAACAGCCAGCGGAGGTTACATTCTCATGCCGGCCACAATCGGCACGTTCTCTGTTTGTTTCGGAAAGCTCATGCACCATCCAAACACGCAGGCTCTACCGTTTTCATATCTCATTGCTGGCGGCGACACCATGTTCCTCGTGCCCGGCCGAAACATAACAACCGTGGGGCTCTATCGCGACATTCGTAAATGGCCCAAACGCGACATGAGACCGCAAGATTCGCAAAAAAGCATCGTCAATTTCGACTGGCTCTCACCTTTCTCGGTTGGCGAAATCCTAAGAGGAAAGAAGATTCTCGAAAACCTACGATTAGCCAGCGGCGACAACGTGTCGACCTATAATTATCACGAGTATGTAATCAACGCATCGAGTCTTCGAAAGGGAATAAAATACTACGACATAGCCCTGCGCATCTATATGGGAGCCGTGCTTAAGCGCGCTCACAAACAGGGATTCTTTGGGAAACCCGAAACCGAAATCGGGCTCGGAAAGTGGAACGACCTCTCTGGACTACTCCTGCCCGAAAGCGAAGAACAAAGAATGATTGCCGACATAAAGAGCGGTTCGCTCGAAACCATTCAGGACGTGCTCGAACGCTTCGCCGAAATAAATCGCAACTACAGGCGCTATCAATGGGCGTGGACATACAGAATGATTCTCGACTACTACGGCATACAGGAAATAACCGAGGTCGACAGCGACCGAATCAAACACGATTACATCGAGGCACGTCGTGCATGGATTGCCGAAATAAAAAAGGATGCCGAAAAGGAATTCGATATGGGCGATGTAGACGAAGAAGTGTTCCGCGATTTCGTGGATAAGCTCGACCACGAGATAGATTTCGAAGAATAGAGGCCCCGCGGAACTTCCGCAAACGAGAAATACAAATGGTTTCAGCCTCGCGGAACTTCCGCAAATGAGAATACAAATAGTTTCGGCCTCGCGGAACTCCCGCAAACGAGAATACAAATGGTTTCGGCCCCGCGGAACTTCCGCAAACGAAAATACAGATGGTTTCAGTCTCGCGGAACTTCCGCAAACGAAAAACAAAACTGTTTGGGGGCTTTGCACTGTTGGCAACTCAAAATCAGAATGAATATTCACTTCAAATCAAATTATAAATAATGAAACTATCAATCTTTAGAACAGCATGCCTAAGCATTTTGCTCGTGCTCGGAACTCTAGGAATCCAAGCACAACGCTACACCTACGAAAGCGTACCGGGCGACCCCATGCAGAGTAGAATCTATACTCTGTCGAACGGTTTGAAAATCTATCTCAGCGTGAACAAAGAAAAACCACGCATCCAAACATTCATCGCCGTACGGACCGGAAGCCGAAACGACCCCGCCGAAACAACCGGATTAGCGCACTATCTGGAACACATCATGTTTAAAGGTACAACCCACTTCGGCTCGTCGAACGTAGAAGCCGAACGCCCGTATCTCGACTCTATCGAGCGCCGGTTCGAGGAATATCGTCGCGTAACCAACCCCGCGATACGCAAAAAGTTATATCACCAAATCGACTCCATATCACAGCTCGCAGCCAGATATAACATACCCAACGAATACGACAAAATGATGCACGCCATCGGAAGCGAAGGCACGAACGCCTACACCTCGAACGACGTAACATGCTACACCGAAGACATACCGGCGAACGAACTCGAATCGTGGACAAAGGTGCAGGCCGACCGCTTCCTGAATATGGTTATACGCGGATTCCACACCGAACTCGAAGCCGTATACGAGGAATATAACATCGGCCTCACAAGCGATAGCCGGAAACTGTTCACCGCCCTCATGGCCAAACTATTCCCCACACACCCATACGGAACGCAAACAACCATCGGACTGGGCGAACACCTCAAAAACCCGTCGATTGTGAACATCAAAAACTATTTCAAAAAATATTATGTGCCGAATAATATAGCCATCTGTATGGCCGGCGACCTCGATCCCGACAAAACCGTTGCGCTGATTGAAAAATACTTCGGCGGCTGGAAACCAAGTCCGCACATCGATGTGCCACAATATGCAGCCATGCCCGCAATCACCACACCGGTAGATACAACCGTAGTCGGACAAGAAGCCGAAACACTCTGGATTGGTTGGAGAGCCGAACCCGGAAACTCACTGCAGGCCGACACACTCGAAGTGATAAACCAAATGCTTTGCAACGGACGAGCCGGATTGTTCGACCTGAATCTCGAACAAAAAATGAAACTCCTCTCCGTGAACGACGGATTCGAAGCAATGCACGATTATTCGCTCTTCATAGTAATGGGCTCGCCAAAACAAGGACAATCGCTCGACGAAGTCCGCACACTGCTGCTCGGGGAAATCGATAAACTCAAACGTGGCGAATTTTCAGATGACCTCCTGCCATCGGTTATAAACAACTACAAACGCACGTTCTACAAACAGCTCGACAAGAATAGATTCCGCGCCAACAAATTCGTAAACGCCTTCATCAATAATGTCGACTGGAAACAATCCGTTGGAATGATTGACCGTATCTCACGGTTTACCAAAAACGACATCGTGAGCTTCGCAAATCGTTTCTTCGGCAACAACTATGTTTGCGTCAACAAAGTTCAAGGCAACGACACTACAATCAAGAAAGTAGAAAAGCCCATCATCACACCCATCCCGACAAATAACGATAAGAGCTCGGCTTTCCTCAACGAAATCGTGAACTCGAAACCAGAAGAAATTCAACCACAGTTCATAGATTTCAAACGCGACCTGACGCAAGGTATAACCAAACACGGTTTGCCCATTCTCTACAAACAAAATAAAGAGAACGACCTCTTCAGTCTGCGCCTCGACCTACCTCTCGGAACAGAAAGCGATCCGATGATAAACTACGCTGCCGACTATCTCAATTACCTCGGAACGGCTAAGATGACTAACGAGCAAATCAAACAGGAATTCTACAAAATGGCGTGCGACTACTCCATCAGTCAAGGTGCCGAAAAAGCCTATATAACTCTTAGCGGACTGAATGAAAACCTACCCAAGGCGCTCACTCTGCTCAACGACTTGCTCGAAAACGCCAAGCTCGACCGCGAGGCTTATTCTAAGATGGTTGAACTAATCATCAAATCGCGCAACAACCAAAAAACCAACCAAAACGCCAACTTCAGCGCCCTGTTCAACTATGGTAGATACGGTCTCTACAACTCCGTACTCAACCATCCAAGCGCAGAGAAATTAAAGAATCTCGACCCACAGAGCCTACTCACAATGCTCAAGAATCTGAAGAACTACAAAGCAACCGTCCTCTATTACGGTCCGAGCACGCTGGCCGAAATCGATAAACTCATCAGCAAAACCATCAAAACCCCGAAGAAATTTGCTGAACCTCTTCCCGCAAAGCACTACACTATGCAACCCACCCCGAAGAACGAAATTCTCATTGCGCCCTACGATGCAAAGAACATCTACATGGTGCAATTCCACAACGAAAACACGAAATGGACACCCGAACGTGCGCCGCTCATCGCCCTCTTCAATGAATATTTCAGCGGTGGCATGAACACCATAGTGTTCCAGGAAATGCGCGAATCTCGCGGTTTGGCATATTCGGCCGGCGCAAACTACACAAGCCCATGGCGTCTTAGCGACTACGAGAGCTTCTACACAATGATTATCACCCAAAACGACAAGATGATGGACTGCGTTCGCGAGTTCAACAAACTGCTCAATAATGTTCCTGAACGCCCGGCAAACTTTGAACTCGCAAAGAAAAGTCTCACAAAGAGCCTCGCTTCGGAACGCATAACGAAGTTCCAGATTCTTTCAGCCTACCTTAACGCACAGCGTCTCGGACTCGACCGCACACTAAGCGAAATCATCTATAAAGGAATTCCGGCCCTGCAGCTACAAGATGTCGTTAACTTCGGAAAGAGCAACATGGCCAATAAAACATTCAAATATATCATTCTCGGCGACGAAAAAGAACTCGACATGAAAGGGCTCGAAAAAATAGCCCCAATACATCGCCTCACCACCGAAGAAATCTTCGGATATTAAAATAAAATATTTCATATGATCTGTTTCACACCCGGAAGATTCGTGAGAATCTTCCGGGGAATTTATAAAAACAAACGAACAAGGTATTTATGGTAAAATTCAACTACGCCCCAATGTTTCAAATGGGCAAAGACGAAACGAACTATCGGCTCCTCTCTAAAGACGGAGTGAGTGTTGGAGAGTTCGAAGGTAAAGAGATTCTAAAGGTTAGTAAGGAAGCTCTCACGCTGGTGGCACAACAAGCTTTCCACGATTGTGAATTCATGTTGCGCAGAGCTCACAACGAGCAAGTAGCCGCAATATTGAAGGACCCTAACGCATCAGAAAACGACAAATATGTCGCGCTGCAATTCCTCCGCAATGCCGAAACATCCGTGAAAGGCGTGCTCCCATTCTGTCAGGACACGGGCACGGCAATTATCCACGGTGAAAAAGGTCAACAGGTTTGGACCGGTTTCGACGATGAGGAAGCTCTTTCGCGCGGAGTTTTCAACACGTTCACTGAAGAAAACCTGCGCTATTCGCAGAATGCTCCTCTCAATATGTACGACGAGGTGAATACAAAATGCAACCTCCCCGCACAAATAGACATCGAAGCAACCGAAGGCGCTGAATATCGCTTCATAATGGTTGCGAAAGGCGGCGGTTCGGCCAATAAAACATATTTCTATCCGATGACCAAAGCTACCATACAAAACGAAGGAACACTCATTCCATTCCTCGTAGAAAAGATGAAAAGCCTCGGAACTGCAGCATGCCCACCATATCACATCTGCTTCGTCATCGGCGGAACATCGGCCGAGAAAAACCTACTCACCGTTAAACTAGGTAGCATAAAATATTACGACTCGCTACCAACATCCGGCGACGAAACCGGCCGTGCGTTCCGCGACATCGACCTCGAAAAGAAACTCCTCGACGAAGCCTACAAAATAGGGCTCGGCGCACAGTTCGGCGGAAAATATCTCGCACACGACATCCGTATCATCCGTCTACCGCGTCACGGAGCAAGTTGTCCGATTGGAATGGGCGTGAGCTGCTCGGCCGACAGAAACATCAAGGCTAAAATCAATAAAGACGGCATCTGGATCGAACAAATGGATGAAAACCCAACCGAACTCATTCCCGAAGAATATCGTCAACCGGGCGAAGGAGCCAGAGGAATCGAAATAGACCTCGACAAAGGAATCGACTCTGTTCGTGCCGAACTCACTAAATACCCCGTCTCGACCCGTGTGAATCTTCGAGGCACAATCATCGTTGCCCGCGATATTGCCCACGCTAAACTCAAAGCCCGACTAGACGCCGGCGAACCAATGCCCGATTATTTCAAAAACTATCCTATTCTCTACGCTGGCCCGGCAAAAACTCCCGAAGGGTATCCCTGCGGTTCGATGGGCCCCACAACAGCAAACCGAATGGACCCATACGTAGATGAGTTCCAAGCCAACGGCGCATCGCTAGTGATGATTGCAAAAGGCAACCGCACCCAAGCTGTTACCGATGCCTGCAAAAAATACGGCGGCTTCTATCTCGGAACCATCGGCGGAGTGGCTGCAGTGCTATCGCAAAGCAGCATCAAAAGCATCGAATGTGTTGAATATCCCGAGCTTGGAATGGAGGCAATATGGAAAATAACCGTCGAAAACTTCCCGGCTTTCATTCTCGTCGACGACAAAGGGCACGACTTCTTTAAAGAGCTCAAACCCTGGACGGGATGTACAACCAATAAATAAAAATCAACTTAAACATGAAAGTAAAAACAACTCTTCTCGCTGCGCTGATGCTTGTATCTGCAAACCTGTTTGCACAACAAGCCAACACGCCCGAAAGCACTTACGAACCTACTCCCGAGAATCTAGAAGCACGGAAGCATTTCGCCGACAGTCGCTTCGGAATCTTCCTTCATTGGGGTATCTACAGTATGTTCGCACAGGGCGAATGGTATCTCAACACAGGCAATCTCAACAAGGATGAATATGCCAAGCTGCCTCCGGATTCTATCCCATCCGATTCGATGCCGACAAATGGGTGAAGGCCTTCAAAGACGCAGGAGCGCGTTACATCACCTTCACAACCCGCCATCACGATGGCTTCTCGATGTATCACACCGCCGAAGGCAAATACAACATCGTGGATGCAACCCCATTCGAGCGCGACGTACTCAAAGAACTCACCGACGCATGCCATCGCGAAGGCATCGATGTTCACCTTTATTATTCTATACTCGATTGGATTCGGCCCGATTATCCTATCGGACGAACCGGACGCAACACCGGGCGCACACTCAAACCCGATTATCCTTCTTACTTCGGATTCATGGAACGACAGCTCAACGAGCTCCTCACCGGCTACGGCGATGTGAAAGCCATCTGGCTCGACGGATATTGGGATCACGATGAAGACAGCATTCCTTTTGATTGGCACATGCCCGACTTGTATCGCTATGTGCACAGCATAAAACCCGAATGCCTCATTGGAAACAATCACCATATCTATCCTCTCGTAGGCGAAGATTTCCAAATGTTCGAACGCGACCTGCCAGGCGAAAACAAATCCGGACTCTCCGGACAAGACATTAGTCTCCTTCCGCTCGAAATGTGCGAAACCATGAACGGAATGTGGGGGTACAAAGTTTCCGATACGAACTATAAATCGGCCAGCCAACTCATTCAGATGATTGTTCGTAGTGCCGCAAAGGGAAGCAACCTCCTTTTGAATATCGGGCCGCAACCCAATGGCGAACTGCCCGAACAATCGCTAGACCGACTAAAAAGTATCGGTCAATGGATGCGCCACAATGGCTCAACTATCTACGGAACCCAAGCCGGCAGTATAGCCGAACAACCCTGGGGAGTGAGCACCGACAAAGCCGACACAACCTTTGTACACGTGCTCAGCAAAGTGGACAACGAAATAAGTTTCCCACTCGCAGCCAAGCCGCGCAACGTCCTCGCATTCGAGAAAAGAACCAAACTACCGTTCAAATACGACAAAAAGAACGCGCTCCTAACCATCAAACTCAACGTGCCCGAAGGAGTGACGGACTATATCATCAGAATCGAAAAATGAAACGAACACTCGAAGTATGCACGGCAAGCATCGCCAGCGTAGATGAAGCCGTGAAAGGAGGAGCCGAACGGATTGAACTCTGTTCGGCTCTCGAACTAGATGGGCTCACTCCCTCTGCCGGCCTGGCGAAATATGTGCACACCACCTATCCAAACCTTAGAATACACGCGCTCATACGCCCACGCAGCGGAAACTTTGTCTATTCGCCCGCCGAACTGCAGGTGATGCTCAGCGACATCGAAATTCTAAGACCTATAGTACACGGAATCGTGAGTGGCGCTCTCCTACCCGATGGTTCAATCGACCGTCAATCAACCACCCAGCTTGTCAATGCCGCCGGTTCGCTACCTTTCACATTCCACCGTGCATTCGATGTGTGCCATGCCCCTCGCGAATCCCTCGAAACTCTAATCGAATTGGGATGCACCCGCGTACTCACCTCCGGTCAGCAACCCACGGCCGAGCAAGGCTCCCAGCTACTGTCTGAACTGGTTACACAATCCGGCGGCCGAATTATTATTCTTCCCGGCGGTGGCGTTAACGCCTCTAACGCCGTTTCGATATTGAATACCACTGGCGCCATCGAAATCCACGGTTCCGCTCGCAACGGCTCGTCCGAAACCGACTCTCACGAAGTTGCCAAACTCCTCGAAAGTATAAATGCATAGCTACGAAATGGCCAATTTGAGGTTAATTGAGCGAGTACAACACCCTTGAGTAAGAGTGTAGTACACCTTTGATGAAGGGTGTACTACACCTTTAGTGAAGAGTGTACTACACCTTTAATGAATAGTGTAGTACACCCTTGACGAAGAGTATCCATTTGTAACACCTTGCCCGCAAAATATCTAATGACCAATTGGGGTTTATGAAAAGAGGCTAGAGGAAAACTCGGGATAAGTAATTGTTTAAGATTAAAGTGTGAATATACTCCTGAAAGAGAGATAAGTCTAGAGAATGAGCAGATACTTATCTCTTGTGTAAAAGAAGTATTATGGCCAGTATACATCCGTGAACCTGACATAAGGAAAAATAGGCAAGGAGGGGTGATGTGGAGGGAGAGTCATTTATCCAAACGCCAGGTAACTCCATCTTTTGTGTCCTTGACAACGAATCCGGCTGATGATAGGGAATCGCGAATCTCGTCGCTCACAGCCCAATTTTTCTCTTGTTTGGCTTTGTTACGGAGGTCAAGAATCATGTCGACAACTTTCCCATAAGCCTCTTCGCGTGCACTGTTATCGGCTCCTCGCTCGTTGCGCAGACCTAGAATGTCGAAAGTAAATAGGTGCATCGTTTTGGTGAGTTCTTCGAGGTCGGCAGCAGAGATTTGTGCCTTTCGGGCGTTTATAGCATTGAGGAGATGACTGGCTTCGAAGAGTGTAGAGATAACGGCTGGGGTCATGAGGTCGTCGTTCATTGCTTCGTAGCATTTGTTGCACAGTGTTGAAACAAACTGTCGGGTTTGTTCGTCTGAATCGTTGGATGCTGGCGTTCGTTTGAGTTCTTCGATACTGTTCATGAGACGCTCATAACCTTTTTGTGCAGCTGTCAGTGCCTCATTGGAGAAATCGACCGTACCGCGATAGTGAGCCGAGAGGATGAAGAAACGTATCGTCATCGGCGTATAGGCCTGTGTTAGGATTTCGTGCTGACCGGTGAAAAATTGCTCTAGGGTTATGAAGTTGTTGAGCGATTTGCCCATCTTTTGTCCGTTGATGGTTATCATATTGTTGTGCATCCAATATTTAACCATCTGTTCGCCTTGCGATGCTACGGCTTGTGCTATTTCGCATTCGTGATGAGGGAAGATGAGGTCCATTCCGCCGCCGTGTATGTCAAATCGGTTGCCGAGATATTTTCGTCCCATGCTGTGCATTCGCAATGCCACCCGGGGAATCCTTGACTCCATGGCGATGGCCAACGCATGATGTGTTCGGGCATGGCTCGTTTCCATAGGGCAAAATCAGCTTGATTTCGTTTTTCATCTACTCCGCTTAGTTCACGTGAGTTTCCAATCATGTCGTTGAGGTTCCGTCCGGATAGGATTCCGTATCGGTGAACTTTGTCGTATTTCTGAACGTCGAAGTATATGCTTCCATTGCTTTCGTAAGCGAATCCGTTTTCGATTATTTCTTTTACGAGCTGTTCTTGCTCAATAATATGGCCTGTTGCCTGAGGTTCGATGCTCGGAGGTAGCACATTAAGCATTCGCATCGCGTCGTGATAACGGTTAGTATAATGCTGTGCTATCTCCATGGGTTCGAGCTGTTCAAGTCGAGCTTTCTTAGCTATTTTGTCATCGCCTTCGTCAGCATCGTGTTCGAGGTGTCCCACGTCGGTTATGTTTCTAACGTAGCGCACTTTGTATCCTATGCGTTTCAGATAACGGAAGAGTACATCGAAAGTGATGGCTGGCCGGGCGTGCCCGAGGTGTGGGTCGCCATAAACGGTTGGTCCGCAAACATACATGCCCACATTTGGGGCTGCAATGGGTTCGAAACGTTCTTTCTGCCTGTGCAGGGTGTTGTAAATAACTAGATTTTGCATCGTTAGCGATTTATTCTCCGAATGCCTTAGCTTCGGCTTCTGCTATTATTATTTCGCGGTCGTCTAGTTTCATTCTATGAGTTTTCTCATTGAATACTTCTGCCTGAAATGGGCATTCGTGCTTAATTTCTTGGTCGGAGGGGCTCACAAAGAAGTTCGTTTCGTCGACTGTTTGAGAAACATCGGCTATTGGTTCCTCTTCCATCTTGGTGCGTTCGGCCTTGGCTGTGAATATTTTGTTTATGAATTCAGAGTCATGATGTAACCGCTGCAGTGTTAGCTTTGAGGCTGCTTGTTGACTTTCCTTCTTTGAATAGCCGGGTGCTTCGCCGCCTTCCACTCCTTCCATAACGACCTGGAATTTAAATATCGGATTTCCTTGCTCGTCGTTGAGGTTTTCAATTAAGCGGAATTCTAGTTCCACCTTGTTCTTTTGAGTCCATTCAATGAGCTTTGACTTAAAGTTCACCTCCTTGTAGGCAACCTTGTCAATGTTAATTAAATCGCCCAGGATTTGGCGCTTCATGAACTTTATGCAGGCTTGATAACCATGGTCTAGATAAAGCGCCCCAACTAGGGCTTCGAATGCGTTTCCGCCCAGATAGCTGTTGTGCGATTGATTGTTTCCACTCGAAAGAATGAGCTGGGTTATGCCTAGCTCTTTGGCTAGCCTGTTTAGTGTGTCGCGTTGAACTATTTTCGAACGCGTATTGGTCAAGAAACCTTCGCGTTTGCCGGGGAAATGTTCGTAAACAATCGCTCCCACGATGGCATCTAGAATAGCGTCTCCTAGAAATTCCAGTCGTTCGTTATTCACGGGTGCTCCTTTTGCACTTCGACGTGCCACGCTCTTATGAAGAAGAGCAATCTTATAGAAATTAATGTTGTGGGGAAGGATTCCGATGATTTGGTATAAAGACAAATAAAGCTCCTTCTCCTTGCGGAAAGGGAGCTTTATTCTGTCTATAATATTATTCAGCATACTTCTTGAATACTACGCAGGCATTGTGTCCGCCAAAGCCAAATGTGTTGCTTAAAGCTGCTCGTACTTCGCGTTTTTGTGCCTTATTGAACGTAAAATTCATGTTGTAGTCTAATTCCGGATCTTTATCATCTTCCGAATGGTTGATTGTTGGAGGAACAATGTCGTTCTTGACTGCAAGAATACAAGCCATTGCTTCAACAGCTCCTGCAGCACCGAGAAGATGCCCGGTCATGCTCTTCGTTGAAGAGATGTTCAACTTATAGGCGGCTTCACCAAAGAGATTCTTTATTGCCTTCGCTTCTGAAACGTCGCCAACAGGTGTTGAGGTTCCATGTACGTTGATATAATCAATATCCTCGGGTCTCAAACCTGCATCGTCGAGTGCGGCTTTCATAACAAGTTTTGCGCCCAGTCCGTCGGGATGCGATGCTGTGATGTGATAGGCATCGGCTGATTCGCCTTCGCCGGCCATCTCAGCATATATCTTGGCTCCGCGTGCTTTGGCATGTTCAAGTTCTTCGAGAATGATGCAACCAGCCCCTTCGCCCATAACGAAACCGTCGCGACTGGCTGAGAATGGTCTCGAAGCACGTTCGGGATCATCGTTGCGGGTCGATAGAGCGTGCATGGCATTGAATCCACCAACACCACATTCGCATATAGCACTTTCAGCTCCACCACTGACAATCATATCGGCTTTACCTAAACGAATCAAATTAAATGCGGCCGCTAAAGCGTTAGTTGAAGACGCACATGCTGATGTTGTGGTGAAATTCGGACCATTGAAACCAAAGCGAATGCTTATCTGACCAGAAGCGATGTCTGCAATCATCTTCGGAATGAAGAACGGATTAAATTTCGGACCAGCATCTTCGTGCTTGGCGTAGTAATCAACTTCTTCCTGGAATGTTTTTATTCCGCCTATGCCAACACCATAGATAACTCCTATGCGCTCCTTGTTAGCTTTCTCTAAATCGATTCCTGAATCTTTTACGCCCTGAATGGCACTCACAACGGCAAGCTGTGTATAGCGATCCAGTTTGCGAGCCTCCTTACGGTCAATGTAGTCATTGAGATTCAATCCTTTCACTTCGCAAGCAAAGTGAGTTTTGAATAAGGTTGTATCGAATTGCGTAATAGGTGCGGCTCCGCTCTTACCTGCAATCATATTTTGCCAGGTTTCCTCCGATGTGTTTCCTATTGGAGTAACGGCTCCGATACCGGTCACTACTACTCTTTTTAATTCCATTGATGTAAGATATAAGTTATTAGAGCAAAAAAATCAAGCGGAAATTTCTTTCCGCTTTTTTCTATTTCACTATTAACTTCTTACTTAGCATTCTCCTGAATGTAAGCAATTGCGTCACCAACAGTAGAAATTTTTTCTGCCTTATCGTCAGGAATGGAGATTCCAAATTCTTTTTCGAACTCCATGATTAACTCTACAGTATCCAAGGAGTCTGCGCCAAGATCGTTTGTGAAACTTGCTTCAGGCTTTACTTCTGCTTCGTCAACACCAAGTTTATCTACGATAATTGCTTTTACCTTTGATTCAATTTCTGACATAATTGTAAGTTTTAAAATGTTTAATAATTACTTTCAACTTTAAAATTCGGCGGCAAAGAAACTGTTTTTTTTTCCGGCCTCACAAATATTTCCATCAAAAAAGCTGCAAGTTATGCACATAACGAGAGGGGTTGTGCAAAGAAAATGAGGGTGATTTATCCAATTGTCGTATGATAAAACAGATCTTATCTGGTTAAATATTCCGTTGACTTGATCAATATGGCATTTATCATTAGTGAATATACAGCCGCCTGGGAGAATATCGAATAACCGTTCAATATTTCATTTGGTTAGGCGTTTGCTCATATATCTAACAGGATACCATACAGCTAACCACCCGACGATTATTACGGTGAAAAAGATGAGAATAACGTCCCATGGATGCACACTTATAGGATAGGCTTCGACAACAAAATTACCTGCACGATTGCCTAGGCTCACCAATCCATAGGTTTGTTGAAGCCAACATAGCAGAAGGCCGAAAAGGATTCCGATGAACGCGCCGAAAACCGATATCATTCGTCCTTCGAACAGGAAAATTCTGTTTATCTGTTTGTCGGTGGCGCCTAGATAGCGCAATGTTCGAACATCGTCTTTCTTATCGATTATCAGCATAGACAGCGACCCGATTATATTGAAGCAGGCCACCATTAATATAAAGGTGAGGAATGCGTAGGCAAAAAGTTTTTCGATGCGCATTATATTGAATGTGTCGGCTTGTTGTTCGTAGCGATCTTTTACGGTGAATTTATTTCCGGCGATTTTTTTTATTCGAGCTTTGGTTTCATCTATATCAACGTCGGCTTTGAGGCGTAACTCAAGCGATGTGATTTCGCCCTGCCGACTGAATATTCTTCGAGCAAAGTCTATGGAGGTAATTATGTAGCCTTTGTCGTATTTGCTTTGTTTGACTTGAAACAAAGCTCCAGGCGAAATGAGCGAATCTTCGACAAAAGCTTCTGTGGGATTCGAGGCGTCATATTGTCCTTCGCGTTGCGGGGCATAAATATTAAGATAGTTGCGCCATGCGACTCCGGTCCCTAAATCTTGCGCCAGTCTGATTCCGAGTATTCCATATTGTAGATTAGCGGCGTGCAATTCAAACTTTCCGTCTCCGTATAGAATATCGTTGATGTTAGTTAGTGAGTCGAAATTATCTTCTACTCCTTTAATCGTCACCATGGCTTGTTTGTTGCGATACATGGCCAGGGCCTGATCTTCCACACATTCGGTTGCGACCTCGATTTCGGGCAGTTTTTTTATTTCGGTGAGAATCGGGTCGTCGGCTGCTACAGCTTTTCCTTTAGCCGGTTCGATTTTCAGTTGTGGATCGAAGCCTGTAAAGAACGACGCAATCAAATCAGAGAAGCCATTGAAGCCGCTCAACACTACAACAAGTGCCATTGTGGCCACCGACACTCCAACAACCGAGATGAGACTAATCACATTTATTGCGTGCGTGCTTTTCTTGGAGAAGAGATAGCGACGGGCGATATAGAACGGGAAGTTCATTACGGGAGATTTATTTTTTCAGAAGACTATCGATTCGTTCTATATAGTCGAGTGAATCGTCGATAAAGAATCTCAATTCAGGAACTATTCTAAGTTGATTCCGCACGCGTTGTCCGAGGTCGTAGCGTATTGTTTTTTCGTTTGCCCTTATGTTGTTGAGTAGTTCCTCGCTTTTATCGGAGGGGAATATGCTGAGATACGACGTACAAATACTCAGGTCGGGACTGATTTTCACTCGAGTCACGCTAACCAACACGCCGTGCATAGCTCGAGTTTGACTCTGAAAGATGCTTGCCAGTTCCTTTTGAAGCAAGCGCGAAACACGGTTCAATCTTGTTTCTTGCATAGTAATGTTTAATTAAAAATGGAGGTCTGATTTTGATGTTTGCAAAGGTAGCCATAAGGCTTCGCTCGTTCAAACATTATTTTTTTCGGATGATTGTGAGTCCGTCGCGCAACGGAATAATAACCTTTTCCACCCTATTGTCGGCCGCAACGAAATCGTTGAAACGACGTATACCCAGTGTCTGACTGTCGCCATCATATTCTTCGTCGACCACATGTCCATCCCAAAGTGTATTATCGGCCACGATATATCCGCCATCGTTCAAAATTCCGAGCGTCGTTTCATAAGTTTTGAGATATGTACGTTTATCGCCGTCGATGAATGCCATGTCGAACATGATTCCCAGTTTCGGAGCCTCCACATTAGCATCGCCTATTCGGAAAATAATTTTCTCGGCAAGCGGCGAGCCTTCTATCCATGAGCTGGTAAAATCTTCCATCTCGTCGTTTATCTCGAAGGTATAAATTCGCCCATCGGCCCTTAATCCCTCGGCTATGCAAAGCGCCGAATAACCGCTGAACGTTCCTACTTCTAAAACATTCTTCGGCCCAATCATCTGAACCAGCATCTTCAGAACACGCCCCTGAACATGTCCGCTTGCCATTCGTCCGTGAACGGTTTGAATGTTCGTGGCCCGATAGAGCCGATGTAGATATTCGTTCTCCGGATCGATGTGTGAAGAGATATAATCCTCGATGGTTCTATCCAACATCCCGATGCAATATTAGAGCCTCGACGGCCAAGCGATAACTGTTCATTCCGAACCCCTCGATACATCCCAGGCAAGCTGCACCTATCACAGAACGGCGGCGGAAGTCCTCACGCCCCAAAACGTTGCTCACATGAACCTCGACAACCGGCGTTTCTATAGCTCGAATACAATCAAGTAGTGCAACGCTCGTGTGAGTGTATCCGCCTGCGTTGAGTACAATCCCGTCTGCAGAAAAGCCCACCTCTTGCAGCTTGTCGACCAGTTCGCCTTCGATATTACTCTGAAAATAATCCAGCTCGACATCTGGGAAAATCCTGTGCAATTCAGCCAAGCAGTTTTCCATCGATTCACTACCGTAAATACTGGGTTCGCGTTTTCCAAGAAGATTCAGGTTCGGCCCATTGATAACAATAACTTTCATATCTAAAAGGATTAATTTTGTGTCAACAAAAGTAGCAAATAATGAGAAAAGAATTCACCGACCAATCCAAGCTCATCGCACGATACAGAAACTATCTCAAACTCGAAAAAGGCCTTTCTCCCAACTCCGTCGAGGCCTATATGCTCGACCTCTCAAAGATGCTCACCTTCCTAGAAATGGAAAACATTCCATTGCTCGAACTTCAACTCGAGCACATGGACCAATTCGCCGCCTTCGTTATCGACCTCGGAATAGGCGCCCGCTCGCTAGCCAGAATACTAAGCGGTGTACGACAGTTCTACCAATATCTCGTCGTTGACGGATACATAGAAAACAACCCCACCGAACTCGTCGACTCTCCACGCATTCCCCAACATCTACCCGAAGTGCTCTCAACGGCCGAGGTAGACATCCTCGAACAAGCCATCGACCTCAGCAAATGGGAAGGCCATCGCAACCGAGCCATCATCGAAGTGCTCTTCTCGTGCGGATTGCGAGTATCCGAACTAACTCATCTCAAAATGTCGAACCTCCACCTTGACGAAGAATTCATCCGCGTTATCGGCAAAGGTTCCAAAGAACGACTCGTGCCAATATCGCAAAGAGCAATACGTGAACTCGAATTCTGGTTTGCCGACCGCAACGTAATGAATATCAAACCCGGCGAAGAAAATTACGTGTTCCTCAACCGACGCGGCCATCACCTAACCCGAACAATGGTGCTCATCATGATAAAGAAATACGCCCAGCAAGCCGGCATACGCAAAACAATCTCGCCCCACACACTTCGCCATTCCTTTGCCACAGCCCTGCTCGAAGGCGGCGCCGACCTGCGTTCCATCCAAGCCATGCTAGGGCACGAAAGCATTGTAACAACCGAAATATACACCCACCTCGACACCTCCTCTCTACGCCGACAAATACTCGAGCATCACCCTCGCAACATACACCATCATTCACCGCAACCAAACCCCGACGATTCAGAAACTCTACTACAATAAAACCAGATTCGCCGCCATAAGGCACAGCCAATCCACCTTTATTATAACACCAATACGACATTGAGAAATATCGGGTTTACATAACAAAGAGCAAACTCGATGGCAGTATTGGCACGAACCGGATTTGGGGAGATAAAAACGGTCATCGGGTTCGCTCAAAATTTCTTAGAGAGATGAAAACGGTCATCGAAAAATCGCGCCTGAAACTCAGGGAAGCAAAAACGGTCATCGGGAAAACGTGCCCGAGTTTCGGAGAACAAAAAACGATGACCGTATTGAATCAAAAAAATCGCAGGCGACAAAAAACGTACATCGGGTTCGCACAAAAATTTTCCAGGCACCATTTCCCGGTCACCGTTTTAATTAGAACTTGCCCGAGGCGGTGCAAAACGGCTATCGGGTTCTCAAGCAGTCCTCGTCCCCTTAAAAAGTAAGAACCATCCTTTATTTAACGTGAGTTCGGTTTAAGAATATGTTTAAGCCTCCGAGGAGCCAATGGGGAATAAACAACGAATACCAATTCGGGCGTTCCGCCCGCATGTAGGGACAGACCCCGTGTCTGTCTCCGATACCCATGCCAATTCGGTCTACCGACCGCATGGCAATATTTCATCCTGTCGCGTCAGGGTGCGGACAGACACGGGGTCTGTCCCTACATGCGGCCTACCGGCCGAGTGGGAGTCTCCATTAAACCGAACTCGCGTTATTTAATAGCATCCCAGCCCCGTTGCCAAGCATACAGGGCCGAATTAATCTTCGGAAGAAATAATTACCTTTGCGCGGTAATTATTGAAAACTAACAACATATATTCATGGTACAGGAAGATATTTTCAAAAAGATTGTGAGCCACTGCAAAGAATATGGTTTCGTTTTTCCAAGCAGCGACATATACGACGGTCTTGCTGCCGTCTACGACTACGGACAGAATGGCGTAGAACTGAAGAACAACATAAAACAATATTGGTGGCAATCGATGGTGCTACTGCACGGCAACATCGTAGGCATCGACGCCGCCATTTTTATGCATCCAACCGTATGGAAAGCCAGCGGACATGTCGACGCTTTTAACGACCCATTGATTGACAACCGTGACTCGAAGAAACGCTATCGTGCAGACAATCTCATAGAAGACCAAATCGGCAAATACGAAGAAAAAATAGAAAAGGAAATCGCTAAAGCCGCCAAGAAATTCGGCGATTCGTTCGACGAAGATAAGTTTCGCGAGACCAATCCGAGAGTGCTCGAAAATCAACGGAAACGCGACGCACTTCACGCCCGATATACTGAGGCCATGCAGGGCCCCGACCTCGGAGAACTGAAACAAATAATACTCGACGAAGGAATTGTCGACCCAATCAGCGGAACAAAGAACTGGACCGATGTTAGGCAATTCAATCTTATGTTCTCAACCGAAATGGGGTCGCTCTCCGACGCCACAAACAAAATATACCTCCGCCCCGAAACAGCACAGGGCATCTTTGTGAACTTCCTGAACGTACAGAAAACCGGGCGTATGAAAGTACCCTTCGGAATAGCCCAAATAGGTAAGGCTTTCCGTAACGAAATCGTAGCCCGCCAGTTCGTATTCCGCATGCGCGAATTCGAGCAGATGGAGATGCAATTCTTCTGTCAGCCAGGCACAGAAATGCAGTGGTTCGAATACTGGAAGAAACATCGCATGGCATGGCATAAAGCACTCGGCATGGGCGACGAAAACTATCGTTTCCACGACCATGAAAAGCTAGCCCATTATGCCAACGCCGCATCCGACATTGAGTTCCGCATGCCATTCGGATTCAAAGAAATTGAAGGCATACACTCACGCACCGACTTCGACCTGTCGCAGCACGAGAAATTCTCCGGCCGACAGGTGAAATATTTCGATCCGGAACGCAACGAAAACTATACGCCTTATGATGTCGAAACCTCGATAGGAGTAGACCGAATGTTCCTCACCGTGATGTGTCACAGCTATTGCGAGGAAAAACTCGAAAACGGCTCAGAACGCATTGTTCTTCGACTGCCCGAACCGCTCGCACCGGTGAAATGCGCCGTGTTACCGCTAGTAAATAAAGACGGACTGCCCGAAAAAGCAAAGGAAATTGTCAACGCCCTCAAATTCCACTTCAATACACACATCGAAACAAAAGATTCCATCGGCAAACGCTATCGTCGGCAGGACGCCATCGGAACCCCATTTTGCGTAACTGTCGACGGCGACACACTAAACGACAATACCGTAACTCTGCGCCACCGCGACTCGATGAAACAAGAACGTGTGCCAATCGAAAAACTGCGTGAAATCATTGAAGATCGAGTATCGATAACCTCGCTACTCAAAAAAATAGACATAGACAATTAAAACAAATATGAAACATTCCAACCCAATCAGGAACGCCGTCATAGCGGCTGCTCTTCTACTCACAACAGGTACATTCTTCTCTTGTTCGGAAGATAAAATCGAAACAATCGAGGAATATCCCAACTGGAAGAGCACCAACGAAGCATATTGGAGCAAACTTTACAACGAAACCAAGCAGAAAATCGATGCCGGCGACACGTCGTGGAAGATTATTCTGAACTACACCTACCAGAACCAAACCAACCCATCGGGCACCCCTCCAACATATCGCCCCGACCAATACATCATTGTGCACGAACTCGAAAAAGGAACAGGTGCAGGCACCCCGCTCTACACCGATTCCGTACATATTCACTATCGAGGTCGATTGCTCCCGTCGACAACCTACACCGCCGGTTTCATAACTGAAACATCCTGGGGCACGGACAACTTCAACCCACTCACAGCCCGACCGGCACAAATGCGAGTAAGTAAAACGGTAGACGGATTCGCAACCGCACTCCAGAACATGCACATAGGCGACCATTGGATGGTTTATGTGCCCTACAGACTAGGCTACGGAGTTAGGAAAAATCCCAGAGTTCCGGCCTATTCAACTCTAATATTCGACCTCCGGTTGGTGTCGTTCTATAAATTATAAAACATCATATTAAAGGTTTGAACTTCAAAATTCAAACCTTTTTTAGTCACTAGTCATTATGGCCGTTTCAGACACTTTACTAGCGAAAATCCGCGGCGGAGAACAAATCACAACAGCCGAAAAACTAAACCTCATAGTCCAGCTCAGCATTCCCTCAATGCTCGCCCAAGTAACCACCGTGCTCATGTTCTACATCGACGCATCTATGGTGGGCTCGCTTGGCGCCAATCCATCGGCCGCTATCGGATTGGTTGAACCGGTCACATGGCTCTTTGCCTCGCTAAGTAGTGCCTGCTCCATGGGATTCTCCGTACAGGTAGCCCATTTCATCGGCGCCAACGATTTCGAAAAGGCCAGGGCAGTTATGCGACATGGCTACATCTTCGGTCTCGCAATAAGCTTCGCTCTGATGATTCTCGCAGCAGCTGTAGCTTTCCCACTACCCGGATGGCTCAAAGGCGGAACCGACATTCAACACGACGCATCGCTTTATTTTCTAATCTTCTCATTCGCCATCCCCTTTGTTCTGCTGGAACAACTCTCGGCCTCAATGCTGAAAGTGTCGGGCGACGTTCGCCGGCCAAGTTTTATCGCAGTGCTCATGTGCGTGCTCGACGTAACGTTCAATTTCTTCTTCATTTTCCCCACCCGAACAATTGAAGTGTTCGGCATACAGATTGAAGTATTCGGACTCAATCTCGGCGTAAAGGGTGCAGCCCTGGGCACAGCCTCATCCTTTGCGGTAGGTGCTCTTCCATTGATATATTTCGCAATATTCCGCAGTAAGATTCTAGCATGGAAGCTCGATAAAGAACGTTTCGTATGGATGTGGTCATACATCCGAAATGCTGTCAAGATAGGTGCACCGATGGCCGTTCAGCAAATGCTGATGAACGGTGCACAAGTGGTGTCGACAATGATTGTAGCCCCACTCGGAAACATCTCCATCGCTGCCCATTCGTTTGCTATAACAGCCGAAAGCCTGTGCTACATGCCGGGCTATGGAATCGGTGAGGCTGCAACAACACTAGTCGGACAAAGTATGGGGGCACAACGTCGCGAACTGTGCTACAGTTTTTCGCATATGACGGTCTTCATCGGAATGGGCGTAATGGCTCTTATGGGTGTGGTTATGTATGCGTTCGCGCCGGAGATGATTGGCCGGCTTTCTCCAGTTGAAGAGATACGCGAACTCGGAACGGCCATCCTACGCATCGAAGCGTTTGCCGAACCGTTCTTTGCCGCCTCGATTGTAATTTACTGCGTATTCGTAGGCGCTGGCAACACCATCCGCCCATCTATCATCAACCTTGGTAGCATGTGGCTAGTTCGCCTCACGCTCGCCGCCATACTTGCTCCAACCTACGGTCTGCGTGGCGTTTGGTTTGCAATGGCTATAGAGTTGACTTTCCGCGGAATATTATTCCTCATCAGTTTATTCCGTGGCAGCTGGATGAAGAATTTACAAAAGGAATAACAAGACTCCATATCCTGCCCACTCAATAAACTCTCCAATTGGTCATTAGAAAATCAAAGGGAATAGTCGTCTTTAGATCTAATGACCTATTTAGGGTTTATCTTATTTTGGTTTCTATTCTTTCCGGCGAAACGATAGCACGAACGAAATCACGCGACTTCAGGTTGAAAGGATGAGAAGTGAAGTCGGGAGTGTTGAACGAAAATAAAGAGCGGTCGTAGAACTCCCATGGATTCTTTTGTGGCAGAAGAAACGGCTTTGACATCGTACCGTCAGAATTCACGTGTGTTAGATATAGTCGAGTGTAATATCCGTCGATACGGCGCGAGGTGAACACAAGCCATCGCGAATTGGAACTCCAGTTGTGGAAACTATCGGCAGCCCGACTGTTTATTTCGGTGAGCGGGCGAGCCTTACCGGTACGGATATCGAAAAGCCATTGGTCGGCTTCATTATGCCAGATTGGGAAAACGCCATAATCGGCCATAGTGAAGATTATAAATCGGCCATCGTAGGATGGTCGTGGATGGGTGGCACTCTTTCCCATAAGGCGGGCGTTGAAAATGGTGTCGGGCTGACCGATAGTTCTGCCTGTCCGAGCATCGAAGCCCACTTTGCATAGGTTATAGCGAATACGCTTATAGTTCGCCGGAATATCCCATGCGACCGACGCAACAAAATAGAGCGTCCGACCATCAGGCGAAAAAACGGGATAATTCTCATAGTTCTCAGGTGTCATAACCGATGGATTGAGAACAATTTCGTTGGTTGTGGGATTGAGTATTAGAATATCTGACGCCTGATCGAATACCTCGATTCGTTCTGACCTTACGGCGTGAAAACTCTGGTGAGTTTTGTTGGTTGAATAGGCTATGAATCTGCCCGACGGATGCCAATACGGATAAACCAGCGACCCTTTCAGCGAGTCGTTTTTCGCATTGAGGATTTTGAAACCATCGCGACCGCCGATTATTGTACCACCGTTGCTCCCTCTCACATGGAAAGTGAAGTTGTCGGGGTTGGTTCGATTAGGAGTATGACAATTCATACATGCACCGGGCACAGAAGTATTTTCGATTATAGCCTGCTGACGAAAGGTGGCCAGCTCACGTTGATAAAGGCCCATCTTGCCGTAGACTTCATATCCCGGAGCAACAAGCCGATAGGTTAATCCCCACTCGCCTATTGGATCGGCCGACACATTCACGTCAAAACTCTTGTAGCGTGTCCATTCTCCGTTTTGCTTCACGTTGACAGTGAAGATTATCTTACCACCTTTGTTAAGGTTGGTTAGTTCGTGCCACTGGTCGATATCGAAGTCGGCATAATCGCCCTCCGCCTCGATACTTCCGCCTTTCGAGCCACGAGCCTCCACGAAGATAGATTCCGATGGGCCGTCGTAGTTGAAGTTGAGCGGTGCTATCCCGGCCGGGATAGTAACACCGACATAATCGGGGAATATTTTCGGTATACTGTTGTCTTGTCGAACATTTTGCGGCGCGTGCGAACAGCCTGCCAGCAAGAGTGGCAAAGCAAGAGTTATGATGTGTTTTACGAGTGTTTTCATTCTTAATAAATCTCCTTCATTTCCTGTTTAGTTGTTTTCCCGGGAGACCCCAGTAGCACGTATCGCCACACGTTAGTTGAGAGCGGCGGCGAGTTGAGTTCGGCCGATTGCTTATTTGTCATGTAGACCGAAAGAAACGCACGCGTGCTCTGAACGTTCTGCAGATCCACAGAATAGGGCAGACCGTCCAAACTACCATGGCGCTGAATCCATAGACCAATAAGAATCTGCTGGGTGGAATTTGGAATATGGTCGAACTTGAGATATTTCCCTAGCGGATAGTACTTCATGAACTTTCTCAAATCGCGCTGTAGAAGTTCATAGGCTATGAGATAGTCGTAGGCCATCCGATTGTTATATTTCCGGTTGTCAACCAGCAGCAAGCCCAGCATTTGGTCCATCTCACGGTCACTGAAAAGATAGTCGGTTTTCTTTATCCGCAAATCGCGCAGCCGGCCATATTCCGCATCCCTATTCACAGCTTTGTCGTTTCCTATGAAGCGCATCTGCTGGTCGGCCCACTTCGCATAGAACAGCGATTTTTGGAGCATACGGAGATATTTCGCAGCTACGGCATAATTTCCGTTAACGATGTTGCACTGTGCCAGTCGACGCATTATTCGTCCACTTCTCCGCCGGTTCGGGATAGCCTCCTGCGCCTCGAAGGCGTAGCGTTCCGATTCGTTAATCATTCCCAGTCTGTAGAACACCTCGCTGGTTGCAGCGGCGAGGTCATATCGCGAGTGAACGTTGGAAACAATCCCTCAGCGCCGTTTTGGAAGAACTCAAACATCCGGTCGCCCAACTGTCCGTTCATCGCCAGCGCCAAGTTCACGCAACTAACACTCAGCGGGGTGGTGGGCTGATGAGCTTCGGCCTTACGGATAATCTTATTCCACTGATTTGTTCGCACTAGATAATCATATTCAATCTGGTCGTATTTCAATCTGTCGAAACTGACTCGAACGCCCACCGCACCGATAAGAACAATAACGAACAGAAGCGCAGGCATGACTATCTTCGGCCTGACAACACGTGTTGGCAACCACATCCCAATCGCCGGAATAACAGCAAATGCAGCCATCACGACAAACTGCATTATGGGAATCTCGACCGGATAGCGGAAATAGTTCACTCCACAAAACAACTGATATTTCGGATAGGGCAACCACAACGAGCATACGTATATAATAATAAAGGTGTAAACCGCCATCGCCCCCGCAATCCACACACCCCTCCGTTTCCCCACAGAGAACAGAACGGCAAACAGAACCATGCACCACACACTTGCTCCGAACAGCCAATAGAATGCCGGCAAGCCAATCGCTGTAAAAATCACAGTCGGCAAGCCCTCGCCGCCCATCTTAAGATAGAACAACATGAACGTCAGTGCTGCTACAAGCGATACGCCAAAGGATAGCATCACATTCTCGTTTCCCATATAGGCCCAAAGTACAAACGCTGGCACAAAGGTTATCGACTGCCAAACTTCGTCCGCCCCCACCCTTTTGAATATCGCTACCGTGAGCTCTCGCATCATAAAAAAAACTGTGCCGAGCAACACTGCACCCACCACGTAGGCATAGTTGAACTGCGTCACGAATTCGGCTATATAATCGGCCATGCCGCCCGGCACGCTCATACGTTCGACAAAATAATCAGTGGTGAAAAGAAAAAGCTGATATTGTTCCTGAAAACTAAGGGTACACACATAGGGCACAGCCCAAAACACAGCCACTGCAAGGGCGAAAAGCAATGACAGGAATGGAGATTTACTAAAGATTATTTTCATTTGATTTTTTGCGTTATTTCCGTGACGGATATTCCTTTCCGGTGGTTGCAAATGTACTAAAAACTCCCCGCGCTTAGCCTCTCATCGATCTTGACACCTCTTCAGCAATATGTGAGTTCGGTCTAAGAATTCGCTTAATCTTCGGAGGCATTATGAATGATAGATATGGGTGCTAACTCGGGCGGAATGCCCGCCTGTAGGGACAGACCTCGTGTCTGTCCGACGCCCATCCAACAGGACGAGATAAACCCAAATCGGTCATTAGATATTTTGCAAGCAAGGTGTTACAAATAAACACTCCTTGTCAAGGGCATTAAACACTCTTCATCAAGGGTGTAGTATACTCTTCATCAAAGGTGTAGTACACTCTTCATCAAAGGTGTAGTACACCTTTAGGCAAAGGTATAGTACACTCTTATACAATGGTGTTACACTCGCTTTATTAACCCCAAATTGGTCATTAGATCTAAAGATTACTATTCCCTCTGATCTTCTAATGACCAATTGGTGATAAATATTCGGCTCGAACATGTCCGAGAAATATTATACGGTAGGTAGACCGATTTGGCTTAGATATCAGTTCAAAGCTTCACACTTAAGAGTATATGAAAAAACGAGGATGCACCCTTGATGGATACATCCTCGTACATCACATAAAGAACATGTTAGCCGAAATTATCGTAAAGTATGGCGTCCTGGTCAACCCCGAGACTGTCGAGATAGTCTGTCACGGTTTTAATTAACATAGGCGGACCGCAGAGATAGTATTCGCAGTCTTCGGGCGCCTCGTGATCTTTCAGATACGTATCGCGGATACAGTTCACTGCAAATCCTGCGTAATATTTCACTCCAGCCTCATCGGCTTTCGGGTCGGGCCTGTCGAGCGATAGGTGGAAATGGAAATTGGGATATTCTTTTTCGAGTTCCCAGAAATCTTCCAGAAAGAATGCTTCACTGAGCGCCCGGGCACCATAGAAGAAGTGCATCTCGCGATCGCGCGTGTTGAGGGTTTTGAGCATGTGCATTATTTGACTTCGCAGCGGAGCCATACCGGCACCTCCACCTATCCATATCATTTCTTTCCCGGAGGTGAAGTTGGGGTGAAAGTCACCATAAGGGCCACTCATCATCACTTTATCGCCAGGTTTGAGACTGAAAATGTAGGACGAACCTATACCCGTCGGTACATTCTGGAATCCCACTTGCGGACGTGGAAGGAATGGTGTGGATGCAATTCGAACCGTGAGTGTGATTATATCGCCTTCTGCCGGATAATTGGCCATGGAGTACGCTCGTACGGTTTCTTCGGGGTTATGGGCTTTAAGCGAGAAGAGGTTGAAGTGCTTCCAGGTTTCGATATATTCGGGACCAATGTCGTCCTTATTAAAATCCTTGTCGTAGTCAATGCAATCATAAGCGGGGATTTTTATCTGCGCATACGAACCCGGCACAAAGTCCATGTGCTCGCCTGGCGGTAGAGCCACCTTGTATTCTTTGATGAAACTTGAAACGTTTTTGTTTGAAATCACAGTGCATTCCCATTCCTTGATTCCCATAATTGATTCGGGAACTTTTACGGCCATGTCGCCTCTCACCTTGCATTGGCAACTTAGTCGCCAATGGTTTTTAATTTCTTTTCGAGTGAAGTGCGGGCGTTCAGAGTCGAGAATTTCTCCTCCTCCTTCGATAATTTGCAGTCTGCATTGTCCGCAACTTCCCTTTCCTCCACATGCCGAGGGTATGAATATTCCTTGCTGGCCCAGAGTTGACAGCACGGAGCTGCCTTGCTCTACGCTTAGTGTTTTATCGCCGTTGATAGTTATGTTTACGTTTCCGCTCGGACTAAGATATTTCTTGGCTACAAGCAGCAAAATAACCAAGATGAGAATTACAAGCAGAAATACGCAAATACTAGTTGTTATGAATTGTCCCATTTCTCGTTAGATATTAAGTCCCGAAAAGCACATCATTGCCATTGCCATCAGTCCTACGGTGATGAATGTTATTCCGAGTCCTTGCAGCGGTTTCGGCACGTCTGAATATTCCATTTTCTCGCGTATGGCTCCCATTGCAACAATTGCCAGCGTCCATCCTATTCCAGAGAATAGACCGTAAACCAACGCGTCTAACGCAGAGCCAATATATTGTGTACTCGACGGGTCGAGTTCTATACGCTGTTGCATGAACAACGACGCACCCATGATGGCACAGTTCACAGCTATGAGGGGTAAAAATATTCCCAGAGCACCATATAGAGCAGGTGAGAACTTCTCGACGGCCATCTCGACAATCTGTACAATGCCGGCAATTACGGCGATGAAGAGAATAAAACTTAAATAGGATAGGTCTATGCCTTCAACCAAACAGTCGGGGCCCAGCAGTTTGGTAAGCAACAGATAGTTCACCGGAGTTGTCACGAGCAAAACGAATGTAACGGCAGCTCCCAAACCTAAAGATGTTTTCACGTTCTTCGAAACGGCCAGGAAAGAGCACATTCCGAGGAAGAATGCGAATATCATGTTGTCCACAAAGATGGACCTAAACGCTAAGCTTATCAGATGTTCCATAGTTTACTCCTTGTTTTCTTTATAGAAATATGCACGATGAACCCATATCACGCAGCCCACAATGATGAGTGCCATTGCCGGCATTGACATCATTCCGTTGTCGAGATAGCCCGCGTCGTAGAAACTTTGCGGAATAATCTTGAATCCGAGCAATGAGCCGCGTCCTAGAAGTTCGCGCACTGCTCCAACGATAACCAGAATAAGCGCATAGCCGAGCCCGTTGCCGATACCGTCCAGGAAACTAGGCCACGGTTTGTTGGTCATTGCGAATGCTTCGAGGCGTCCCATGAGAATGCAGTTTGTGATTATCAATCCGACATAAACCGAGAGTTGCACGCTAACATCATAGGCCACGGCTTTTAGCACCTGGCTCACAATAGTCACCAGAGCTGCAACAACAACAAGTTGCACGATTATCCTTATTCGGTTCGGAATTGTGTTTCTGATTATGGAGATAATCACGTTTGCGAACGCCGTAATTATGGTGACGGCCAATCCCATCACTATTGCCGGCTTCAGCTGTGAAGTCACGGCCAGAGCTGAGCATATCCCGAGTACCTGAACCAATATCGGATTGTCCAGGTTGAGTGGATTGCAGAGCACTTCTCTATTTTGTTTTGAGAATAAATTCATATCGTAAGATTCTTATTTGCTTGTGAGGAATTTCACATAAGGTTGCAGGCCTCCTTTTTCGGCTTGGAACATTTCGGTAACGCCATTGCTTGTCAGCGTGGCACCGGTCACAGCATCAACCTGAGTGTTGTTGTCGGTGATTTTTTTGAGTACAGACAGGGATATTTTCTGTCTCTCGTTTCCTGCAAACAAATGCTTGCCTTTGAACTTAGCTTGCCAACTTGCGTTATCCTTAATCTCGGCTCCTAGTCCAGCGGTTTCACTTTCATGATTAAAGTAGATTCCGAAAACGGTGGTTTTATCGCCATTTATGGCTATGAAACAGTTTATCGGCCCCCAGAGTCCGTTGCCATAAATCGGAATCACATATTTCGTTTCGCCGTCTACCTTGCATCTGAATAGTGCAAGCCTACCTTCCTTAGCGTCTTTGCTATTGAGTTTGAATCCGGCTTCGGTGCCTCCTTGTTTCCCGGCCTCAACCAGTTTTCCGTCAGCATCTATGATATCGTCGGCTATTATCATTTCTTTCCACAGTTCGCGAGCCTTCTGGTCGGTCATGTCTCTGTCCTGATTGAGGGCAAAGAGTATCTGCTTTTGTTGGTCGAGCTGAACGTTGGCATCCTGCGCAGGCTTCAGAGCTGGAACACAAAGGCCAACATAAACGCCACTATGAGCACGAGGACGATTGAATATATGATGGTGTAGGAATTGCTATTTGTTTTCATTTCCTTAATCTCCCTCTTTTATTCTTTTACGCGTTTTGCACGCTTGTTGATATTTGATTGAACAACATAGTAGTCGATGAGCGGAGCAAACATGTTGCCGAAAAGTATTGCAAGCATCATTCCCTCGGGATAACCCGGATTCATAACTCTGATGATAACTGCAAGCGCACCCACAAAGAGTCCGAATATCCATTTACCGGTCTCGGTACGAGCCGACGTAACCGGGTCTGTTGCCATGAACACGGCGCCAAAACAAAATCCGCCCAAGATGAGATGTTCGAACCAAGGAATTGGTGTTGAGCCCAGCGATTGAAACAGGAAGGCCGTTGCCCCACCGCCAACAAAAACGCTAAGCATCGTTTTCCAGCTTGCAATGTTCGTCCACAAAAGAATTACTGCGCCGATGGCTATGGCTATAACCGATGTTTCGCCAACCGAACCGGGAATCAAACCGATTGCTATGTCTGAAATCGATGCATTGACGTGCCCACCTTGTGCAATTTCGCCCAACGGCGTGGCCATGGTGTGACTGTCGGGAAGAGCATACCCCAATCCGAAGATGCTCCCGTCGCAACCCAGATGGTGTCGCCCGTCATTTTACTAGGATATGCAAAGAACAGAAACGCGCGTGCAATAAGTGCTACGTTGAAGATGTTCATTCCTGTTCCACCGAAAATTTCTTTTGCGAATATCACGGAAAAGGCTATGGCCAGTGCGAGCGTCCAAAGCGGAATCGTCACCGGAACAATCAACGGAATAAGTATACCGGAAACAAGATAACCCTCCTGAATTTCTTCGCCCTTCCATTGCGCCCAGATAAATTCTATTCCGAGGCCCACGATGTAGGACACCAATATGTTCGGAAGCAACGCAAGCAATCCGTAGACAAACATACCCCAGAACGTTGCATCGCCGATATGACCAGCGGATAAGGCGTTTTGATAGCCTATGTTATACATTCCAAAAAGCATCGCCGGCAAAAGCGAAATGACAACGATACTCATTATGCGCTTCGAGTCGATAGCGTCGTGAATAGAGGCTCCGTTCTTCGACGTGTCGCGAGGCACGTAAAGAAAAGTTTCCATTCCATCGTAGACGCTCTTCAAGGCATGAAGTTTCCCGCCTTTTTCGAAATTAGGACGAATCTTGTCTAGATAATTTCTTAAGCTCATATTTCTTTCATTAATAGGATTCTCTGAAAACACGTGTGGTTAGGCGTTTTCTTTTCTAAGTGTATCTAGTCCTTCTCTAACAATTTTCTGCAACGGAAGTTTCGAGCTGTCAACAAACTCTGCCAAAGCGAAATCTTCAGGACTAACTTCATAGATTCCCAGCTCTTCCTGCCGTTCGATGTTGCCCGATATGATGGCTTTGATGAGATATTCGCCATAGATGTCCATCGGAAGAACGCGGTCGTATTCGCCGCTCATAATCATATGCCGCTTGCCGCCTTTTATACGGGCATCGAGAACATATTCTTTGCCCGGCATAAGCCAACTGAAATAGCTTTTCGACGTAGACAGAGTTTTGAAGCGTGGCATAATCCAGCCAACAAACTCGTTCACGTCGTCGCCCTCCGGAATTGCTGTAATTTCGGATGTGTGAGCACCAAGTCCGGCGTTGCCCGTCACTACTCTTCCCGTGAGCGGATTACCGTTGATTATACGCACATTTCGTTCGGCTTTCACGTTGTCCTTGAGGATGGTTTCCACGGGTATCCCGATGAGTGCGTCGACATAACCCGTACGTTTCATTTCACTTCCGGCGATTGCAACGAGTCGGCGAAGGTCGACCTGACCAGTATTGAACAACCTGCCAAAGATGATAACCGAACTTGGGTCGACCGTCCAAACAACTTCACCTTTGTTCACGGGCGATATATGATTGATTTGAACACCCACATTGCCTGCCGGACAAGGTCCGTTGAACTCGTATATCTCAACGTCTTTCATCTCGCTCAGCACCGAACCACTCTGCACGGAGCCTATGCCGAGGTACACTTTTGCAATCTTCGAAAGGGCTGTAAGACCGGTTTGGAAATCCTTCATGCGCGATTCGTCGCCCACTTCAAACAGAAAATCGCCTTGCAGCGGCATATCTCTCAAAGCCGAAACGAAAATCGCCTTTGGTTCAGTGTCGGGGCGTGTCGAAACGGCATAAGGCAATTGGTTTATATAGCCAAACAGTCCGCTTTTCAATAAATGGTTCTTCACTTCGTCGCCGCTGAGTGCGCCAACATCTTTTATCCCGAAATCAACATATTCTTGCCGCGCATCGGCCTTAATTTTCAGATAGAGAATCTTCCTGCGTTCGCCTCGCACAATGGCTTCCACGGTTCCGCTCACCGGCGAAGCGAAGCCCACCTCAGAGCAATGCTTGTCCACAAACAGCACGCTGCCTGCCTTAACATGCTCGCCCTCGCGAACAACAACTTTTGGAGTAAGCCCTGGAAAATCATCGGGTGAAACAAGGAAAGCTTCCGACGAATCAAGTGGCAGAGATTCTTCTTTGGCTTTTCCGGCTAGGTTGATATTTAATCCCCTGCGCAGCTTTATAACATTTGCCATATTGTTTATAATTATTTCATCTCAATGTGCTTGCAAATGTACCTATAATAAGGTCTCAAAACAGAATTTACACTTCACATTTTTGACGCCTAAGCCTCTCCTGAACATTATGTTTCAACAGTTAGTGCAGACTTATTTTCGGCCGAATAAGAATTGGGCGGATTTGCGGGGGGCATAAATGCGAACAAACACAGGGCAAACGTTGGGGCGGACTGACACGGGGCAAACGTTGGGGGATGGATAAAAATGCGGACAGACACGGGGTCTGTCCCTACATATGCGCCTATCGGCCGAATGGGAATTGTGGCGGATTTATCCGAGGGACACGAATGTAGGGACAGACCCCGTGTCTGTCCGTGTATGTATTAATATCACCCGTGTCTGTCCGATACCGATATTCCCATTCGGTCTTATCGTCCGAATGGGAATATCGATTTAAAACCGAGCTCATCTAGATTACCGGTTCCATCGGCGCATCGTTTTCGATTTGCAAATCCTCGGATTCGAGCTCTGTTTCGGGCGCCGACTCTTTCTCCTCAGCCGCCGATTCTTTCTCTTCAGCCCAGCGTTTTCGCTGTGCTATTATTTCTCTATGGGTGGTTCTTAAATCGAGTGCGGTGCGATTCATCCGATTTATGAGGGTTGTTATCAGATCCCGTTCGTCGTTAGTTCCCGCTACCAGATGGGCCGACTGGACACACACGCACACGTTGGCGAAGGCGCGGTCGGTTTGCGGACGAATTTCTTTCGAACCGGGCAGTTTATTCTCAATCTGTTCATTTCGTCGTGCTTTGCGTGCTGCTTCAAATTCGGTATTCACTTCGTAGAGTTTTTTCAGCACGGCGGTGAGCCCCACCTTTGCCACCTTATCGGGATATTTTTCGGCATCGACGCGCATACTGATAATGTGCAGCGTTTCGCCATCCGACGAATTGGTTTGTATTCTGCGATACGGGCCGAGAGCAACATCCAGTTCTTCGGCCGCATTCCGAACATCATCGAAGGGCGACAGTTTTTGCGCGCGTATCATACCGAAGATATGCCTAAGCAGTCTGTCGCGCTCCTTATCCTTTTTGCGCAACTCTGCTGTGTGGACAGACGTGTGGGATGTTTTTTCTATATCAACTTCGAGGTCGACATTAGTTGCCCAATCTTTTAGCAAATCGGCAGGGATTTTAAGTTTCTTCGGGCCGAATTCAGTCACGAGGTCATACTGTAGTTTATGGAATTGCGCGTGCAAAGCGTTGCTGAACCTGGCGCAGCTCCCGTTTTGATTTTCATTGTGTGAATAGGATTGTTACTGCTCATTATTCTTTTGTTTTTAAAGTTTTCGTCTCTGTTGCCTGCCTTTTTTCTCCTCGCAACGACATTTGTTTGTGGATAAACGAGGGGCGGATTCCCGACAACAATCTTGTTTTGTGTGCAGACCGGAGCGGATTCCCGACAACGATTTTGTTTCGTGTGTAAAAGTAGTGTTTTGCCATTACAAAACCGTCGCCAAGACTTATAATTTATTTTTCATTCTGGCGACATCGTCGCCGAGACTTATAATTTATTTTTACTGCTAGCGACATCGTCGCCGAGACTTATAATTTATTTTTAGCTACGGCGACATCGTCGCCTTAACTTATATTTTATTTTATCTCCCAGCGACGATGTCGCCTTAACTTATATTTTATTTTAACTGCTGGCGACGATGTCGCCTTAATATATAATTTTTTTTAAGTGCTGGCGACATCGTCGCCTTAACATATAATTTATTTTAAGTGCTAGCGATATCGTCGCCTTAACATATATTTTATTTTAACCGTCGGCGACGATATCGCCAGAGGTTAGAATAAATTTTAAGTCGCGGCGACACAATCGCTTTGATATATAATAATATACTAATCAAAGCGACAGTATCGCTACGAGATAAATTAATTTATAACTGTCGGAGATGCAGTAGTCAAGAGAAAAAATAAATTATAAGTCTTAGCGACATCATCGCTGGGAGATAAAATAATTTATAACTGCAGGCGACAATATATTTAGGTTGGCAACACCCGTTCGCCCACCGCAAAAAAACAAGGATGGCCTTTTAGTCTGTTTTGGTTAACTTTGCAACAAATTATTCGCATCTTGCGAAGGTGCTTGAAGTGTTGCCCATAAAAAAATTGAGACTCGCAAGCAATAAATGTGAAGAAGCAACGTTTTAGAAGCATCATGAACATAATACATACCTTGGTAATTGACGGTTTGAGACATAACAGCGATTCTTATATTTTCGACGGAATGAGCGACATTGAACGCATCGTAAAGCGCTTTGTCGACTTCTTCATCGCCCTGTTTGCCATTGTTATTTTCTCACCGCTATTTCTAATCTGTTACATCGCCGTACGCCGCGAAGATGGCGGTCCAGCCATTTTCAAGCAAGAGCGAATCGGCCGCTTCGGCCGCCCTTTCTATATCTATAAATTCCGCAGCATGCGCATAGATGCCGAAAAGGACGGTCCGGCCCTCTATCAACACGAACGCGAAACACGCATGACTCAAATCGGCAAGTTCCTTCGGCAACATCACCTCGACGAACTGCCGCAACTCTGGAACGTAGTACGCGGCGACATGGCTTTCATCGGGCCCCGCCCCGAACGCAAGTTCTACATCGACCAAATCATGAAGCACGATTCGCGCTACACCTTTCTCTATCAAATTCGCCCCGGTGTTACGTCATACGCCACACTCTACAACGGCTACACCGACACGATGGAGAAAATGCTGCGCCGCCTCGAACTCGACCTTTACTATCTGGAGAACCGCTCGTGGCTCTTCGATGCAAAAATTTTGATTAAGACCTTTATTAATATCGTCTTCGGAAAGAAATTCTAACAGCGCCCCGTCGGCACTCACTACACACTCTCCGCACACACAATCTGGTCTATAACGATAAGCCCCCGGCACATTCGTTATAGACCAGATTATTTTTTGTGGGCGGTTAAGTGAGTTCGCAAGTGTAGGGACAGACCCCGTGTCTGTCCGAATGTATTAATATCCCCGTGTCCGCCCGAATCGCTCTTTCAATCAGCACAACCAAATATATTACGTTAGCTCAGTGTAATATACCGGTTAGGAAAAAGCGAACTAATATAAAGTTCGTTGGAACACAGATAGCGAAAACGGGGATAAGAGCGAAATGCTTCGGAATGCCGAGATGGAGAAACAGAGCGAGAAGCAGGGTTTGAAGAACATAATTTACTACGTGCGAAAGTACAAATCCGGCGCCACGCTTGGCAGTCGAACGAACCCGAAAAGTGAATCGGGTGCTGGCAATATAGTTGAAAACGAAGCTCACCGCATAAGCCACCGTGTTGGCCAAACTCGGAGCAAACCGAGGCAATATACTTACAAGAGCAAGATAAACACCATATTGCAAACCGGTGGCAAGGACGCCCACGATGATGAATCGAATAACTTGCGCTTTAGTGGCGGAAGGGCTTGTAGTGCTTTTCATCTGCATAACGGAGTAGGTGACTGTCGCCTTTACTATCGCCAAAAGCTATCAAACGATAAGAGCTTCGGGCGGGATAGAGTTTCTTTATCCTTTTTAGTTTCTCTCGACCGTAGCAGTTCTTGGTTAGGAACTTGCCGGTTAGCTTTCCGTTTCGCACATCGATTCGGGTACCCTCAATCCGGATATCGCCGCTTAAGTCGTGAAAGAACGGCTTAACCCAGTTTTCGATACTGGCCGTGATGACAACAACCTTGCTTCCCTCACCTATGGCTCGTTCTATCGTTTGCAAGCCCTTGGGACGTAACAAATTTTGATTCTCGACAGCGAATCGACGGCACGTTTCGTCGAATTGGTCTATCGGCATGCCTCGAAACAATAGGGAAAAAAGTTGTTGCTTGGCTCGCCAGTTCGGGTAAAGGCGCAACTTCATCATAACGAGTAGTGGCAACATAAGCATTATGGCAAAAAAGGTTCGGGACGTGCCTTTGGCAAATCGGGCGAAAACTAGAAAGGTGTCACGTCGGGTTAAGGTTCCGTCGAAATCGAATGCGTAAATGGTCATGCTTCAGAGAATGTATATAATGAAAAGGTAGGACAAGCCGAATGCGAGAACGATAAGTTGAGTGAATCGGTCGCGAATGATAATCTTGGTGGGGTCGCCGCTTTTCTTGTCGACCACTGCGATTTGAATGTATCGCAACAAACCGAGCAGCACAAATATGCTTGTAAGATAAAGATGCTCGGTATTCAAATGGGCAATCACTTCGGGGCTGACAGTGTACATGATGTAGCACACGAGCGTAACACTGGCCGTTATGGTTATGGCCTGGTTGATGAAAGTGATATTGTAACGTATCGTGTTTTTTCTGGGCGGAAGACCGGTTTCGTTCATCCGTAGAACGTCATCGCGCCGCTTGGCAAACGAAAGGAACAGCATCAACAGAAAAGTCATCAGCACAATCCACTTACTGAGGGTTATGTCGGCTGCTGTTCCGCCGGCGAGTATTCGTAGTATGAATCCGAAAGCAATTATACACACGTCGATTATCGCATATTGCTTCAGCTTTAAGCAATAGGCAACATTCATGAACCAATAAGCCAACAATATTCCGGCCGTAGGAAGAGTCTCTGTGCCTAGCGGAACCAGCGCAAGCAAACCTAGAGAAAATAAACCGACAATAAGCGCAATAGCCTGGTGGATACTCACCCGCCCGGAGGCTATAGGTCGGCATTGCTTATCGGGATGTTTACGGTCGTCGTTGCGGTCGACAATATCGTTAAGACAATAAATCGACGACGAGATAAGACAAAAAGCGAGCATCGTTATGAAACTGTTGAGCATCGCATGCGAGTCGAGTATCGCCCGACCGAAAAACACGGGCAGGAAAATAACAAGATTCTTTATCCACTGTTGCGGACGGATGAGCAAGAACAGATTTTTCATTTGAAGATTTTATTTATCGCTTTGCCGAGTAGCCACGCAACGGGCAACGTCGCGGCTAGCGTGATTAGGAATGTGGGCCAGTAGCCGGCATGGAGACGTTCGATGTAGCGCATCACGAAATGATAGTGCAGCAGATAAATCTCCAGACTCAACGCACCGACAAATCGCAACGCCCAGTTGAACCAGCGGGGCGAACGTGGTAGAATCTTCCCGGCCAACAACGCAGCGGTAACGGTTAGCGGAATGTAGAGCATCCGTTCGAGAAAGAGGGGAAAAGTACCGTGCCTCGCTTGCTCTAAATATATTCCGACAGCGAGCGTACCGGCAAAAAGGAACAAGATTAGCCAAACGGATGAGCCAGCAAGCTGACGATTTTCTTTCACGGCCTGTCCAAGATTTATGCCGATGAAAAAGATTGGTAGCCGACTCCAGAAAATCTCCAAATGGCCCAATGCGTGATTCAGAGGTACAACATATTGCACGACAATGCACCACGCCATCATCGCCACGGGCAACCAACGATAAACAGGGTTACGCGAAATGAGTCGCATGTAGAACGGAGCAGCGACATAGAGTGCCATAATTGCAGGAACATACCAAAAGGTTAGCTCCGTTCGTAGCCAGAAGTTTATGTTCAGACCAATGTTGGCTATCAGGTTACCGATGCCGGTGCAGGCTCCACTGTGATCTACAATCTGGGGAAAGAAGTAATCGGGAATATAATAGAGGCTGGCTATGACTAACCATGTTGGATAGATTCGTTTGAATCGCCGACACAGGAAATCTTTTATTGACGGATTCTTAGTCCAGGCGAACCACAGGCCGATCCCGCTCAGGAAAAGGAATATGTCAACGCCAATGTTGCCCATCCGTCTGAGCCCGAAGAAGGCATCGTCACGTGGCAGTCCAACATGGAAAAGCATCACGAAAATGATTGCTGCTCCCATCAGTTCGCCGCGATAACGACTGATGCTGCCGAGTTCAAAACAGTTTATCTTCATTTTAGTTTGGGTGATGGTATTCGTTTCATGAGTTCTTTGAATAGCCACGCCAGGCACAGCGAGGTTACGATATAGAGCATAATACCGACAAAGAGCCTGCCGTCTTTCGAAATGCCGATAAATATTTTCCGGGTTATGGGGTGACACACAAACAACGCGGCAGATATGCCGCCCATCCACACAGCGACTCTCATGAATAGCGCGTTCAGCTTGTCGAGAATTGTAATATGATAGGGTTCCGAAAGGAGTTTCACCAGGCTTATTCCGGCCGAACAAACAAGCAGCGGCACAATGAACCACGTGTGGAAACTTCGACCGAGAAACCATATTCCAACAAGCGAAACCGCCAGCACGAGCAGGTGAAACCATCTTCCCACCGGTTTCATGTGTCGCGCATAGAGCAGTCCGGCACCAAAAGGCAGAATGCCGCCGACGAAATTATATCGCCATCTATTTAGAGCTTCACCCTCTGGATTGCACGTCATCTGAATTGCCGTGCACACAATGATAAGCACAACAGTCCAAGCCCAATGTCGGCGGAAAAGTAGAAGCCGATAGATGATGTAGAGTTGTAGCATTAGCCCGAAAAACCAGTAAGGACCTGGCCATATTATCGCATCCGGACGGGGGAGCAGGTTGTTCAGCAAGCCGAGTTGCGCAACAATGTCAATTACCTCATAGCGATGACTTCCGGATGTTATTGCGTCAATCATTGTGAAAGCCACGAAGCCAACAATCATCATGCGGAATAGTTTTTTCCAGTGATACGAAACGAAGCTCCACGGCCGAGGTGATGATTGGTTCGACTCGTACTTCTGTACTAGTCCGTAGGCCGAAAGGAACAGGAATATCGGCACACCGTAGTGCCCGAAGAATGAAATGATATGAAATGGTATCTGTTCGTTCCATCCGCCGCTCATCACCGAGTCGAGCCACTGAACGTTGTGCTCAAAGAACTGATACTCGTTTTCCTGTACCATTCCTGGCAGCCAATGACAATAATTGTGTAGGAATATTCCCATGATGGCTATTCCTCGTAAGGCAGCACACTCGGCGCTACTCAAAATGTTTCTCGATTCGTTATCCATGGCGCAATGCGTCGTAGTTGGTTGTGTTTTTGAGTTTGCGCTCGCGATGCTCGTTGTAGCGAGTACTAAGAATGTTATATTCGGCATGATAAGCTTTCGTCGCAACGCCTGCAAGATAGAGTAACATATGAGGTAGCGCATCGGTCATGAACCGCTTGTTACGCGATGCCACGATTTGCTTGAACAGGTCGGGATTCTGGCGAACATATTCCGGCGAACAATAAACCCAGAAAGGGATCTCGAATTCATAACGCGCTAAATCGTAGTTAATGCCTGCTGAATGATTCCGACAGATGAATCCGCGTCGGCCTTCATAGCATTCCTCGCCGTGGTCGGGCATATAGATAACTACGGCATTCTTATTTTCGAAGCGGCGTATAATTTGATCAACAATTGAGTCGTTGTAGAGCACGGCATTGTCATATTCGGCCAGCGTTGCTCTCCGTTCGGCGTTCAACTCGGGACGACGTTCTTTATAATCCTCGGCCTTGAAGTGCTGCCTATTTTTAGGATAACGTTGATGATAAGCAACGTGCTGCCCCATAAGATGGAATATGATGAGGTTTCGAGCCTTATTTTCTTTCTCTAATTTGTTATCATAGTCGTCAATCAGACCGCGGTCGAACCGATGCAACCGGTCATTTCGTGTGTCGAACATCGCGGCCGACAGTTCGGGATTATTTAAAAAGAACCCTCCGCTGAAATCATAAACCGCTTCTCTGCCTTCGGCAAGAACTGGTTTGTTACGAAGCTCACATGATAGCCGGCTTTTCTGAACAACGCCGGGAAAAGCGGATAGTCGCACCACTCACCTTTCTGTCCCACAACATGCAGCGAAAACACATTCTTGAAAACAAAACTCGTGAGATTCCACGGCGAAACTACATCTCCGAACGGAACTAGCAATCCGGTCTTCTGCCGCTCCATCTGCCGCGGAGTCGTGGGCATGAAATAGCCATATTGCTGCGAATGATGCTTTCCGAAACTCTCGCCGATGATGAGCACTATATTCGGTGAACGGAATGAACAACTGTCAACACTCAAATCCCGATTAGCCTCTATGAGTAGGCCAATCTGCTGCGACGCCAACCTATTTGAAAATACACTGAAAGCAAGCCTATATACTGGCAGATAGAATTGTGCACAATCCTTGGTTGTAAGCTCATGCTCCACCTCACCAACGGTTTTCATCCTAAACATTTGCACCATCTCGCACTTATTGCCAACCGAATCGATGATACCCCAAACCAGAAATCCCAAAACAATGAAACCACCAATGGGTGCACTCTGTTTCAAATAGTGGCACAGCAAGCGACAAACCAGCTTTTCTTTCAATGAGAACCATTTCACAAAGGGTAGTCTGAACGACAGTATCAAATGCACAAGAGCTATCAGCAGAATCACTCCCACGCCCGACCACAACAGCTCGGGCGCAAGATAAGTACTCAAAAACTCGCCGGCCTCTCTACTGTCTGTTTCACCCACCAGCAGAAGCATAGATGGATTGAGCGTAGAACGGAATTTCTCCCAGCAAAACACATCAGCTATACTCACGAGATATACCAACATACTTATAAGAATCCGAATATAACACCTCATCGCCCGAGGGAAAAGCATGATTACGGACGTCAATACATAAAGGTCTACAAATAGCTCGAGCCACAAACCCGGATAAACCTCCGAATCTGGCCGCGGTAACTCCAAAAACGAAACCGTAATTGCTGTAACATACATGAAGAAAAAGAACTGCGCATTGTCTTTCACCGGCCTAAATACCACTGCCAGCATTTCACAGGTTTTTCGTAGGAAATACATAGGTTGTTTTTTTATTTGAAGCAAAGTTAACCGAATTAGCCCTAACGCTTGCAGCAAAGCTCAAGAAACCCTCAAACCGCTCCACATCCTATCTCTACACTTTTCAAATCAAAAACGCATCCTCCCGTATAAGGTCTACCGTTCTTGCCGTAGATAAATCTGACCATTATATTGCATCGAGCTCGCATACTCAGAATACCATATTCTAGCCGGGAAGCACGTTAGTGAAATTAAAATTTCCGGTGTGGAGCAGAAAGCAAAGGCAAATCCTAAAGAAAATAGACAAAGAAAGGGGCCGATAATCAGCCCCTTTCTTTGTCTTTACAATTTGTCGGGATGACCAGACTCGAACTGGCGACCACTGGTCCCCCAGACCAGCATTCTAAACCTACTGAACTACATCCCGCAGACTTTAACGACGCAAAAGTAATCACTTCCTAAGGTCTGCACAAGCTTTCGAAAATGTTTTTAGACTGGAGCTCGCCTTAATTACTAGAGAAATCTGCAAAACGGTTCTAAGTCTTAGTCCATATTGACGATAGAATGAGAAAAAGAGAGCCCGTCGACTAATTCGACAGGCTCTCGCAGTGTTTATCTCTTCGCCTTGCGGCTTTGCGGTTCGGTTATATCGAGAATATTGCGACGGTTGATTTCCATGCGCATGTATTCGTCTTGAGACCCTACGATGATTTTTTGCCATTGACGTAAACCGGTTCCGGCTGGTACGAGATGACCGCAGATAACATTCTCCTTCATGCCTTCGAGATAGTCGGTCTTGCCGCGAATGGCTGCTTCGTTAAGTACCTTCGTTGTTTCTTGGAATGATGCGGCACTCATGAAACTCTTTGTTCCGAGGGCTGCACGGGTGATTCCTTGCAACATCTGGGTAGCTGTTGCCAAGACGGCGTCGCGTACTTGAACGGTACGGAGATCACGGCGCTTGAGACTAGAGTTTTCGTCGCGTAACTTGCGAACTGAGAGTATCTGACCTTTGTAACAATATTCTGAATCTCCTGGGTCGGTAACAACTTTCTTTCCCCAGATACGGTCGTTCTCAGCAGCAAAGTCGAGTTTGTCTACGAGTTCCTGCTCTAGGAAAGTAGTATCTCCCGGGTCGTCTATTCGAACCTTGCGCATCATTTGTCTAACGATGATTTCGAAGTGCTTATCATTGATTTTCACTCCTTGGAGTCGATAAACGTCCTGAACTTCGTTAACGATATACTCTTGTACGGCTGTAGGACCCTTAATCGATAGTATGTCAGCCGGGGTGATTATGCCATCGGAGAGTGGTGTTCCGGCACGCACTGCATCATGCTCCTGCACTAGGATTTGCTTCGATAGGCTGACTAGATACTTACGTTGTTCGCCAGTTTTGGAGGTTATCATTATCTCACGATTGCCTCGTTTGACTTTTCCCATGGTTACTTCACCATCGATTTCGGAAACTACTGCCGGATTCGATGGGTTACGTGCCTCAAAGAGTTCGGTTACACGCGGTAGACCTCCAGTAATATCACCTGCTCCACCAACCGAACGTGGGATTTTAACGAGCGTTGTTCCGGTTTTCACCTTTGTTCCGTCTTTAACAACTTGTTCGAGATGTCCTCCCACTGGCAGATTGTAAGTTCCGAGAATATCCTCAGCTGCGTATTGTCCATCGGCTCCTTTCTTGGCACCCGACTTCACGATATCAAGTGTCGGCACGTGATTTTTATCGCGTGCTTCAGTTATGATTCGCTCTGTGAGCCCGGTTGCCTCGTCGGTTTCAGCCTTATAGGTTGTTCCTTCAATGACATCGTGTAATCTGATTACACCTTCATATTCACTCACGATAACAGCATTGAACGGATCCCATTTACAAATGAGATCATCTTTCTTGACAGTATCGCCATTTTTGAAATAGAGTGAGCTACCGTATGGCACATTATCGGTGAGGAGCACAATACCTGTTTTGGGATCAATGAATCGAATATCTGCGAGTCGGCTCACAACCATCTGGCATTTCTTATTGTCCTCATCTACGAAAGGTACCGTGCGGAGTTCGTCGAACTCAATTCGAGCATCATTTTTCGAAACGATGGAAGCGTTGGAGGCAGCATTACCTGCAACACCTCCAGCGTGGAATGTTCGCAGCGTAAGCTGTGTTCCAGGTTCACCAATAGCTTGGGCTGCAATGACTCCTACAGCTTCACCAAGCTGAACCATACGGGCTGTTGCGAGATTTCGGCCGTAGCACTTCATACATACTCCTTTTTTGCTTTCGCAGGTGAGCACAGAGCGGATTTCGACCATCTCGAGCGGTGATTGTTCTATGGCTCTTGCTTTTTCTTCGGTTATTTCTTCGCCGGCGGCCACAATAAGCTCGCTAGTTGTGGGGTTCACAACGTCATGTACCGACACTCGACCGAGAATGCGTTCATAGAGTGTTGCAATGACTTCGTCACCGTTCTTGAGTGCTCGGCATTCAAGTCCACGTAGAGAACCGCAGTCTTCTTCGGTAATAATAACATCATGTGAAACGTCAACCAAACGTCTGGTAAGATATCCGGCATCAGCGGTTTTCATGGCCGTGTCGGCTAGTCCTTTTCTTGCACCGTGCGAAGATATAAAATATTCGAGCACCGACATTCCTTCCTTGAAATTCGAAATGATCGGGTTCTCGATGATTTGGGTTCCTTCGGCTCCTGCTTTCTGTGGCTTAGCCATGAGTCCGCGCATACCAGCAAGCTGGGCTATCTGGTCAGCTGATCCACGTGCTCCAGAATCGAGCATCATATAAACGGCATTGAATCCCTGGTCAGCTTCGGTCATATGTTTCATCACGTTCTGCTTCAGGTTATTGTTCACGTGTGTCCAAGCGTCAATAACCTGATTGTAGCGTTCCTTATCGGTTATGAAACCCATTTCATAGTTCTGGCGTACTTGGTCTACTTCCTCTTGTCCCTTTCCAACGATACTTTCTTTCTCTTCAGGTACGATGATATCACCGAGATTGAACGAAAGACCAGCAACATATGACATGTGATATCCCAGATTCTTTATACCGTCAAGGAACGTACATGCTCGCGCCATTCCGACAGCTTTGATTACATCGGCAATAAGTCCGCGCAGGGATTTCTTGGATATGATTCCATTGAAAAATCCGACTTCGATTGGAATAATCTGATTGACGATGACACGTCCGACAGATGTTTCTACTAATCGCTTCTGTATTTTGCCATCGATCAAGTCGTCGACCATCACTTTCACTTGTGCATGCAAGTCGCATCTTCCTTCATTGTTTGCAATGATAGCCTCTTCAGCTCCGTAAAAAGTTAGGCCTTCGCCTTTTGCACCCGGGCGAATCTTTGTGATATAGTATAGACCAAGCACCATATCTTGCGAAGGTACAGTGATAGGTGCTCCATTTGCTGGATTGAGAATATTATGGCTTTGAAGCATGAGTACCTGTGCTTCAAGAACAGCCTCGTTGCTCAATGGCAGATGTACGGCCATCTGGTCACCGTCAAAGTCGGCATTGAACGCTGTACATGCCAATGGGTGTAGCTGAATGGCTTTACCCTCGATAAGTTTTGGCTGGAAAGCTGTATACCCAAACGGTGAAGTGTCGGGGCACGGTTCAGAAGAACGGGATGCCCTTTCATAACGTTCTCAAGAATATCCCAAATCACCGGTTCACGGCGATCAACAATTTTCTTTGCACTCTTAACGGTTTTGACAATACCACGCTCAATAAGTTTACGGATTATAAACGGCTTGTAGAGCTCAGCAGCCATCAACTTAGGCAAACCGCACTCACCCATTTTTAGCTCCGGGCCAACGACAATAACCGAACGTGCGGAATAGTCAACACGCTTACCCAGAAGATTCTGACGGAAACGTCCTTGTTTACCTTTAAGTGAATCGGAGAGGGATTTCAGTGGACGATTGCTTTCACTCTTTACTGCCGATGACTTACGACTGTTGTCAATCAGAGAGTCGACGGCTTCCTGAAGCATACGCTTCTCATTTCTAAGAATTACCTCTGGAGCTTTAATCTCAATGAGCCTTTTCAAACGGTTATTACGAATGATAACACGACGATAGAGATCGTTGAGATCGGATGTAGCGAAGCGTCCACCATCCAGCGGTACAAGCGGGCGAAGTTCAGGCGGAGTAACTGGAACAATCTTCATAATCATCCACTCCGGACGATTAATCCCCTTGGCCTGACGTAGAGATTCCACTACCTGAAGACGCTTTAGAGCTTCGCTTTTACGTTGCTGACTGGAATCGGTTGTTGCACGGTCACGAAGTTCGCCTGCTAGACGGTCGAGATCTATGTTCAACAATAAGTCGTAAATTGCTTCTGCCCCCATCTTTGCGATGAACTTCTTTGGATCAGAATCGTCTAGAGTTTCATTTCCTTCGGGAACTTTATTGTATAAAATATCCAGATATTCATCTTCTGAAATGAGGTCGAACTTATGCGAACCGTTTAAGTCATCCTCACTATCAGTCTGTTTCATCCCCTCAACAACTCCCGGCTGAATAACTACATATTTTTCATAGTAGACAATGGAATCCAGCTTCTTTGTTGGAAGTCCTAACAGATAGCCTATCTTATTCGGTAAACTCCGGAAATACCAGATATGGGCAACCGGAACAACCAGTTCTATATGACCGGCGCGCTCGCGACGTACCTTTTTTTCGGTTACTTCAACTCCGCATCTGTCACAAACTATTCCTTTGTAACGAATACGTTTATACTTTCCACAAGCACACTCATAGTCCTTAGTGGGCCCGAATATACGTTCGCAAAAAAGACCGTCACGCTCGGGTTTATAAGTTCTGTAGTTAATTGTTTCCGGTTTGGTGACTTCACCATAAGAGTTTTCCAGAATCTCTTCTGGGGAGGCCAAGCCTATTGTAATCTTACTAAAATTACTCTTAACTTTATTTTCTTTCTTAAAAGCCATGTTTTACTTCTATTTTAGGGTGAACGTTTTAATCAAGTTTGATACTTAGACCTAGTCCTCGAAGTTCGTGCAACAGCACGTTCAACGATTCGGGTATACCTGGAGTCGGCATCGGGTCACCTTTAACTATAGCCTCGTAGGCTTTGGAACGACCAACAACATCATCGGATTTCACAGTTAGAATTTCCTGAAGAATATGCGAAGCTCCGAAAGCTTCGATAGCCCAAACTTCCATCTCACCGAAACGCTGTCCACCGAATTGTGCTTTACCGCCAAGTGGCTGCTGAGTTATGAGGGAATACGGACCAATACTACGAGAGTGCATCTTGTCTTCAACCATGTGCCCTAGCTTCAGGAAGTAAGTGATTCCCACGGTTGCAGGCTGATCGAAACGTTCTCCGGTTTCTCCATCATATATGTAGGTGGAGCAAAGATTAGGTAAGCCTGCTTTGTCTGTCCATTCTTTTAAATCTTCCAATTTTGCACCATCGAAAATAGGTGTGGCAAACTTGACCCCCAAATTACGACCAGCAGCACCCAATATAGCCTCAAAAATCTGTCCAAGGTTCATACGTGACGGCACACCCATTGGTTCAATACTAAGTCTACTGGTCGGCCATCCTCTAGGAATGGCATATCTTCGGCACGAACAACCTTTGACACAATTCCTTTATTACCATGACGACCGGCAAGCTTATCTCCTACTTGGATCTTGCGCTTTTTAGCAATATATACCTTAGCCATTTGCAACACTCCGGATGGAAGTTCATCACCGATAGTTATAGCGAACTTTCTGCGTTTCAGGTCAGCATCCATCTGTTTGAACTTATGTATATAGTTCATGATAAGCTGTTGAATGAGCTGATTAGTGTGCTCGTCGTCGGTCCAGTCATTCGACTGAATACCTTCATAGTCTAGATTCTTAAGCGCAACAACTGTAAATCGACTACCTTTTGTTATTATTTCGGCGTCAGAATAATCTTTAATTCCTTGCGATTCTTTGTCTTCTATGAGAGACATAAGTTTGTCAACAAGCAGGTCCTTCAAGTCATTTAATTTTGCCTCATGTTCCTCGTCGAGGTTTGCAAGTATGAGTTTATCTTGTCTCTTACCTTCACGACTCTTTATGGAGCGTGCAAATAATTTCCTATCTATTACTACACCGCTCAACGAAGGATTGGCTTTTAGAGAAGAATCTTTCACATCACCAGCTTTATCGCCAAATATTGCACGAAGAAGTTTTTCCTCTGGAGATGGATCGCTCTCACCTTTAGGCGAAATCTTACCAATCATTATATCGCCTGGTTCTACACGAGCACCTACTCTGATTATACCGTTATCATCAAGGTCTTTTGTTGCCTCCTCACTGACGTTTGGTATATCTGCAGTGAACTCTTCAACTCCACGCTTCGTTTCGCGAACTTCGAGTGAATATTCATCTACATGTACTGAAGTGAGCACGTCTTCACGAACCATACGTTCAGAAATAACTACAGCGTCCTCATAGTTATAACCTTTCCATGGCATATAGGCTACAAGCAGATTTCGTCCTAAAGCTAATTCACCGTTTTCTGTAGCATAACCTTCGGTTAGAATATCGCCATTTTTCACACGCTGACCTTTACTACAGATAGGACGTAGGTCTATTACCATGTTCTGGTTTGTGCGACGGAACTTTGGAATAATATATTCTTTTAGAGCCGGTTCGAAACTAACAAATTCTTCATCCTTTGTACGATCGTAAAGAATACGAATGGTTGTTGCATCAACATATTCAACGACGCCATTTCCTTCGGCTACTATCATTGTACGTGAATCTTCACAAACTTGCTTTTCCAATCCTGTTCCGACAATTGGGGCATCGTTATGGAGCAATGGGACTGCTTGGCGCATCATATTACATCCCATCAATGCTCGGTGTCCATCATCGTGCTCCAAGAATGGAATTAATCCGGCCGAAACAGAAGCAATCTGCTGCGGAGAAACATCCATAAGATCGACCTTATCAGGAGAAACAACAGGATAATCAGCATCCTGACGACATTTTACTGTCGAACGTATAAATGTTCCATCAGGATTAAGAGGAGCATTACCTTGTCCTATTATTTTTTCTTCTTCTTCCTCAGCCGTCAGATAAATTACATTTCGGTTTTCAAGATTCACCTTACTGTTCTTAATCTTACGATAAGGAGTCACTATGAAACCAAGGTCGTTTATCTTGGCATAAAGACAAAGAGAAGATATTAGACCGATATTGGGGCCTTCTGGCGACTCAATCGGGCAAAGACGCCCGTAGTGAGTGAAATGTACATCACGCACCTCGAAACCGGCACGTTCACGAGAGAGTCCACCAGGACCTAGTGCGGAAAGACGGCGTTTGTGGGTAACTTCAGCAAGCGGATTTGTTTGATCCATGAACTGACTCAATGGGTTCGTTCCGAAGAAAGAATTTATTACACTGGATATTGTCTTGGCGTTTATCAAATCCGTAGGTTGGAATACCTCATTGTCGCGTACATTCATACGTTCACGAATAGTACGACTCATACGGGCCAGACCTATCGAAAATTGACTTGCTAGTTGTTCGCCTACCGTCCTAACACGACGATTAGATAAATGGTCAATGTCGTCTACCGTTGCATTCGAATTGATGAGATTAATAAGATATTTTATAATCTCTATAATATCATCCTTAGTGAGCACCCGAATATCCATATCGGTATTTAACCCAAGTTTCTTATTTATCCTATAACGTCCGACATCTCCAAGATCATAGCGTTTTTCCGAGAAGAATAAATTCTGAAATACTTCACGAGCACTAGAATCATCAGCAGCATCAGCATTACGCAGTTGGCGATATATGTAATTTACAGCCTCTATCTCTGAATGGCTTGGGTCTTTTGCTAGAGTATTGAAAATAATGGAATACTTGTTTGCTGCATCTTCGTCCTTATGAAGTAAAACTGTCGAGATTCCACTATCCAAAATCACACCTATATTTTCTTCTGTAATCTCAGTTTCGCGTTCAACAACAACTTCGTTACGCTCAATAGAAACCACTTCACCCGTATCCTCATCTACAAAGTCTTCATTCCAACTTTTCATAACATTACCGGCCAACCTACGCCCTAAAGCTGCCTTCATGTTTTTCTTATTGGCTTTAACCTCTTCACAGAGATCGAATATTTTCAGAATATCTTTATCTGATTCAAAACCAATAGCACGAAGCATGGTTGTAACTGGCAGTTTCTTTTTACGGTCAATGTAGGCATACATGACATTATTTATATCTGTTGCAAACTCGATCCATGAGCCTTTAAAAGGAATAATACGAGCACTGTAAAGCACAGTACCGTTAGCATGTACGCCTTGTCCAAAGAATACCCCAGGCGAACGATGTAATTGCGAAACAACCACACGTTCTGCACCATTTATAACGAAAGTACCATTACTGGTCATGTAAGGAATTGTGCCAAGAAAGACATCCTGAATAAATGTTCCAAAATCTTCATGATCGGGATCTGTACAGTAGAGCTTCATCTTTGCTTTCAAAGGAACACTATATGTTAACCCACGTTCCAAACATTCTGAAATAGTATAACGAGGCGGATCTATATAATAGTCCAAGAATTCCAGAACGAAATTATTACGTGTGTCGCTTATAGGGAAATTCTCGACAAACACCTTATACAAACCATCATTCTTGCGATCTTCTGGAGGTGTGTCCAATTGCAGAAAATCACGAAACGATTTCAACTGCAAATCTAGAAAATCTGGATACGGATATGGATTCTGTATTTTGGCAAAGTTTACTCTCGGGTTATTCTTTGTTGCCATAATTAATTTTGAAATGTTTTTAAACTGCCTACTATATTAAGCTTATTGATAGTCAATAATATATATAAACCATTACAGTCCGGTAAAATTCATTTTATGCTATCGCATTTTGCAAAACTATCTCGAAGACCCTTTTCATGCTATCGCATTTTGCAAAACCATACCGAAGACTCTTTTCATGCCATCGCATTTTGCAAAACCATATCGAAGACTCTTTTCATGCCATCGCATTTTGCAAAA
>NZ_BAKH01000009.1 GCF_000614105.1 Prevotella micans DSM 21469 = JCM 16134
GAAAAACAAAAATGATTTTCGACCGCAGACACTCTGCGATGGAAAAACAAAAATGATTTCGGCCGCTGGCACTCTGTGATGAAAAAACAAAAATGATTTTCGACCGCAGACACTCTGTGATAGAAAAACAAAAATGATTTCTGGCCGCAGACACTCTGTGATAGACCGTCCTGTTGTCCGGACGGGGTGTTTGTTCCGTAATGACGGATGGACAATGCGACACTGACAAGCGACATCGCCCTATTCGTTATAGAATAAAAAACAAGGGTGCGTCTTTCGACACACCCTCATCCTAAATAATCTTTTTAAATATTTCAATAACCCTGTGTTCCCTAGTTTCCTTTGGGCATAGAGAGACAGCCGTATTTCTTCGGCGTGTCGTGCTGAATAATAATCTTCTGCGAATTGAAGTAAACGCTATAGGCATTGTCATTAGTATTATCCGGGTCGCAATCCCATAGCCAGTAGCGACCTTCCTTTCCAACGTTACTCAATGCGCCGTCTACCCACCAGCCTAGCGCCGGAAGTGCAAAATAGCCTGAAACATTATGTACGCCTGTTTTTACAGTCTTTTCATGGCCTGACGATGGAGAAGCACCACTCCAATCATTACCATCGTAGGCAGTAGCATGACCTTTGATTATCTTCGGAATCCAAAGCAAACCCTTGAAAAGATGTCCATCTATTGTATAAGTCGTTTCATTATCCCAATAGCAATCTTGAGTAAGGATATATGAAGCATCATTGGGTTTAGGCACATCAGAGGTATAGTCTACCGTACCAGACTGCACTTCATAATAATCCTTCTCGTACCAACGCGTGTCGGTATCTAGTTTTGGCCACACATCATTAGGAGCTGCCGGAGCTGCGATAGAACCAACACCGCCCGTGATTACCCAATTATGCGGAGTGGGCAACGGAGATGACGGCATCCAATAGTAGTCTTTAGCGCCCCACATATGATAGGTTTCGAAGTTCTGACCGAAGTCAGGAATATCAAGCGAGAAGTATAAAGGCAGATTCTTCCCTTCCTCGAGTTTCATCTTCGCATAGTTTCTTTTAATACCAAAGACAGTGCCCGATACAGGGTCTAAGATTTTTATCTCAACCTGAACATTGGTGTATTCACCAGGGAAGGCAACCATCACAGCTGCTTTCTTACGAGCATCTGCTCTATTGGCGGCTATCGATAGACCATTGGAGATTTCCAAACGGATATATTTATTCAGAGAGTTACTCGGACGAGTTGTTAGGTCGATTCCTGCTTCGCTAAACGGACGAGTTCCATTTATACCCTGGTCGGCAGTAATCTTCACCTGACTTATATAAGTGTTCTTCATCTCGCCTTTCAGGTTATACACCATAAACGAAATATAGGACGCTTTGTGGCCGGCTTGATAACTCTGTCCTCTATAAGTATAGCCACCATTAGGATTGAAATAATAATTTATATATGGATAAAACCATGAACCATCCGGCTTCTTTAAGCTAATAGTGTGCCATCCACTAGCATAACCTATAAAACAATCGCCATTTTCACCCAACTGATCAGCAAAGCCGGCATCTCCGGTTTGCTTTTGAATATTCTTTATCCTTACCTGGTTAGGATTATTACTGCCACCCACATAACGTAAAGCATACGTATAATTCTGATTGGTCAACGGAATATCCTCATAATAGAAAGAAGCTTTCTTTATTATCTTATCATTTCCTGCATCCTTTTCTATTGGGGTCATATACTTGGCCGCCTTCCAATTCACCGGAGCATTTTGGGGAGAGCCAAGGTCAACGAAGAAATACTTATAGTCGTTAGCAGTCCAAACGAAGTCGAGTTTTGTTGCATCTTCGACACCTCCTGTACGACTTTTTGTCTCTTCATTTCCAAGACCACCGGTAAACAACACCTTGGGAAGTTCTTGCTCCTGTCCTTCTTTATCTTTACCGTTGTCCACGATATTATCGCTACCGCAGCCATACAGTCCAAAGACTGCTATGGCGCACAAAGCGAATGCTGAAACCGTTTTATTTCTTATTTGAAACATATTACTCAAAGTTTATATTGCTATTAATTATAAGTAAACTGCTCTCCTGGCCAAGTTTGATATCCTTTCGTACGATAGTTCTCACTATCATAATCATTTTCTATATGTATTCCGGCACTTGAGTTATTTGTATAAGGATTTGATAACTGTATCCTTAAATATGCGGCATAGATTTTACTGTTTGCGTGACCAACACCATACCCAGCATATCCCGTACTAGACCAAAAATAGCTATATCCATAACTAGTAGATTGAAGCATTTTTAATTGTCCATTTTCATAATAACCTAACGGAACTACATAGAAATAATTACCTCGTTGAGCTTCTGGTACATCACTCCAATCTGAAGGAGTTCTACTCTCAGAAGTATAACCAGCACTTACATCATTGCCTCCTTGTATCTTTTGAGACATATCCGGAACAGATACACCATAGTTATCAGCAATAACACTAGCCTTTAAGAACCATATACGTCCTGTAAACAAATGTCCATCATAGGTAAACGGTTCCGGATCCCAGCGCGGGTCTCCTTTGGTCACATACCAATGTAACAGATTAATTGTTGGAGCATCTGCATCTTTACTACCAGCAGGAGCATCCTTAGGCCCTGCTAAAGCAGCAGCATCTACATTACTAAAATAGCGCAATTGACCCGTTGAGGGATAGTTTATTTGGGCGGGAACTCCTAATGGCCCCCAATTGTGAGAAGCGGGGAAAGTACTATTCCAATAATTGTCCTGTGCACCCCACATATGATAAAGACCAAATTGTGAGCTATAGTCCTTACAAGTTAGCGCTGAATATATAGGAAGATTCTTTCCTGGATTTAATGTTAGGGTAGGAATACTTTTGGTGAATATGGCACTCGATTGAACTACCGGATCATATACCGTATATTCTATCTTTACATTGGTGTAGGTTCCCGGGGCTAGTACCATGATAGCACCATTGGTTTTTGCCGCATTCTTACTACTAGGAATTCCATAATTAGCAGTGATTGTACCACTATTATCTTTGGCACACTGTACCTGGATATATTTCTGTCCACCAGTAGGCCACTGAGATTGGTCTATACCATTATCATTAAATTTAAAATATTGACTAGTATTTCCCATAAATTGGTCAGATGAGATACGGATTCTCCATAGCTTACAATTTACAAGAACCTTATGGCTTTCGTCAGTAACAGCTCCACCGGCATAGGGCATAAAAGTTATAAAAGATGCACTGTGTTTTAGAGTAAAGTCATAATAAAGACCATTATCTTCGGCTATAGCTGTACCACAGTCACCATAAGCACGCAGTTTATTTGCCTGTCCCGGAACTAATTGTTCTTGGTCAGAATAGAAATAAGCTTGATTACCACTGACATAATTACCGTATCTAATCTTATAAGTCTCTTGATCTAAGGCTAACCCTCCTAAAGACCATGAAGCTGAAGTTATACGATTTTGCGCATCTCTAGTCAACACATCGCGTGTATAAAATGAACGCCAGTTATTTGTTTTAGTATCCCAAAGATATAATGTAGGAGAATCCTTATCTTCTTCCTCATCCCAATAGAACCGGATACCGGTTTTATGAGTCAGCGGGTCTAACTCTCCATAAACTCCAAGAGTACGTGAGCCATTGCTTTCGCGCATTGCAGTGGAATCGATAAAACCTCTAAACTGTTTGCCTTTCGCTTCGGGTTTCTCTGTGCCGCCATTGTCGGGATTCACAGGATCTACCGGCGAGTTTTCACCGGAGCAGCCGTATAAGCCTAGCGCCAAGACAAATGACGCAAGGACGGTTAAGTATTTACTTTTTCCCATTGAATTAATTTTTTTAATCGTTTAAATTCCTAACAGGAAAGCATCCTAGAGATCATCCTCCCAGACGCTCCCCCATTGCTTACCGTTGTTTACTTCGTTATCGTCTTCGGCCACACCGGCGCCTCCGCCACCTTGATTATAGGCGCCTCCGCCACTGTTTTGAGCGGAGCCGGGAGTGTTTTCGCCTCGAATAGAGGCGTCAAGAAGATAACTTTCATAGTCAACCCGACAAACTGTGATGGCGGGCTTGACATATTCAGCCAATTGTTCTGTTTCTTTCATCGTTTATATAATCACTATTTTAATTATAGACTTTATCGTCACAGAAATATTTACCCGAGTAAAAGGGGCGCTAGGCGGGTAAATCGTACAAAGAAATCTATTCGGCGCTTCCGAATAGATTTAAGGTTCAAACTAAATAATGCCTCTTAGGAAACTCGTATTTAAGTTATCGTGACATTAATTTTTACTTTCTTGATTTTGATACACTTGTTCTATTGTACGGCTGCAAAATTAAACATATTTTCAAAAACGACACAAATAAGGATAGTATTTTTGATTCAAAGCATTTCAGTGGAGAGGAAATTATTCGACGATGAACCCAGCGGTTCTCAGATCGGCCCAAAAATTAGGATATGATTTCGAAACAACTTCGGGATTCTTTATCGTGATTTCGCCCAAACAAATTGAAAGTGGAGCGAAAGACATGGCCATACGGTGGTCATCGTAAGTATCGATTATCGGGCAACGTCGGGAGTACATCGTTCACCATTCCAAAGGATGTCGTCGCCTATAATATGAAGCACGTAGCCTAACTTAGCCATCTCACGTCGCATGGCCTCGATACGATCGGTTTCCTTTATTCGGAGACTCGAAAGACCAGTAAATAAGAAATGCGTGTTCATTACGGGGCACAGAGCAATGAGAGTTTGAACAAGATCGGGCTGATTGATGAAATCATATTCGAAACGCGGCAAAGGACGTTGATGTTTCGTGAGGATCAAATTTGTTAGGACACCCGACTGTTTGCTTTCAAAAGCGGTTTTCACGCCGAGTAGTGAAAAGATGTATTTCGAAGCCGAATCTCCTTGTCGTGAGGCATTCATAAGTCCAGGCAACACTATTCTGCTATTGGGGTCAGCAATCAGAGATAGAATGGCATACCAATAACCGGCCGATGTCCAATCATTTTCTATCGTGTAGTCACGTTTACAATATGGTTGAGCTTCAACAGCGATGGTATTGACATCCGTCCATTCGGCAATGGCTCCAAACTCATGCATCACGTGCAAAGTCAGGTCAATGTAGGGCCGCGAAATGATTTCGCCAAGTAGTCGAAGTTCCAATCCATCGTCAAGCATAGGCGCAATGAGCAGCAATGCCGAAATGAATTGTGAGCTCACATTGCCAGGCACATCCAATTGGCCTCCATGCAATCGGCGTCCTTTGATTCGCAGTGGTGGGAACCCTTCTTCGACCTCATATTCAATATCAGCACCAAGACTTCTAAGGGCCTCCACAAGCTCTTTTATGGGCCTATGTTTCATGCGGTCGCTGCCCGTGAGTAAATGCTCCTCACCCTCACTAATACTTAGATAGGCAGTCATAAATCGCATGGCTGTTCCGGACGCCATAATGTTGATAATATCGGGTCTAAGAGTGAGTGCGCGTACAATCACGTCTGTATCGTCGCAATCCGAAAGATTCTGAGGGAATATACCACTACCCGTAAGCGCATTAATGATTAAAGCACGATTACTTATGCTTTTTGAGGCAGGAAGATTAATAATCGTGTCGATATTTTGGGGAGCTTTTATGGTGTATTTCATTCCTGAATTTATTGTTTTTCTTACTCACGCAAAAGTAAGTAGATACTCACAATTAATTATCCCTGAATTTATCTCTATTCTCGGCCACAGAGTGCCAGCGACTAAAAAAGATATTAGTCGGAGTTTTACAGAGATTTCTATTTTATTATCAAAACTCACGTATGAATATAAGATTTCCTAAATTTGCGATTGCAACCGTATATAAAAAGTGCTCCTACGGTTGTCCGCAGGAGCAAGAAATCTTCGGCTTATAGCCTTGTTGTGAAAAGTCTTCACTGTGTATTTGATTGCAAATGTACTATTCAGACTTGAATAAACAAATAAAAAATAAATATGATACAAAAAATTTTTGGACTGGACCTTGGAACAAATTCAATAGGTTCTTCTGTTAGAAACCTAGAACTGGGAGAAAATCTTACGGAACAGCTGGAATTCTTTTCCTCAGATATCTTCGGAAGTAGCGTAAGCAAAAACAGTAATGGACGAGAATATTCATTAGCCGGTAATCGATCGGCACATCGCAGAAGTCGTGGACTGAATGAGGCAAGAAGGCGTAAGCTGTGGGCTACACTCGACTTACTTATTGAGCATGGTTTATGCCCAATGTCGCCTGATTCTCTAATGCAATGGCGTACTTATGACAAGCAAAAAGGATTGTACAGGCAGTATCCCATTGAAGATAAAGACTTCAATGCGTGGATCATGCTCGACTTTAATGGTGACGGAAAGCCTGATTATTCCAGTCCTTATCAACTCCGAAGAGAATTGGTAGTACGCCAATTTGATTTTGACCAGCCTATAGAGCGATATAAACTTGGACGAGCCTTATATCATATTGCTCAACACAGGGGATTCAAAAGTAGCAAAGGAGAAACCATAGCGGACCAGGAAAAGAACGAGAAGAAGCCTATTGCTGAGGAGGGTGCTGACATTGCCAACGAGATGAAGGCTTCGGAAACGAAACTCTCCAAAGGATTGGTTGCTTATATGCAAGAGAATCATCTAAAGACTGTTGGCGAGGCTTTTGCTAAACTTGAGGATGAAAGAGTAAGGATCAGGAATAATGAAAGTTATAGGGCAATACGGTCGCAATACCAGGATGAGATTAAAGAAATTTTTACTTATCAAAAAAAATTGTCGGTAGAAAGCGAACTATACGAACGTCTGACAAGTGAAAAGAAAGGTGTGGGCACAATTTTCTATAAGCGTCCATTACGGTCACAGCGGGGAAACGTGGGAAAATGTACGCTTGAGCGCAACAAACCACGCTGCCCGATAGGACGTCCTGAATTTGAGGAATTCCGCGCATGGACACTCATAAACAACATAAAAATAAGAGAAACGGCAGGAGAACCTTATAAACAACTCCCAATAAAACTACGGCAGGAACTTTTGAAAGACTGTTTCCTCTCCAAGGTAAAAGCTGATTTCAAGTTTGAGGATATCAGAAAGTATATAGAAAAACGATTGGGACTTAGTTTCTCAAACGACGACAAGACCATTAACTATAAAGACAGTGTAAGCATTGCCGCTTGTCCTGTCACTGTCCGTATGAAAAAGCTCTTGGGAGAAAACTGGGCAAACTGCCGGATTGACGGAGAAAAACGGAGACAGGCACATGGAAAGAATAATAATAATGAGCACATTGTAAGTTATACGGAAGAAGATATTTGGCATGTATGCTATAATGCGGAAGATCCGGAAGAAGTCTCCAATTTTGCAAGAAAAGCCCTGCATTGGGACGAGAATAAAATCAAGGAATTAGTACGTCTTTGGACTTCTATACCGCAAGGCTATGCTATGCTTAGTTTGAAAGCCATCCGAAATATCAACCGTATGCTGCTTTTAGGGCTTAAATATTCGGATGCGGTATTACTTGCTAAGTTACCCGATATTGTACCTGTGTCTGACGAAGATATCTTAGCTATTACCAAAGAGTTTCTACAGTTGGAGGACAAACTGAATCAAGAGAAGCAAATCAATAATATTGTCAACTCTCTGATTGCTAACTATAAGTCGAAACTTGAAGAGAACCGCTTTGCCGACCACAATTATCAATACCAGTTGGGTGAAGGAGATGACGAGGATATAAATACACAGATAAAGAGTCATATTGGTGCTAAACTCTGGGTACAGATAGGTGCCGATGAGCAGACGAAAATTTTTCAGGCGGTTAGGAGTAAATATCAAGACTTCTTCAAGAGTTATAAGCGGAAGTTTGTGGAGTCTCCAAAGTTAGGAGAGCTGCTGGTAGCGTTTCTTACCGAAAAGTTCCCTAATGTAAAGAGTAAGCAGTGGGAACGGTTGTATCATCCTTCTCAAATAGCAATCTATCGCCCGATTCCTGTGGACAACGACCGTTCTAAATTACGCTTGGGTAATCCTAATATCGGTGCCATTAAAAATCCTACCGTTATGAGAGTCCTTAACACTTTGCGTAGGAGGGTTAATCAACTTTTGGATGATGGAGTCATATCGCCTGATGAAACACGAGTTGTTGTTGAAACCGCACGTGAGCTGAATGATGCAAATACAAAATGGGCATTAGATAGATATAACAGGATTCGACGAGATGAAAATGAAAAGATAAGAAAAATCCTAAAAGAACTTAATCCTACCACAAATAGTATAAGTGAGCAAGACATTGATAAAGCCCGCTATATTTTTGAGCAGTGCGAGACAGATTTTTATACCGATGGGAAAGTACCTTACTATAACAAGGATATAAAAAAGTATAAGCTCTGGCTGGAACAAGGAGGACAATGTCTGTACACAGGGCAAACCATAAATCTGACAAACCTCTTCAATCCTAATGCTTTCGATATGGAACACACGATTCCTAAAAGTATCAGCTTCGATAATTCCGACCAGAACCTTACGCTCTGTGAATCCTATTATAACCGTTTTATCAAGAAGAACAATATCCCGACAGATATGCCTAATTACGACAAGGATGTAACGATAAACGGAAAAGAATACACAGCTATCAAGCCAAGACTCCAGAGATGGAAAGAACGTGTGGATAGGCTTAGCCGAAATGTTGATTTCTGGAAAGGACAGGCAAGACGAGCACAAGATAAAGACAGAAAAGACGAGTGTATCCGCGAAAAACATCTGTGGGATATGGAACTGGCATATTGGAAGGGAAAACTGGAACGCTTCACAATGACTGATGTTACCGATGGCTTTAAGAATAGTCAGCTTGTAGATACCCGTGTTATAACCCGTCATGCAGTTTTATATTTGAAAAGTATCTTCAACCATGTCGAAGTACAGAGAGGTGAAACGACTGCCGAGTTCCGCAAAATTCTTGGTCTTCAAAGTATAGATGAGAAGAAAGATCGTAGTCTTCACTCCCACCACGCTATTGATGCAACTATGCTAACTGTTATACCATCGGCGGCAAAGAGAGACCGTATGCTTGAACTGTTTTATAAGATTGAGGAGACTAAAAAAGCACTCAAGAATTATAACGATAACAATAAGACAGGCTTAAATCTCGAACTCAAAGGGCTGGAAGAAAAATTGGATAAAGAAAAGAAAGACTGCCGGGTTGGAAGACGTGTCAATGATCTTGACAGGTTTATCAATGAGAATATCATTGTTAGTCATCACACAAAGGATCAAGCTTTGACTCCGGCTCATCGTAGGTTAAGGAAACGAGGCAAAATTGTAGGAGGAAAAGAACATCCACGTTGGCAGACGGGAGATTCTCTAAGAGGAGAAATCCATAAGGCAAGTTATTATGGAGCTATCACACAGTTTGCAAAAGACGCAAATGGTAAAGTATTGATGAAAGACGGACAAGCACAAATAGACCCTACTATCTATTATGTGATACGGAGAGAACTTAAGTACAAGCGGTCGACACAAGACTCAGGTTTTACCAATTGGGAAGACTTGGAGAAAGTTATTGTCGATACAGATCTTTTCGGCCTGATGAAAGGGCAGTTCCCCGAAGGAACATCCTTTAAAGATGCCTGCGAACAAGGTTTTTATATGATAAAGAAAGGAAAAAATGGTGAGGGAGATGTCAAGACGCATAGGATAAGGCATGTGCGATGCAAGGCTGTCAAAACGGCATTGAGAATTAAGGAGCAGACTTATAAGTCTTCCAAGGATTATAAGCAATTCTTCTATGCAGCTGTAGGAGACTTGTACGTGATGTGTTACTATACGGATGGCAAGAAACGCGATTTCAAGATATACAGTTTGTATGACATATCGAATCATCGGAAATCGGGCACAGAAGATATTCCGAAGTTTATTACCGATAAGAAAGGAAATCATTTGCCCCTTGACTACAAGTTACGCACAGGCGACATGGTGTTGCTCTATAAAGATAATCCTGAGGAGCTGAAAGATTTAGATCAAGTTAATTTGAAACGACGTCTATACAAGGTCAACCGTTTCGAATCTGAGGGCCTAATTATCTTATTGACTCATCACTTATCAACAACAACCGAAAGAGGTTGTTCCATAGGTAAAATAGAGAATTATCAAAACCTCCCGACAGCTATCCGCTGTGGAATCAAGACAATTAAATTCCTGATAATGGGCAAGCACCGTGACTTTGTGATTAGGAATGGTAACATAGAATTCAAACACTGATGATAAAGAAAACCCTATACTTTGGGAATCCGGCTTATCTTTCACTTCGTAATGAGCAATTGGTTATACGATTGCCCGAAGTTGAGAAAGCAAATCTTCCGGAGGCGATAAAACAGGAAAGCACCAGAACGATTCCAATAGAAGATATTGGCGTCATGGTGCTCGACAATAAACAAATAACCATAACGCAGGGAGTTCTGGCAGCATTGCTCAACAATACGGTCACCGTGATAACATGCGATAACAAACGAATGCCAACAGGAATGCTGCTTCCACTTTCAGGAAACACATTGCACCAAGAACGTTTCCGCAATCAGATAGAAGCAGCCGTTCCTTTACGAAAACAGTTATGGCAACAAACTGTCAAGGCGAAAATTGAGAATCAAGCCTTCTGTTTGCAGAAGAACACGTCAAAATCATTCGCTCCTCTACATGTTCTTGCCCGTAGTGTGAGAAGCGATGATGCTGATAACAATGAGGCCCAGGCGGCAGCCTATTACTGGAAAAACATTTTCCCCAACCTACCTGATTTTACGAGAGATAAAGAAGGAACACCGCCCAACAACCTATTGAACTACGGATACGCCATTCTGCGTGCAGTGATTGCGCGAGCATTAGTTGGAAGTGGATTGCTTCCCGTCTATGGTATCCACCATCATAACCGCTACAATGCCTATTGTTTGGCCGACGATATTATGGAGCCTTATCGCCCGTTCGTCGACGACTTGGTTATCAAAACCACTAACAAAAAAGAAATCCCCGCAGAATTGACTACCGAACTTAAACAAGAGATGCTCATGATACCTGTTCTTGATGTACTTATTGGAGGCAAACGCAGTCCATTGATGATTGCAGCAGGACAAACCACGGCAAGCCTTGCGAAATGTTATAATGGCGAGAGTCGCAATATTGCTTATCCATCTTTCGTCTGATGCAAAGACTTAGCGAATATAGAGTCATGTGGGTGATGATTTTCTTCGACCTTCCAACCAATACGGTCAAAGAAAAACGCGCCTACACCGTTTTCCGAAAAGATTTAATGAAAGACGGCTTCACCATGTTTCAATTCTCCATCTATGTTCGCCATTGTGCCAGCAGAGAAAATGCAGATGTCCATGTGAAGCGTGTAAAATCCTTTATGCCCCGTTCGGGGAAAGTCTGTATAATGGTTATAACCGACAAACAGTTCGGTGATATTGAGGTTTTCAGTGGTACAAAGCCGCTCGCACCTAATGCCCCCGGTCAACAGCTCGAATTATTCTAAAAATCGGGCAAGGAACATACTCAAAACCTTATTAGCAGATATTGAGAGAAGCTAATCTCTTAGGGATTTGGTTCGTCCTTTCGTCAGGAGAACGAAACCCATGGAGTTTGACTTGTCTGCTCCCCTAAAGAATCATATTTTGTTCGTCGCTCTTCGCTCCCTGTCAACTTGGGCGTCAGCCCGCATGTAGGGACAGACTGCGTGTCTGTCCTACCGTTCGACAGGGCTGATAAACATATTATCCTATCAAACCACCAGGCGATTGTACATTCATTCGGGTTAAGGGGCTGGCCGGACAAACACGCGGTCTGTCCCTACATGCGGGCTACCTTCCGAATCCACGTCGATTCGGACTGCATCCGGCTATTTCTTGACCGCATGAGAGCCAAATACAATTGTATTTGCCCTCCTTTCACCAGGAGAACAGAAACCCCATGTGGTTTTGCCATCATTTCATGTTAAGAACTGAGTTTGATACCGGATTTCAACGCTCCAACTTCAAGAAGAAGTTGGAGCGTTGAAATCCGGGTGCTCCTTTTTCGAGCCGGAGAGAATTAGTTTGACTCCTGATAGAATTTCACCCCGTCGAATATATCTCCCGCGCTTATACCTACGTCTACTCGGCGTGCTTTACCACTATTATTAGGATATATTTCGGCAGTAAGCACATTACCTTTTATTTTGAGTTTGAACCAGCTTCCCGACAGTTCATCTAGTTTCTTTTGTGAAATATTATTGCCATTCTCAAGAACACTTTCCATCCAAAATGTTTGATAATTGGTGCACATTACTTGGATTGTTGCACCTGTACTTGGAACCTTAATGTTTCTGCTGGCATCCATCTCCGTACTGGCCCGAAGTTCCATGGGATCCCAAACGCCATCGTCGTCAGCCAGGTTGCAGGAGGTGAGGACACAGAGCATTGAAACGAAAACAAAAATAATCTTCTTCATTGTTGTTGTTATTGTTATTAGAAAAAATTGACTTGTGAGGTTGTTTGCAAAGCTAACATTTATGCCGCTCTAGTTCTTGAGTTGCGGATATTGTATTCGCGTGTGATACATCGACATCAAACGCTCGATGAGAACCTTCTTTGCCGTGGCGATGTCGTGGAATGTGATGGGGCAGTCGGTAAAAAATCCGTCGGCCATTTGAGCGTCTATGAGGCGATTCACAAGGGCACTGATAGTTTCTTCAGTATATTCAGTTAGCGAACGCGAGGCTGCCTCTACGGTATCACTCATCATCAATATGGCCTGCTCGCGTGTCGATGGGTTTGGACCGGGATAACGGAACGGGGCTTCGTCGACTTCCTCGCCAGGATGAGTGTTGCGATAATTTATGTAGAAATATTTCACGAGTCCATTGCCGTGATGGGTCGTGATGAATTCTTTTATAACTTTTGGGAGATTATACTTCTCGGCCAGTCTCAACCCTTCGTTCACGTGATTGATTATGATGTGCGCACTTTCTAGATCGGAAATCTTGTCGTGCGGATTCACCCCGGCCTGGTTTTCGGTAAAAAATACTGGGTTTTCCATCTTTCCGATGTCGTGATAAAGAGCTCCTGTTCTAACTAGCTGTCCTTTCGCTCCGATTTTATTTGCAATTTCGGCTGCCAGGTTCCCAACAGTTATGGAATGCTGGAATGTTCCGGGTGCCACCTCACTTAGTCGGCGTAGAATTTCGTTATTTGTGTTCGAAAGTTCAAAAAGAGTGACAGTGGAGATGAACCCGAATGTTTTTTCGATTACTAGCATGAGCGGATAAGTGAAAAGCAGCAGGAATCCGTTTACAAAGAAGTGATAGTAAACCGTTTGATCGAGCTTTGAGAAGTCGTCGGCTTGAATAAGTTGGATTGCAAAATATATCGCTGCCGAACCGAGGGTTACAAGTAGAGCCGTGAGGAATATCTGACTTCGTTTCGAAAGTTCGCGAAGGGAGAATATGGCCACAAGCCCGGCCACAAGCTGCACAATTATGAATTCATATTGATATTTCACCGCCACTGCACACACCAGCACCATCGTTGCATGAGCAATAAATGCCGTTCGCGAATCCATGAACACACGAACAAATATCGGAGCCATGGCAAAAGGCAGAATATAGACACTTAGGATGTTGTGCTCCATCATAAATGAAGTGAGAATCGGGAATATCACAAGCATCGCATAGAGTAGCGATATGGCTCGCGGTTTGTCGAAATAATCCTTCCGGAACAGAGCCAAATAGAGCGTGAAAAGTCCAATGAGAATGAGCACATAGAGTGCCTGTCCGAATAACGTAGAAGACTCCTCGTCTTTCGATTCGTTCATCTTCTCCATTGCTTTTTCGAACGAGTTGAGTACCCGGAAAGTATGAGCATCTACGATATCGCCTCGGTCGATGATTCGTTGTCCTTTAAGCACCATTCCCGAAGCCTGGGGTACAAGACTGAGCATATCGGCCATCTCGCTCTGACTGCGTTTCTTATCGTAGATGAGGTTCGGTTCAATGTATTCGTTAAGGTTGCACTGTTGCAATTCGGTTCGTTTCAGCTCTAGCAACGGGTCCATGAAAATGTGCTCGTAGGCTCCCATAGTTGAATAAATTTTACTAATGGGTTTGCTCACAGCCTGCTTCCCGGTTATCACATGGATCATGTTATTTGTATCGCGTATCTGCTCGGAAAACTGCTGCGCACTCATTATTCCATTGGAATACAGTTCATGCAAACGCTTGACGATAGCATCGTTATAAGCAGATGAGAGGCCAGGTATACCTTTCTCATATTTCTCCCTGAACTGTGAAATCTTCTTCCCCTCTACTTCTGTATTGAGATTGAAATAGGGCTGGAAATGCTGCATTATTGAGTCGCGTTCGCGTTTCAATGCTTCCTCGGACTTAAAAATCGGGAAGTCGAACTTTGCGATGAGCTGACCATACATCCACGGCTTACCCTCATCGTAGTGGAAGAGCTTTCCTTTTGTCCTCGGGAGGAAGAAAACAATGAGCACCATGGTTAAGATGACGAGTATGCTACGGGTGATTAGATTACGCCAGTGATAATCTCCGTTATTCTTGTATATCTGCATGTTTACTTATGTTGCGTGAGCCGCAAAAATACTAAAAAACGTAGAGTTATTCAGCTTGTACATCGGATGCTGGATATAATAATATACGTTTAATGAAGAACGGCTACTTATAGAATTACAGTAACTTTGCGCGACATGAAAACAACCGATATTCGACCGAAAGGCAACCCAATTGATTACACGATAAACATTCGAGGACGACTGCTCGACTTGAGTCGGCCTATTGTTATGGGCATTCTGAACGCCACGCCCGACTCATTCTTCGCCGATAGCAGAGTTCAAACCGAGAAAGAAATATTCAATCGCGCGAACAGTATAATTACCGAAGGAGCTAAAATAATCGACGTGGGTGCCTGTTCCACACGTCCAGGTGGCGAAGTAGCTAGCGAGGAAGAAGAGATGCGTCGACTGGAAATAGCGTTGCCCATCATTCGCAAGGCACAACCCGATGCAATTATATCAATAGACACTTTCCGCGCTTCAGTAGCTAGAAGATGCGTCGAAGATTTCGGGGCCGACATAATAAATGATGTTGAGGAAGGCAAAGACCCCGATATGTTCGCCACAGTTGCCGAACTGGGCGTACCGTATATCCTTATGTCGACTGCACCGAATTTGCATGACATGCTGATACGGTTCGCCGACAAATTGCAAAGGTTACGCGAATTGCGGCAGAAAGATATAATTATCGATCCGGGGTTCGGATTCGGCAAGACAATGGATGAAAACTATACCCTTCTAAACGAGATGGAGCGCCTACAGGTGCTCGAACTGCCTATGCTCGTCGGCATAAGTCGCAAACGAATGATTCACAAACTCCTCGGCATAACTCCCACTGAAAGCCTGAACGGCACAACAGTCCTAAACACCATAGCCCTGAGCAAAGGCGCATCCATATTGCGGGTACACGATATCAGAGCTGCCATCGAAGCCGTGATTATCTACAACGAGATGATTTCCAAAACAAAATAACAAAAACTATGTTCTTCGAATTCAGTATAAAGGACGCCATCGACATAATCCTAGTAGCGCTGATGCTCTACTACCTGTATCGGCTGATGAAAGAATCACGCTCGCTAAACGTATTTGTGGGTATAATGCTGTTCGTCATTTTATGGCTCATTGTGAGTCAGGTTCTAGAAATGCGCCTACTGGGCAGCATAATGGATAAGCTCGTTTCTGTCGGCGTAATCGGCTTAATAGTGCTCTTTCAGGAAGAAATCCGCCACTTCCTTTATAGTCTTGGCGCTCATCGGAAGGTTCGGAATCTGATGCAACTCTTCACCAACAGCAACAAAGAAGATGTCGACAAAGAGGCTATAATTCCAATCGTCATGGCCTGCATGAGCATGAGCCGTGGAAAAATAGGCGCACTGATTGTCGTTGAACGAGGAATATTGCTGGGCGACATAATCGAAACGGGCGATATAATCGACGCCAGAATAAATCAACGTCTCATTGAAAACATATTTTTCAAGAACTCACCTCTACACGACGGTGCAATGATAATTTCGAAAAAACGTATCAAGGCTGCAGGCTGTATCCTGCCCGTGAGTCACAAACAAGACATTCCCAAACAACTCGGTTTGCGCCATAGAGCCGCTATGGGTATCTCGCAAGATTCCGACGCCATCGCTATTGTGGTTTCTGAAGAAACTGGCAATATAAGCGTGGCCATACACGGTGAATTTCAGCTCCACCTATCAGCCGAGCAGCTGGAAAGTATTCTCACAAAAGAAATGATCCAGTAAAATAAAAGGATAGCTTATCATTTAGCCTATAAGGAAACATTTATATATAAAAGAAACGCCGGGACTCTCAACGAGCTCCGGCGTTTTGGTTATGTTTAACTCAAAATTCTTCAATTAGAAGGGAACCTCACGGTCACCTTTGTAATCCTGAATGATCCGTTAAACTTTACCTTAAATAGATAACTAAAAACCTAAATCTATTACTACTAACCTAAACAATCTATTAACCTTTTGACGATGCAAAGGTAGAGCAGCGATTAGTTTCTCGCAATAGTAATGCTAAGATAACTGTATTTTAATTCATCTTTCTTGACTTACATCAAATCGACTAGCATATTCTGTCCTTTGGCATAGTGTGGTTCAACCTAGCTAATCTATAAGAAGAGAATATCTATACCAATATTCCAAAAAGGGTTGTATACAGCGACTAGTAGTAATCAGTGGCTGTACTAATTTTGAAGAGAGCTAGCATTAACTTTAAACAGTGTCGCCATTACTCGCGATTAGAGCCAGAACTAAATAATAATAGCTCTGCTATTGGCTGACTACTTAATTAATTCTTACTTCAGAAAGAGTCTATAAAATCGTTCGCGCTTACTCTTGAAAATGCATACGTGAGCGCATAAATTTCTTCACGTGTCCCCGTGAAAAGCAACACGTGAGAAAATTTACGGGGACACGTGTCGGCCGACAACGCAACACGTAAAGAAATTTATGCGCTCACGTATGCGATTTCAAGAGCACGTTTACACCACCGAAAAGCATTGCGAATCGGAGAGCAAAATGATGTGTGAAGATATTTCATCGCAGAGCCTTTCATACCGGTTATGCACTGGTTTTCAAAAGAGAAGAAAGTTTCACAGTTACAATCTATTTATCCCTATCTTTGCGCGTATTATGGCAATAAGACAAACATCCCTTAAAGAACGGAAACGAATTGACATTCGCGAGCCACGAAGATATAAAGTGATTATTCACAACGATGAGGTCACAACAATGGATTTCGTTGTAAGAGTGCTACGCGAAGTATTCTTCATGTCGCCCGAAGATGCAGAAACAATGATGATGAAAGTACACAATGAAGGCGAATCGGTTGTGGGAATTTATTCCTACGACATTGCACGCTCAAAAGTAAGCAAGGCTATGTCTATGGCCCGCGAAGAAAAGTTTCCGCTACGTTTAACTTACGAACCCGAATTATGATTAAGTCTGGAGAAGTGCCCGTAACACCATGGCTCGGACGAGCTATCGGCACAACAATGGCAATGGCCGCATTGATGCATTATGAATTCGCTATTCCCGAACTGTTTCTTACCAATGCGATGAATCAGAAACCGTTCCAGATAGCAATGACCGACGATGTGATAGACAAAAATAAACTCAACCAAAAACTCAATAACTATCTCGTCGCACAGGAACGGGTGACGGGAGATGACGAGAAAACCGAAACCCGATTCTCCGAACAACTCCAAGAACTCTTCACCAACGGACTCAACATTGCCCTGAAAAGCGGCGAAAAACTGCTCGACGTGCCTCACATGGTGCGTGCGATGTTCGACCTGAAAGAATCGATGGCAGCATTCTGTCTCAAAACGACCGTGAACGACGAAGACAAATTCATCAACAAACTATCCGAAGCTTATAGCCGATTTTCAGCTAGCGAGGAAGCCCCGAACGACCCACAAATGACTCTAATGCGCGAGGAAGAAACCGAAGAAGGAGAAACAACCAACGAAGATACACCCTGGAAACAACTCGTGACAAACATAAACGACATACTCGACAGTCATAACCCACTCATCGGGCGCGAAGCAGAACTCGACAGAACAATACAGATTCTCTGCCGAAAGGAAAAGAACAATCCGCTACACATAGGCGACCCCGGAGTGGGAAAGACATCGCTCGTTTACGGCCTGGCCAAAAGAATCAAAGCCGGCAATGTTCCGCCCCGCCTCCAAAGATGCAAAATCTATCAGATGGACATGAGCACACTCCTGGCCGGAGCACAATTCAGGGGCGACTTTGAGAAACGACTCAAAGCGGTTATGGATGGGGCAACCGAAGAAGGAAACGTAATAATCTACCTCGACGAAATACATAACATCATCGGAGCCGGAACAACATCCGACGGTGGGCCCGATGCTTCGAATATGCTCAAGCCCTACCTCGAAGCCGGTAACATACGCTTCATCGGTTCGACAACCTACGACGAGTACAACCGACACATGTCGCGCTCGAAAGGAATCGTTCGCCGCTTTCAACAAATCGACATCCAAGAGCCATCCATCGAGACAACAATCGAAATCGTACGCGGACTCAAAAAGCAATACGAAACCTATCACAACGTACGCTATCGTCCAGTAACCCTGGAATACGCCGTCCGAGCAAGTGCGAAATACATACACGACCGCCATCTGCCCGACAAAGCCATCGACCTCATCGACGAAGCCGGAGCCTTTCTTGAACTACATCCCAATCAGGCTACGAACCAATTCGTAACCAAAGGCATAATCGACCAGATTCTCCAGAAAGTCTGCAAAATCGACGCAAAGGCAATGAAAGAAGAAAGCAACGAAAGCCTTCAAACACTCAACAAACGAATCAGCGCCAAGATATTCGGACAAGACCCGGCAGTTCGTCAAATCGTCGAAGCAGTGCAAATGGCCAAAGCCGGTTTGCTCGACGAGCAGAAACCCCTTGCAAATCTTCTCTTCGTTGGCCCCACCGGAGTAGGAAAAACCGAAGTGGCTAAAGTGCTCGCACAAGAACTCGGAATAGAACTAGTACGATTCGATATGAGCGAATACACCGAAAAGCATACCGTTGCCAAGCTCATTGGCTCGCCGGCCGGATATGTTGGCTACGAAGACGGCGGACTACTCACCGACGCAATCCGCAAGACACCTAACTGTGTACTATTGCTCGACGAAATCGAAAAAGCACATGCCGACATATACAATATTCTTCTACAGGTGATGGACTACGCCAAACTAACCGACAACCGCGGGCAGAAGGCCGACTTCAGAAACACCATACTCATCATGACATCAAACGCCGGAGCACAATTCGCCTCACAAGCCAATATCGGATTCGCCGGTCGAACAACACGAGGCGAAGCAATGCTCAAACAAATAAAACGAACCTTCAAACCCGAATTCATCAACCGCCTCTCATCAATTGTCGTATTCAACGAAATGAGCCGACAAATGGCCCAACTCATCCTCCAAAAGAAGCTCGACATACTTCAACAAATGCTCTCAGCAAAGAAAATCACCATGGAAATCACCCCCGAAGCCAACGAGCATCTACTCGCCCAAGGATTCACGCCCGAATACGGAGCACGCGAAATGGAACGCATCATCAACAACGAACTCAAACCGCTCTTCGTACACGAAATTCTCTTTGGCAAACTCAGAAAAGGCGGAGTGGCAACAGTTGAAGCAGTCAACAATAAGCTAAGGCTCAAAATCGGATAACTACATGGTGTTCCAACTCTACAAAGACATCATCGAATTCCCCGACCCGCACATGGGCGACGAAGACGGGCTCCTAGCAGTGGGAGGCGACCTGAGCACGGCCCGCCTCCTGATAGCTTATGAAAATGGAATATTCCCATGGTACGATTTCCGACGCTGCCCCCAAATAGAATGGTGGTGCCCGATGCAAAGATTCGTAATCTTTCCAGCCAACATCCACATCTCACACAGTATGCGAACCCTCCTAAACAAACAAGCCTACAAAACAACTATCAGTCAAGCCACAGAGAAAGTGATTGACCACTGCTCTCAACTACGCCTCAACCAACAAGGAGCCTGGCTCGGTAAAGAAATGGTTGCGGCATTCAAGGAGCTCAATCGAGCTGGCTATATTAAGAGCATAGAAGTATGGGACGCTCAACATCAGCTTGTCGGTGGACTCTACGGCGTCTCCATAGGTCGAAATTTCTTCGGCGAAAGCATGTTCTCGCTTACTCCATCAGCCTCTAAAATAGCCCTAATTGCACTTGCGGAAACACTAAAAAATAATGGCGGATTAATTGACTGCCAATTCGAAACTCCCCACCTCAAATCAATGGGCGGGACCACGATTCCTTACGATGATTATATGAAGATTCTTAACTCCTCCCTGAATTACAACAACCGGTTATTAGAAAAGGAATAGCCAACACTCTCTCAGCATTCACTAAAAAGATTATTTAAACGGGCGAACTTTTCCGCGCATATAGAAACTATCAGGTAAACAGAAGTTTCCGTATGCATATCTACACTAATTTACAGTAGTAGAGAATTAATTATCTAAACGTGGAGATATTATTATACAAGTGTGTATAACTCATTATACACACTTGTATAATTGTTTATACTAGTTAGTATAAGAAGCTATACACGTTTGTATAATTGTTTATACAAGTTAGTATAAGAAGCTATACACGTTTGTATAATTATTTGTACAAGTTAGTATAAGAAGTTGGATAAGTGGGGCTAATTAATCGGACAGACGTGTATAATACCATCGATGAATACTCTTGTCTGTAGCTATATAATTCCGGCAATTAGGGCTTATGCGCGACTTCGCCTGTTAAACAATACTCATGTCGAGCATACGCAAAAACTCAAGAGCGTCCACAATCTGGTGGACGCTCTTGAGTTGAATTGGGCGAAGGGGGCGTTATTTCTGACGGATGAAAATGTTTATCGGACAGCCATGGAATTGCCAGTTCTCGCGGATTTTGTTTTCTAGAAAGCGGCGATAGGGCTCTTTTACGTATTGGGGGAGGTTGGCGTAGAAGACAAAAGAGGGTATTTGGGTGTTGGGGAGTTGGGAGCAGTATTTTATTTTTATGTATTTGCCTTTTACTGATTGGGGAGGGGTTGCTTCGATGATTGGGAGCATTGTTTCGTTGAGCTTTGTCGTGCCTACGTGCATCTTTCGGTTGAGGTAGACTTGTTTTGCTTCTTCGAGTACTCGATAGATGCGCTGTTTGGTGAGGGCTGAGGCGAAGATTATCGGGAAGTCTACAAAGGGTGCCATGCGGTTTCGTATGGCATTTTCGAAGGTTGTTATGGCTTTTTGGCTTTTTTCTTCGACTAGGTCCCACTTGTTGACTACGACTACGAGACTTTTGTTGTTCTTTTGGATGAGTTGGAAGATGTTCATGTCTTGTGCTTCGATGCCTCGTGTGGCGTCAATCATTAGTATACAAACGTCAGAATTTTCAATACTTCGGATGGAGCGCATGACGGAGTAGAATTCAAGGTCCTCGGTTACTCGGTTCTTACGCCTGATACCCGCTGTGTCAACGAGATAGAAATCGAAGCCGAATTTGGTGTAACGTGTGTATATGCTGTCACGCGTAGTTCCGGCAATTTCGGTTACTATATTTCGGTCTTCACCGATGAAAGCATTTATGATGCTTGACTTTCCGGCGTTTGGTCGGCCAACAACTGCGAATCGTGGGAGCTCGTCTTCTGGGGCTTCATCGGGTAGATTTTGGAGTTTTTCGAGCAGAATATCTAGCAGGTCGCCTGAACCTCCTCCGCTCATGGCGCTGACGGGTATGGGTTCGCCGAGCCCGAGTTTATAGAACTCGGCTGTTTCGTAGTACTGCGCATTGTTGTCGACTTTGTTTGCTACGAGGATTACGGGGAGTTTTGTGCGTCTAAGAATTTGCGCAACGTCTTCATCCCAGTCGGTTATTCCAGTTTGCGTGTCGACTATGAATAGTACAAGGTCGGCTTCTTCGGTTGCTACGATAACTTGTCGCCTTATAGCGTCTTCGAATATATCATCGCTTTTAACCACCCATCCGCCAGTGTCGACGATGGAGAATTCTTTTCCGTTCCATTCGCATTTGCCATATTGCCGGTCGCGTGTGGTTCCGGCTGTTTCGCTGACAATGGCCCGACGTGATTTTGTGAGCCGATTGAAGAGGGTTGATTTCCCAACGTTGGGGCGTCCAACGATTGCTACTAAGTTTGCCATGTTGATGTGTTTTTAATCTTGGATGTATCCGAAGTTTGCCAGTTCTTTTTGAGAGTTTCGCCAGTCTTTCTGGACTTTGACGAATATTTCGAGATAGATTCCTTTATCGAAAAATCGTTCGAGCGATTTCCGAGCCTCAGTACTTACCTTTTTGAGAGCGTAGCCTTTATGCCCAATGATAATACCTTTCTGTGAGTTTCGTTCAACATAAATAATAGCACTGATGTTTATGTGCTGAGGGGTTTCTTTGAATTGTTCGACGGTGACTTCGACGGAGTAAGGAATCTCTTTATCGTAATAGCGTAGGATTTTTTCGCGTATAATCTCTGTTACGAAGAATTTGGCGGGTTTATCGGTGAGCTGGGCTTTATCGAAGTAAGCCGGGCTTTCGGGCAGTAGTTCCTCGATTCTTTTCATGAGAGTGTCAATACCGAATTTATTTTGGGCAGAAATCGGGAGAATCTCAGCATTGGGGAGTAGCCTATGCCATTTGTCGACTAGGGCGATGAGTTGTTTTTGGTTTATTAGGTCTATTTTGTTTATGAGCAGGATTACGGGAGTGTTTATGTTGCTCACTTTTGCAAGGAAGTCGGCATTCTTTTCCGGATTTTCGACGACGTCGGTGACATATAGTAGGATGTCGGCGTCGGTTAAGGCTGACTCCGAGAACTGTAGCATCATTTCCTGCATCTTATAATTTGGTTTGAGTACACCGGGTGTATCGGAAAACACGATTTGCGTGTCGGACGTATTTACTATACCCATTATACGATGACGTGTGGTTTGAGCTTTGAAAGTTGCGATGCTTATTTTCTCACCAACGAGTTGGTTCATGAGTGTGCTTTTTCCCACGTTAGGGTTGCCCACAATGTTTACAAATCCTGCTCTGTGCATATCTCTTCTTGTTTTGTGGAATTGAAAAACGCATCTAACTCTTTGGAGAAAGAAAGATGCGTTTGTCAAAGTTTTAAATTCTAAATATTGTCTTATTTCTTATCGGCTGCTGTTTTTCCGTCGTAAGCCCATTTGTAGAGCAATGCTCCGTTTACGAATCCTGCTCCGAAAGCTGTGAAAAGAATGTTGTCACCTTTCTTGAATTGTGATTCAAAATCCCATAGGACTAGTGGCATGCAAGCTGCACTCGTATTTCCGTAGTGCTGGATATTTACCAATACTTTTTCCATCGGAATACCGAGACGCTTCGAAACAGCCTCGATGATGCGGAGGTTTGCTTGGTGGCATACAACATGTGCAATGTCATCTTTCGTCAAGTTATTTCGTTTCAAAAGAACATCGCAATCGTCACCCATGGCAGTCACAGCATAGCGAAATACTGTTCGTCCCTCCTGATAAGTGTAGTGCAAACGGTGGTCGACTGTGAATCGGGATGAGGGACAAACCGAGCCCCCAGCTTTGATGTGTAGAAATGGAAGTCCTTTTCCGTCGGTGCGATGATAGGAATCTACTAATCCTATGTTCTCTTCTGTCGTACCTTCTACTAGAACTGCGCCGGCCCCATCGCCAAATAGCGGACAAGTTGCACGGTCGCGATAATCAGTTATCGCTGACATTTTATCAGCTCCTATGACAATGATTCGTTTGTATACTCCGCTTTGTATCATTTTGCACGCCACATCTAACGCATACATGAATCCACAGCAAGCAGCCGAGATGTCAAAAGCAAACGCGTTTTTCAAGCCGAGTTTCCCAAGAACGATGGAGGCTGTCGAAGGATGCACGTAGTCAGGAGTTGTCGTGGCTACGAGTATGGCGCCTATGGTATCGGGATCTACTTCTGTTTTCTTCAGAAGAAGTTTAGCAGCTTTACGCGCCATGTAGGAAGTGCCTAATCCTTCTTCGGTGAGTATTCGGCGTTCCTTAATTCCCGTGCGTGTCGTTATCCATTCATCGTTGGTATCAACCATTCTCGACAACTCTTCGTTGTTGAGAATATAGTCAGGAACATACCCTGCGACTCCTGTTATGACCGCATTGATTCGAGCCATTACTCAGCTGTTTCCTTAACGATAGCTACTTTCCCACGATAATAACCACAAGTGGGGCATACCGTGTGATAGACATAATATGCGCTACAGTTCGGACACACAGCTAATGTTGGTGCCACTGCTTTATCGTGAGTTCTTCTTTTGAGTGTACGAGTCTTTGACTGTCTTCTTTTTGGATGTGCCATAATTATTTATTCTTTAATGTTTTATTCTTTCAGTTTCGATAATGCAGCCCAGCGGGGATCTATTTCTTTCTCGTTTTCTTCACCATATCGGTTTGCGGTGTATTCTTCGAGTGTGTGTATCATAGCAGGATTGCATTCTCCTAGTTTATGAACATGTCTGATGGGTATTACAAGGATTAGAAATTCGTAGATAAACCAAGTAACATCTAGAATACCATCGTTTTCGGGTATTGTTAAGAGGGTGTCGTTTTCCTGGTTTTCTATTCCGAATCTAACTTCCAAACTTTGTTTTGTGTCGATTATTTGCTCCATAGGGTCAAGACAAATATCGCAGGGAATATTCACTGTACCAGTTTCATAGAAATTCAGGAAGAAGTTGTTATCTGCCGTTTTTTCGATATCGAGCGATACATACACCTTACCTCCATTTATTTGAGTAGCTTCGACGAACTTAAAGTAAGAATCATCGAGATTGAATTCAAGTTTGGTATGTCCCGTTTTCAATCCTTTCAAATCTATTCTAAGGGAGTCTAAGTCCATAATTGGCTGGCAAAGTTAATAAACTTTTTCTAACACAAAGACAAATCACTTCCTTTCGGTTATAAGGTCTGAAAGTCTTGTAGATATCGCAAAGAGGATATGTCCAAGCAAAAGACTACCGAGAATAATTCCGACGAAAAACAATACTCCGTGGATAGGTCGTGTAGCAAGCAGATTGGTTTGATATTTATAAAGTCCCGGAAGTTGTTCGGTTATGAGGTAAATGCAAAGAGTTGGAGTGAGAATAGTATTAAATAGAGGTTTATGTACACGGGGAAGTTGCCAAGTAAAGAAGAAGATCCCGATTGCCTGAAGAATGATGAGAGGATTATGATAGCCCAGGAAACGGAAAAGGTGAATTGTGCGAGGAGCAAAATGATTGATGACTAATTGTCCCACAACGAGTAACCCCACTGATAGACTCCAAAGTATGAGAGCTTTATTGCGTGATATGATTATACGATAGGTTTTCATATATCGCCCGAGGAAGTACATATAAAGTAGTCCGAAAAAGGTAGATCCTAGATTTGCCGTAGATATTATGGATAGAACTTGAATCATGGTGAGGGCAATAAGGACTATGTCAATTTGTTTTCGAGGTAAATGCTCGAAGCCGGCGTTGATAAGAGGCGAGAAAAGATAAACCATTATATAGGATGTCATGAACCACCAAAGGCTTGTAGAGATTGGTATGAAGTGGCGAATCATCGCTAGAGATTCAAATCTTACAAGTCCCATTTGAACCGACACTGCATAGGTCAGTACTGAGCATAGGAAGGCCAGTAGGCCAAGCATTATGAGCTTTTTCGTTTTGAAGCGAATGCCGAACCATCCGGAAATGAACATGAAAGTGTTTACAGCAGGACAGAGCAAAGCACATATAATAAAGGTGAGTTCCAGATTGTTTCCATAAGGTTCCCTGCCAATCATCTTATAGTTGAGTCCGTGTACCACGAGATGCCATGTATAGATAGCTAACATTAGTACGAAGCGTAGTAATTCAATGTTGGAATATCTTGTATTATTATTTGTCTGTCCCATTTACGTGTATTATTTCTTGAGTTCGATGGCGAATGTTGTACCTCGGCCCGGTTCGGAGTTCTTTACATAGATTCGACCATGATGATAGTCCTCAACGATTCTCTTGGCCAGCGACAAACCTAGTCCCCATCCTCGTTCTTTGGTCGTAAATCCAGGTCGAAATACGTTTTTGAGATTCTTCCGAGCTATTCCCTTACCGGTATCGCTGATTTCTACTATGGCCCGACGTTGGGTTTCGATTAACGATATGCTGATTGTTCCGTCCTGGTCTCCAATTGCATCAGCTGCGTTTCGACAGAGATTTTCGACAACCCATTGGAATAGTGATTGATTCAGCCTAACGATGATATCGTTACTTGGATAAACTTCCCTAATTATAATTTTCTTCGACGTTCTACGATCCATATAATCTACTGTCTGCGTTAGAATCTCATTCAAACTAGTAGGCAGTGGCTCGGGTAGAGACCCAATCTTCGAGAACCGATCCGCAATGAGCTGAAGCCTTTCGATATCTTTTTCCATTTCAGGCAGTAAATTATCTTCAGGATAACTCTCTTGCAATATAGTTGTCCAGGCGAGGAGCGACGATATGGGTGTACCTAGCTGATGAGCCGTCTCCTTGCTCAGTCCCACCCATACTTTGTTCTGCTCAGCTCGTTTTGATGTTTGAAGGGCGAAGATGGCAATGGCAACAAAGAGAATCACCACAGCCAACTGCGCGTAGGGATACACAGCAATTTGTTTAAGAAGCAACGAATCGTCATAGCATACCTCGATATAATCTCCCTGCCCACTACCGAGTTGTATTGGAATACTATGCCCCGCGGTTCTGAACTGAGTAGCGAGTTGTGTAATCTGTTCCAGGCTGTCTTTGGCTGTAGTTGCCTTTAGGGTTACGTTTCTATAGTCAGTCACATTTTGATGTTCGTCAAGTACGATTACAGGTATGGTATTATTCTCGTTGATGAGTTTGAGTACGAGTGCCAAGTCGGTGTTTTCATCGGCTTCGCTAAGCGATTTCATTGCTTCGGCCCAAATCTGCATCCGGCTCCGTTCTTGTTGTGCAAGATTACGGGTAAGGGCGTTGAAAATAATGAGCGACAATAGGGCTATGATTATAGCAGCTGCAATGAGGATTATTTTTATTTGTCGTGTTCTATCTGTCCACTGCATAGCTTAGGTATAACGTTTCAGCCCTTGATTTATTGTTTTTCAGAAATCCCCTTGGCCTATTGCATCGGGTAGAAGTATATTGGAAAATGACATGAAAAAAGCGACGGCCTTCACAGGCGATCGCTTTAAATCTTCAATAGGTATTAGTTCTTCTTAAGGTAAAAAGATTGTTTTCAGGATAACGAATGCAAAGATAAAGTAATCGAAGTTAACCTCCAAGACCTTATCGTATTTTTTTTGTCAAAGTATCGATGTGTGCGGGCACACCTGATTTTTTTATTTTTGTGCGGTTTGCGGGCCATCGAAATTTTTGGAAGTATTTGTATGTGGGGAATATGGACGAACTATTTAAGGATAAATTAATTGCAGAGAAGATCACAAAAAAGAGATTCTTATTGTATGTAGAGAGCCGATTGGGTTCTATTGGCCTGCGAGAAAAATTTACAACGGTATTGTATAAGAAAACTGTGTACAGCCCTTTTTAAGGTTTTGATAAATACAGAGGCATTGATTCTTATATGGCGGATTTGGGAAGGTGGTGCAGGTAATTTTAGGGTATTGTCTATTTTTCCGACAAATATTAGGCTACGTTTTTTAAGTATTTAGGTACAGTAGGAGAAAATATTCAGTTGCGATTTAGACTTGATTACGATTGGTAGAGAAGAATGTAAAAGTTCGGCTACGGGGATTATTCACTGATTCTCGATTTGTTCTTCATTGCGAAATCTTTCCATGAGGAGAAGTGCTTGTCAGACGATTCAGGGCGTCCCATTTGCAGATAGTGGCAGTAGGCTACGCCGAGCGCGTCGGTTGCGTCCATGAAGTGTGGCATTTGAGTATCTTTGAGTTTGAGGAGTCGCTGGAGCATATCAGCCACCTGTTCTTTCGAGGCCGAACCATTTCCGGTTATCGCCATTTTCACTTTCAGCGGAGCATACTCGTGAATGGGTACATCGCGCTGAATTGCCGCGGCGATGGCAACTCCCTGTGCTCGTCCGAGTTTGAGCATTGATTGAACATTTTTTCCGAAAAAGGGCGCTTCGATAGCCATTTCGTCTGGAAGATATTCTTTGATTATTCCCGTTACGCGGTCGAATATTTTTCCGAGGCGCAAGTAGGAGTCTCGTTCCTTACGCATATCAATAACCCCCATTACCACGAGTTCGGCCTTATTGCCGGTTACTCGCAGCACGCCATAGCCCATGACGTTTGTTCCGGGGTCTATGCCGAGGATTATTTTGGAGATTTGCGGGTTGAGATGGTTCATCTGTCCATATAGGGATTATGCGACAGTTCGAATCCAATTGTAGTTTTCGGTCCATGACCGGGATATATCCCGGTTTGGTCGGGCAATTGTGAAAGTTTCCGCAGGCTACCGATAATTTGAAACATACTTCCGCCTGGGAAATCAGTACGTCCGATACTTCCTTTAAAAAGAGTATCGCCGGTGAAGGCAATATTCTCCTCCCGACAATAGAATGTAACCGATCCGCCAGTGTGCCCTGGTGTTTCGATGACTTCGAATTGGTGATTTCCGAACTTGACAGGTTCTTCCAAATTAAGATAATCTCCCAGCGGCGGGAGTTCGCTATTAAGTTCGATCCCGAACATCTCGGTTGCCTGTTTGTCCAGATTTTCCATAAGTACACAGTCTTTTTCAGATGCCTCGGCTTTGAGTCCATAGGCCTTAAAGATGGTACCATTGCCGAAATTATGGTCCAGATGCCCGTGTGTAGAGAGAAGTCTAACCGGCTTAAGATTGTTATTCGCAATGAAATTCACGATTGCTTTTCGGTCTTCTTCGTAATAGGCTCCACAATCAATAATTACGCATTCCTGTGTTTCATCATGAACCACGTAACAATTCTCCTCGAGCATATTGCACACAAATCGTTCTATCTTAATCATTATCTTCCTAGCCTATTGGTATGTAAATAATATATTTCTCGTCGAACCACAGTTCCTCGAACCACTGCTTCACTGCCTCTGTTTGTGCGATTCGGCGGAAGGGTTTAACTTCCTCCTGAACATTGCCTCCTTTCAGAACCAAGAGTCCATTGGGAAGAGAGTTATGTTGGTCGGGAGCGATATTCTTCCTTACGATTTTCATCAGGTCAGGCAAAGGCATAACTGCCCGTGAGACGACGAAGTCGAATTTTCCCCGTTCGTCTTCGCCACGCATCTGTGCCGCCATGACATTCTCCAATCCGATAGCCTCGGCAACCTTTTCGGTCACGAGGATTTTCTTGCCTGTCCCATCTATCAGTTTGAAATTCGCCTCCGGAAACATAATTGCCAACGGAATACCCGGGAAACCGCCGCCCGTACCGAAATCGAGCACATTTGTCCCCTCTCTGAAACGAATCATCTTTGCAATTGCTAGCGAATGCAGTACATGATGTTCGTAGAGATTATCGATGTCCTTCCGCGAAATCACGTTAATCTTCGCGTTCCAATCCCTGTAGAGACTGTCGAGCGCATTGAACTGTTCCTTTTGCCGCTCATTTATTTCAGGAAAATATTTCGTTATCAAGTCTATCATATCAATATTCAATTGTTATTCGTCGCTCCTTTGAGTCGAGTTCTCCGGGCGTATATATAAAGGTGAGCGAATCGTCGGTGAGGATAAAGTTCTCCGTAGGATAGGCCTTAACACCGCCAAATGCTGTCGTAGCATCCATATCCTCGAGTTTTTCGGCTATCTTTTCCCCCAGCCGCTTCTTGTAATCGTTCCCGAACTCATTCTGCAGTGTTATGAGCTTTCCGGTTTCGGGGTCGAAGTTCCGCGCGATTACATACGTTAAAGGTCCCACACCGGAATTCTCGAGTCTAATGGACGACAAACATACAATCCCATTACCTTTTCCAGGTATGAATTGCGTATGTATATCAAGATTCCAATTCAGTTTACTCAATCCTTTCTCGGTTTCGCGGATGAGCCGCGCCATATCTCGATATTCAGCGATATATCTGCGTACAAATTCTCGGACGGCCTTTTCAGGTACAAGTCGTTCATTGCTAATCGAGAAATAATCGGGCTGGAGCAGTCCCATCCTCAACAGCGAATCATTAACCGTACCATATTTCTCACCTTTCAGATAAGCAAATTCCACATGGACGTGGCACGCCGTTGTGTCGTCGAGCTTCACGAGGGTGTCGGCCACCGCTTGTCCCACCGGAACAGTAAGTTTTTTGGACGATTTCTTACCGGTGCATCCTAACAAAATCAGGGCTATAAAAAACGAGAGAAATGTTGCTAAAATCTTCTGTAACATCATGCCGCAAAATTACTAAAACAAACGTGAGTTCAATTTATACGCGAGTCCTATATAGACTATTATCTATGGAATTATCAATGCTGCGGTTTAAAATAAAATTATAATATCGGCATTATCAATGCGGGTATTTAAAATATAATTGGAATCAGGGCATTATCAATGCTCATACTTAAAATAAAATATGTATAGCGGCATTATTAATGCGGGTATTTAAAATATAATTGGAATCAGAGCATTATCAATGCTTATACTTAAAATAAAATATATATAGCAGCATTATTAATGCGAGAGCTAAAAATAAAATATAAGTTAAGAACTTATCAATGCGGATATTAAAAATAAAAATATAGTTAAGGCATTATTAATGCGCCAGCTAAAAATAAAATATAAGTTAAGGCATTGACAATGCGTAAGATTAAAATAAAATAGTAGTACCAGCATTGTCAATGCTGATTATAAAAATAAATTTATAGTATCGGAATTTATAATTCCAGAACTACAATACTATATTCTGCAGATGAGATGCCTAACAAGATAGGCGCGGTAAGCTATCTTGAAGCTGAGAGATGTGTGCTGCTTGGCTCCGCCGGTGGAAGCATTGTTGTCGTGACGACGATAGGCGAGAAGCGGACGGTCGATGATTTTAACCGTATGGAAAGCGAGAGCAATGAGGGTAAGCCAGTTGTCGTGTGTGCAATAGCGGTGATTGGATGGGAATGGTAGGGCACGACGAAGAACTTCACGTCTGAAAGCAAGGCAGCAGCCTAGATAGCTGAACCGAAGAAGTTGGTTAATAAAGCCGTGGCGAGTGTGGCGGACTTCGAAAAACGATGGGGAGACAGGGGTGCCGTCGGCCGAAACGATTCGGGCGTCGGACACAACCATAGAATAATCTCTCAAATACTGCATGCAGGTTTCAACCTTGTTGGGTTGCCAAATGTCGTCCTGGTCGCACAGAAAAATATATTCTCCCCGGGCTTCGCATAGGGCGTTCTCGAAGTTGGGCGTATAGCCGTGCTTACCGAGGTTTTGAACAATTCGCAGCTGTGGAACATCGAGGTTACTGAGGATGGATAGGGTGGCGTCGGTCGAACCGTCGTCCGACACGATAATCTCGTCTTCAGAGCCGAGTTGCGGTAGAATTGATTCAATTTGTTCGGTAATGAATCTGGCCCCGTTAAAGGTCGCAATACAAACGGAAATCATCTTTTGCCTTTTGTTGTAATAGCGGCAAACATTCCGCGCCACATGTAGAGCCAGCGCGCGATTCCGCCTTTGATGAACGGGAAATAAATGAGTCGCAAAAAGAATTTCACGCCTTTGTTTACTTTGAACGAAAGCGGAACATAGGCGCGAGATATAAGTAAGAGGAGGTTGCGATATTGATAGAAATATCTCTTAGGAGCCGAGATGATAACAATGTGTCCGAAGATGTTGAGCATCCGCTGTCCAACCTTGTGTTGCAGCTGTAGGGCGGTTGTAGTTCCGCACACGAATCCCTTGGATAGGGCTCGGAAACACCATTCGCAATCCACAAAGTCAATGAAGAGTTGCTCGTCGAACATCCCGACGGTCTCGATAGCTTCGCGCGAAATGCAAGTGCCCGACGCGATAACCTCATTATTGAAAACGAAACTGCCCTCGCCACGGCGTTCCTTGTGGATAACCGACCGATAGACCTTACCGTTCTCCTTATCGACAATCGTTGCGCCGAGTGCGCCCAGATTGGGATAGGTCTTACGGACGAGTTCGAATTCGCCAACCATCTGTTCGGGATAGGTGTCGGCGAAAACACTGTCCTGGTCGAAAAACACCACATGTTGCACTTCAGAATCTTCCAAAACCATCTTTAAAGCTGCATTTTGAGCAGCGGCAATACCCTTGTTTCCGTTCATCGAAACATAACGCATCCGACCTACCATGGACGTGCAGAACGATGGTTCGGCCGAATTGTCGGCAATAGCACCCTTGAATCGAGATGCTATCATAACAAGATGCTCTAGCTCGGCTGGAGAGGGATTATAAAGAACAAAAACAAGCGAAGGTTGCAAGTGTGTGAGTTGGCTCATGAGGTTGTAAATCTGACTGCTGCAAAGTTATCCATTCTTCTGCAATTAGGGAAAAGGGCATAACTTTGCGGACGTCATAAATAGCCCTTCGGAAGTAAGACATAACGCAGAAATATCATGAAAATACTCTTCGATCATCAGATTTTCAGTCTCATTTACGGTGGTGCGTCGAAATATTTCGCCATGCTAATGGACAATCTTCCTCGAGGAACTTGGGATTGTACTGCACGCTTTTCGAGCAACGAGTATGTTCGAGATAAGCAGCTACTGTCGCCCACTTGCAAGAAACATTTCCGCGGACAAAACGTATTGCAGGAACGTCTCAACCGTCCTTACACCAATTGGAAAATCGGACGCGGACAATTCGACGTATTCCATCAAACCAACTTCGGAACATACTGTCTCAATGCCCTCGGTAACCGACCGATGGTGACAACATATCACGACTCGAATCTCTCGACTATCGACCCGCATCCCGAGATTGTAGAGCGGCAAAGAGTATCGCTCAATCGCGCCGACGCCATCATAACAGTAAGTAAAAATACACGCGCCGACCTGCTTAGGCTGTTTCCAATCGACGAGTCGAAGGTTCATGTGATATATCACGGAATCGAACGCACCGACCTCTCCCGACTGCCGAAAGAACGAATCATCCAATCACCCTATATCCTCTACGTTGGCCGCCGCTCCAAGTTCAAGAACTACGAAAACTTCGTTCGCGCCTGCTCCATGGTAGTTGCCCGCCATCCCGAACTGCAGATTGTTTGTACAGCAGCCCACTTCTCCGAACAAGAACAGGCTCTGCACCACAAACTCGGCATCGCCGGCAATATCCAATCCGTCATGGCCGATGAGCCCACGATGGAACGCCTCTATCGCGACGCTCTGGCCTTTGTATTCCCCAGTTTCTACGAAGGATTCGGCATGCCCATCCTCGAAGCGTGGAACTGCGGCTGCCCCGTACTGCTCTCCGACGCCAGTTGTTTCCCGGAGATAGCCGGCGACGCTGGTCTATATTTCAACCCCTCGTCGCCGAGATATGACCTCGAAGATTCTTTCCGTTATCGAATCGCCCACCCTTCGCCAATCTCTCATCACCCGTGCAGCCCTGCGTCTTCCGTTGTTCTCCTGGCAAAAATGCGCCGACGAGCATATGCAAGTATACTCCTCCCTGATCTGAACTAGGACTAGATGAGCTCTGAACTAGGACTAGAAGAGCTCTAAAGTAGGACTAGATAGGCTTAGTCCCGGCATCATCCTCTTTCGAGATAACACTGTGAGTTGCATACCCCTCGTTCAACCCAGCGTTAAATAAGAGCCTAACTCGGAGGAATGGATGAGTTAAGTGAATAATAATCTGTATTTTTGCACGCAATAAATTTCCAAAATACATTTTATGTCTTCATTTGTTGCAGATAAAATCACTTTGGACGGCCTGACTTATGACGACGTCCTCCTAATCCCAGCTTATTCTGAAGTACTGCCCAAAGAGGTGGAGTTGAAAACCAGGTTTTCACGCAATATCGACCTTAATATCCCATTCGTTACGGCCGCTATGGATACCGTAACCGAAAGCTCGATGGCCATTGCCATCGCACGCGAAGGAGGCATAGGCGTAATTCATAAAAATATGGGCATTGACGAGCAGGCCCGACAGGTAGCTATCGTAAAACGGGCCGAGAACGGAATGATTTACGACCCGGTAACCATCAGGCAAGGACTTACGGTGAGAGATGCTCTGAAAATAATGTCGGAATATCACATAGGCGGTATCCCGGTGGTCGATTCGGATAATCATCTTGTAGGAATTGTAACCAACCGCGATTTGCGGTTCGAACGTAGACTAGACAAGACCATCGACGAGGTGATGACGAAAGATAACCTTGTGACCACCGACCAACAAACCGACCTCACAGCTGCGGCACAGATACTGCAAGAAAATAAAATCGAGAAGCTTCCCGTTGTCGATAAACACAATCGACTTGTGGGACTGATAACCTACAAAGACATAACTAAGGCCAAGGATAAACCTATGGCCTGTAAGGATAGCAAAGGTCGGTTACGCGTTGCGGCCGGCGTAGGCGTCACGGTAGACACGATGGAACGCGCCCAGGCACTGGTTGAAGCCGGTGTAGATGCAATCGTAATCGACACGGCTCACGGTCATTCTAAAGGGGTCATTGGCAAGCTACATGATGTAAAGGCGGCCTTCCCGAATTTAGACGTAGTTGTGGGGAATATCGCAACAGCCGAAGCCGCAAAATTCCTCGTTGAACATGGAGCCGACGCTGTGAAGGTAGGAATCGGGCCGGGGTCTATCTGCACAACCCGCGTGGTGGCCGGCGTTGGCGTTCCGCAGTTGAGCGCAGTCTATGACGTTTATTCGGCCTTGAAAGAAACCGACGTGCCACTTATTGCTGATGGTGGATTGCGCTATTCGGGCGACGTGGTGAAAGCTCTGGCAGCCGGCGGAAGTAGTGTTATGATTGGCTCACTGGTTGCCGGGACAGAAGAATCGCCTGGCGACACGATAATCTTCAATGGTCGTAAGTTCAAAAGCTACCGCGGCATGGGTTCGCTCGAAGCGATGGAACAGAAAAACGGTTCGCGCGACCGCTATTTCCAAGGCGATGTTTGCGACGTGAAGAAACTTGTACCGGAAGGAATAGCCGGTAGAGTTCCTTATAAAGGAACGGTTCAGGAGGTTATTTATCAACTCGTAGGCGGTTTGCGCTCGGGAATGGGCTATTGTGGCGCATCTTCAATTGCAGGGTTGCATAACGCCAAGTTCACTCGCATAACAAATGCCGGTGTGTTGGAAAGTCATCCGCACGACATCTCTATCACAAGCGAAGCACCTAACTATTCGAGATCAGAATAAAAACAAATACAAACATGAGAACCAAAGTATTATTATCAGCCCTTCTGCTTTGCGGCACGATGGCCTGCGCACAGAACGACCCGACAATAATGACTATAAACGGTCAGCCGGTAAGCCGTTCGGAATTCGAATATTCCTATAACAAGAATAACACCGACGGGGTTATCGACCGGAAGTCGATTGACGAATATGTCGACCTGTTCATCAATTATAAACTCAAGGTGCAGGCCGCACTCGATGCTCGGTTGGACACACTCCAGTCGTTCAAGTCGGAGTTCATGAGCTATCGCGACCAGCAAATTCGTCCGTCGTTCATAACCAATGAAGATGTTGAAAACGAGGCTCGGAAGATTTATCGCGAAACGCAAGAACGAATAGACGGTAGTGGCGGTATGATTAAATGTGCACATATCCTACTGGGGCTCGAGCAAAAGGCTGACAATGCCGAACAGACAACTATTAAGAATCGGGCCGATTCTATCTATAACGTTCTCAACAAAGGCGGCAACTTTGCTGCACTTGCAAGGATTTTTTCTACCGATAAGGGTTCTGCGATGAACGGTGGAGAACTTCCGCTAATTACAAAAGGACAAACTGTGCCGGAGTTCGAACGCGCATTACTGGCCCTGAAACCCGGAGAGATTAGTCAGCCTGTGCTATCGCCATTCGGCTACCACATAATCAAAATGATTAGCAAGCAGAACTTCTATCCTTATGATTCGGTTCGGAACGATATCATCCGCTTCATAGAGGCACGAGGAGTGAAAGAGCAAATCATCAATCAAAAGCTCGACACACTGGCTAAGCTCGCTGGCACCGGAGTGACGCCCGAACAGATTCTCGACAAGCGATTGGCCGAGATGGAAGCTAAGGACTCTGATTTAAAGAATCTGGTAAAGGAATATCACGACGGACTTCTTCTCTTCGAAATCAGTAATCGCACTGTTTGGGAGAAGGCAGCTAAAGATGAGGCTGGATTGGAAGCCTATTTCAAGAAGCATAAGAAAGACTACAAATGGGAGGAACCACGATTCAAGGGTATCGCTTATCACACGAAGAACAAGGCCGACATAAAAGCCGTTAGAGATTGCATTGCCAAAACGCCGTTCGCCCAATGGGGAGAAAAGTTGCGCAAAGCATTCAACAACGACAGCGTAATACGTATCAGAGTCGAGAAAGGTATTTTTAAGAAAGGCGATAATGCACTCGTAGATAAAGAAATCTTCAAGAAAGATACAGTCCTGTCACCCGTGAAGAATTATCCTTTCGACGCCGTCTATGGAAAAAAAATAAAAGCGCCTGAAGTGATGGACGACGTACGCGGACAGGTTGTTTCCGATTATCAGGAAGAACTGGAAAGAGCTTGGCTGGGCGAACTTCGCAGAAAATATAAGGTTGTTGTGAATCGTGACGTTCTGCTGACCGTAAACAAACACTAATCATGAGAATAAGAAAACAGAAATCGGCTCTTCTGCTGGCTTGCGCGGCTCTTTCTGTGTTGGGTTTGCGAGCTGGGGCCTACATCTCGAACGGAGCGATAGTGCCCGCTGATTCAACCGAAAAGCCAGTGATATCAATATCCGATTCGATTGAATCCAACAATGTTGTTGACGAGGTGATTTGGGTTGTCGGTGATGAACCGATATTAAAGTCGGACGTCGAAGTGATGAAACTGCAAGCCGAGGCTGAGGGTGTAAAGTGGAAGAGCGACCCTCTCTGTTCGATATTGGAGCAGCTGGCCGTGCAGAAACTCTTCCTACATCAGGCCGCGCTCGATAGTATCAAGGTATCGGAGTCCGAAATATCGCAGCAAATCGACCAACGAATAAACTATTGGATTGCACTGCCACAAATCGGTTCGAAAGAAAAGCTCGAGGAATATCAGCACAAAACGCTTTCACAAATTCGTCAAGACTTGCACGACGATATAAAGAACATGCAACTTGTTCAGAAGATGCAAGAGTCCCTCATCGGCGACGTAAAGATTTCGCCGGCTGAAGTGCGCGAATATTTCAAGAATCTCCCGGCAGACAGTATTCCACTCATTCCCACAACTGTCGAGGTGCAAATAATAACGCAGATGCCAAAGATATCTCCGGACGAGGTGAACCGCATAAAGAATCAGTTGCGTGACTACACCGAACGGGTCAATAAAGGCGAAACTTCTTTCCAAACACTGGCTCGGCTATATTCCGAGGACACTGGCTCGGCGCGTCAGGGAGGCGAACTGGGTTATATGGGGCGTGGGATGCTCGATCCGGCATTTGCCGCAGCTGCTTTCAATCTCACCGACCCGAAAAAATTATCGAAGGTTGTAGAGAGCGAGTTCGGTTATCACATAATTCAGTTTATCGACCGCCGTGGCGATAAAATAAACTGCCGCCACATATTAATAAAGCCTCGCATTTCACAATCGGCTATTGACGAAGCAAAGCAAAGACTCGACTCTATTGCAGACGAAATAAGAGCCGACAAATATTCGTTTGATGTTGCAGCCGCCTATGTTTCCGACGATAAAGACACTCGCAATAACAACGGTTTAATGGTTAACTCCTCGGCAAGCGAACGCACTTCACGCTTCAAAATGAAAGATCTGCCAACCGAGGTCGCGCGAATTGTAGACACGCTAAAGGTGGGCGAAGTTTCTCGTTCGTTCCAGATGGTTAACGACAAAGGCAAAACGCTATGCGCCATAGTTAAACTAAAAAGTAGAACGCCCGAGCATCGCGCCACCATCACCGAAGACTTTCAGGAAATGAAAAACATAGTTATAGCCCAGCGTCGGCAGAAAATTATTCACGACTGGGTAGAGAAAAAGGTCAAAGACACTTACGTGCGTATAAATCCTCGCTACAGAACAGACTGCAAGTTTGAATACGAAGGTTGGGTTAGATGAATTCAAACAACAAGAGCATATCCTTTTGCGGGCATAGAATCCTTATTATTTGGATTCTATGCCTGTTTGGCTTAGGCCTCCCTATCACAATCGAGGCACAGACAAAACCAGCGTCCAAAGGCGAGAAGGTGTTTATCGACCACGCCGACAAACTGCGCTATGACCAGTTCGTGATGCCCGACGTGCAGATTGCTACGGGGAGAGTAAAGTTTCGCTATAAGGATATGATTTTGCTTTGCGACAGCGCCTATCTCAACGACAAGCAAAATTGGTTCAAGGTCTTCGGGCATGTCGACCTACGACGCTCCGACGGAATGCGCCTAACATGCGAACGGGCACATTATGACGGGATGATGCAGCAGATGCACGCCAGAAAGAATGTTTTCTTCCGCGAACCGGGGCGTTCGCTAAGATGCGATAGCCTCGATTACGATATGGTTTCGAACATTGCAACCTATTTCGGCGGACGAGGCACGCTAGTTTATGGTCCCAGTACCGTCGTAGCCGACCGCGGAGATTACAACACCAAAACACACGACGCAAACTTCTACGGCGATGTAGTTATCCGCAGTCCGAAATATCGAATAAACACACCTTCAGCACGAGGAAACACCGAAACAGGAGTGATGAACGTCATCGGAAAATCTGTCATCAGAACAGCAAAAGGCGAAATAGTCCACACAAACAATGGAACATACAACAGCAAAACCGACCAAATGGAGCTCTTCGGGCATTCAACCATAACCTCGCCTCAACGCGATGTGGAGGGCGAAAATATAAGCTACAACAGCACCACCGGCGATGCCGAAGGACACGGCAATGTCAAGATTGTAGACAAGGTAAATCGGCGAACCATCACCGGCGACGACGTTGTTTACAACGCTAAAACAGGATACACCGAAGGACACGGTAATATGCGAATAGTAGACAATCTCCGGAAGCGAATCATCACAGGCGACAACGTTGTCTACAACGCCAAAACAGGTCACAGTGAAGGGCATGGCAACGTAAAGATTGTGGACAACTTAAAGCAACGAACCATCACCGGTCGCGACCTCACCTATAGCAACAATCATGAAGCCCACGGCGAAGGCGATGTGGATTTCATAGATTATAAGCGCAAACACGCCTTTCGCGGCGATTATGTTCACTACACCGACACGGTTGCCATTGCCTACGGAGGAAATCCCGGACCGACGGTTAAGGATTTCTCGCGCGGCGACACACTTTTTATGCATGCCGACACCATCAGCATGAAAACCTTCCACTTCAACACCCCACAGATGTACCGCGAAATCTACGGAGTTCATAATGTACGCGCTTTCCGGACAGACGTGCAGGCCGTCTGCGGATTTCTCGTCATCAACTCTCGCGATTCATGCATAACGATGTACGAAGACCCGATTGTTTGGAGCGGGCGCCGGCAGCTACTGGGAGATTCTATCAAAGCCTACATGAACGACTCTACAATAAAGAAAGCCTATGTTTTTGGCAACGCCCTTTCGGTGGAAGAACTCAATGAGAACGACAGGTTCAATCAGATTTCATCTAACAGAATGACTGCCGATTTTATCGATGGTAACGTTCGACGAGCCGACGCGATAGGCAATGTTCTCGTGGTTTACTATCGGGCCGACGACAAAGACGGGTCGCTCATCGCAATGAACTACACCGAAACCGACACCATGCGCATATATATGTCCGAACTCCGGAAGCTCCAAAAAATATGGATGCCCAAAGCCGACGGAGTGGTATACCCCATGACACAGATTCCCCCCGACCGCCTCAAACTGCCCAACTTCCAATGGTATCCCCTAATCCGCCCGCTCGACAAGTTCGACATATATAGAAAGGTGAGCCGCGAAAATGCAAACGAAATTCGCAAGCGAGCCATTGCCACCCCACCCCGGCAAAACATAATCGGAAAATAAAATTCATGGGATTCTTCAACCAGCCCAAACCGCGGCGATTCAATCACATCTATCAGTACGTCGACGAGCGCAAAGAGCGCATCGAAAAGCTCAAGCACGCCGACGCCTCCCATCAATCCAGCCGCCAATCAATTCACGAAGCCTTCCGTTCGCGCCGTAGCAATCGCCCAGACAATCGTACGTGGCAATCGATAGGTTTAATAGTAATCATACTACTATTTTTCCTACTCCTGCTCGGCAGCTTAACCTAAGGAGGAGCAAAATAATGATAAAGCTCAAAGCAGAAACACAACGCCATCCGCATGCTCTGGAAATTACATACGTATGCACGTAAATTTCTATACGTATCCCCATAAATTTCTATACGGGAAGAAATTTATGGGGATACGTATAGAAATTTACGTGCATACGGGAAGAAATTCAGGAGCATACGCATGCATTTTCAAGAGAAATGGGAATCGCCCGGAAACAAGGCGTTCCAGCCATTTTCCGAACCTCATAAAATAGCCTCCGGGCAACGAAATAGAAGTCTACAGATTTTCAGAAATAAAATTTACATGAGCGACATAATTCAACTCCTGCCCGACAACGTGGCCAATCAAATCGCAGCCGGCGAAGTAATTCAACGGCCAGCATCCATCATAAAAGAACTCGTTGAAAACGCCATCGACGCACGAGCCACGACCATAAACATTGCCGTTGTGGACGCCGGACGAACCTCCGTACAAGTACTCGACAATGGCTCGGGAATGACAGCCACCGACGCCTAATGGCATTCGAACGACACGCAACCTCAAAAATTCGAGATGCGGCCGACCTGTTCACGCTCCAAACCATGGGATTCCGCGGCGAAGCACTAGCCTCAATAGCCGCCGTAGCACAGGTGGAACTCCGAACACGACGCGAGGCCGACCAACTGGGAACATCGCTCTCCATCGCCGGCAGTAAAATCCTATCACAAGAACCATGCTCCTGTCCGGCAGGAAGCAACTTCCTAGTCGAAAACCTATTCTTCAACGTACCAGCCAGACGCAAATTCCTCAAATCGAACTCCACAGAGTTAAACAACATAATCACAGCCTTCGAACGCATAGCCCTCGTATATCCAAACATCGCCTTCACCCTCCACAGCAACAACACCGAACTTTACAATCTAAAACCATCCGGCTACAAACAGCGAATTGTCGACATCTTCGGCAAACGACTAAGCCAAGGACTCCTTCCCGTAAACGTCGAGACAACCCTCTGCAATCTGCACGGATTCGTAGGTAAACCCGACTCAGCACGGAAAAAAGGAGCACTGCAATATTTCTTCGTCAACGGCCGATACATGAAACACCCCTACTTTAACCGCGCCATACAAGTAGCCTTCGAACGACTCATACCGCCAGGCGAACAAGTACCCTATTTCATCTACTTTGAAGTACCTGCCGAAACAATCGACGTAAATATCCACCCAACCAAAACCGAAATAAAATTCGAAAGCGAACAAGCCGTGTGGCAAATCCTAATGGCAGCAGTAAAAGAAGCCGTGGGACGATTCAACGACGTTCCCGCAATCGACTTCAATAACGAGGGCCGACCGGATATCCCCATCTTCAACCCCGACACGCATACCTCCGCACCGAAAATAAATCTCAATCCAGATTATAACCCATTCCGCGAAACACCGCACAAACGTAATCTCGACAATTGGGAAACAATCTACTCCCAAATTACGGCCGAAGAACCAAACGCTCTTCGAAAACAACGAACAAGAAAACAGTATAATTGAAGAAAAATCGCCTGCGCACTATCAATACAAAGGAAAATATATCATGACAGCCGTAAAATCCGGTCTCATGATAATTGACCAACACCAGGCACACATCAGAATACTATACGAAGACTACATGCGGCAAATCGAAACCAAGAAACGTAACACACAAAAACTTCTCTTCCCTGAAATAATACAACTCCCTACCAAAACCAACCAATTCGCCGAAACAATTCTGCCTGAACTTAACGAAATGGGCTTTGAGCTAACCGACATCGGTGACGGCTCATATGCCGTAAATGGAATTCCTTCCGGTCTTGAAGGCCTTAACATTGCCAATCTGCTTGCCGAAATGCTTGCATCTGTGAACGAAATCACTTCAAACACCCGAACCGATATCGACCACACCCTCGCTCTAAGTTTGGCTCGCAATGCCGCAATCCCATACGGTCAAGTACTCGGAAACCAGGAAATGGAGAATATAGTGAACTCCCTGTTCGCATGCGAAAATGTGAATTACACGCCCGACGGACAAAAAATAATCTCCATTATGTCCCAATCCGATATCGACTCCCTGTTCGACAAATAATCTCCCTCACCGAAGATGTCTTACCACTCAATTTGTCTCTGGCCGTGTTGCAACAAATATTCGTTGCAACGCGAAAAATGCCGGTTCCCAAACCAACCGCCACGGTTAGCCGACAACGGTGACGGATGTACCGACTCTAATACCAGATGTTTGCCTTGGTCGATGAGACTCTTCTTTGAACGCGCAAATCCGCCCCAAAGCATAAATACCAAATTCTCCCGACCTGTACTCAAAGCACTAATCACCGCATCGGTGAATCGCCCCCAACCCAAATGCTGATGACTGTTTGCCACATGTGCCCTCACCGTAAGTGTGGCGTTGAGCAACAATACTCCCTGCTTAGCCCAACGACTTAGATTACCAGATTGAGGCGTCACTGTTCCCAAATCGGCTGCAATCTCTTTATAAATATTCACCAACGATGGCGGGATGGCAATTGTATCGGGTACCGAGAAACTCAGTCCCATGGCCTGCCCCGGCTCATGATAAGGGTCTTGCCCTATGATAACCACCTTCACATCCTCAAACGCACAAAGATTGAACGCATTAAAAATTAATCTTCCCGGTGGATAGCAAACAAACTGCCCATATTCTCGTCTAACTGCTTCTGCCAGTTCACTGAAATAAGGCTTACCGAACTCGTCTGCAAGCTGTCCTCGCCAGCTTTCTTCAATTTTAACTTCCATTTCTAAGATGTTCCTTCCATTTAATGTCTAAAAGTGCAGGCAAAAATACTAAAAACAACATGGGCTCTATATGCCGTTCTCAAAGTAAGATACTCCTTGAATGATAATTCTGGGAATAATAAGATTGATATCATTCTATAAACAGATATAACGTGAATTCTTCAACTCTTCTACACAATAAAAATATTGGTACTTGCGAGTTAGTGGTATCTTGCGCCGTACCTTTGCCAACCATGAAAGAGAGTATGCCTCGTCTAGAGTTTTCAAGTGGGTTAGTTTCGACGGGCGTTATTCCTCTTCGCAAATCAAGAATAATTTAAAAAGCAAAGAATTGAAAACATTTGAAGAACTTGGCGTGAACGAAAATATTCTTCGCGCCATCAGCGAATTGGGATTCGAACAGCCTATGCCCGTTCAGGAGGAAGTGATTCCTTATCTGCTTGGAAATAAAAACGACATCATCGCACTGGCACAAACCGGAACTGGAAAAACAGCAGCCTTCGGAATTCCATTACTACAGAGAATTGACACCGATAGCAGAACGACACAGGCCGTGGTACTTAGTCCAACTCGCGAACTTTGCCTACAGATTGCTGACGACCTGAGCGAATTTGGAAAATATATTCCGCATCTCCATATCGCCGCTGTTTATGGCGGAGCATCCATTGAGACACAAATAAAACAGCTCAGACACGGGGCACAAATAATAGTTGCAACGCCCGGGCGGCTCATCGACTTGATGCACCGCGGAAAAGCCAAATTGCAAGACGTGACCAACGTTGTGCTCGACGAGGCCGACGAAATGCTCAACATGGGATTCCAGGAAAGCATAACCGAAATTCTAACCGGAGTGCCAGATAACCGTAATACGTTGCTCTTCTCGGCTACAATGAGTCGAGAGGTAGAGCGGGTGGCAAAGGGATATCTCAACAACTACAAGCAAATCGTAGTGGGCTCCAGAAACGAGGGAGCCGAGCACGTGAATCACATATACTATTGCGTCAATGCGAAAGATAAATATCTCGCCCTGAAACGGCTTGTCGACTTCTATCCTAAGATATACGCCATTATTTTTTGCCGAACTAAAATCGAAACACAAGAGATTGCCGACAAGCTTATCAAAGACGGATATAACGCAGAATCGCTACATGGCGATCTGTCACAACCTCAACGCGACTTAACTATGCAAAAGTTCCGCTCGCATCTCACACAACTGCTAGTGGCTACCGACGTGGCAGCACGTGGACTGGATGTTGACGACCTTACACACGTAATAAACTACGGTCTTCCCGACGATATTGAGAACTACACTCATCGCTCTGGTCGAACCGGTCGCGCTGGCAAAAAAGGAACATCTATTTCAATAATCCACACACGAGAGAAATCGAAAGTCAAGAACATACAACGTGAAATAGGAAAAGAATTTATCGACGGAACTCTGCCCAGTCCCGAAGATATCTGTAAAAAACAACTCTTCAAAACGATGGACAATATCCTCAAAACTGATGTTGATGAACAGCAAATCAAACCATATATGGCCGACATTAAACGCCAGTTCGAATATATTGACAAAGAGGACATAATAAAGAAAATCGTTACCACAACATTCGGACGATTTCTACAGTACTACAAGAATGCACCACAAATCGAAAAGCCCTCCTCTTCTCGCCGTAAGGATTCCGACAACAAAACAAAACGCGACCAACGAAAAACCGAGGAAGGATATGCACGACTATTTATTAACCTCGGCAAGGTCGATGGCTTTTATCCTGCCGAAATAATGCAATTTATCAATCGCAATATTCACGGTCGCCAGGAGGTTGGACACATTGACATCCTACCAAAGCAAACCTATTTTGAAGTACCCAAACAAGACCTTCGGAAAGTTGCTCGCGCGCTCGACGGAACCTATTATCGAGGGCGGAAGGTGCGATGCAATTATGCCGACGATAAATCTCGTCCCCAATCACGTGGTAAAAAAGAAACTATCAAAAGCAGGTACACAAAGAAGCAAACCGACCAACCATCGCAATACAAATTCAAAAAGAATGATTGGAAAGAACTCCTAACAAATCAATAATTTTATTACCTACCTTAATTATAATAGTCCCTGTACGACGCGGAGAAATTTCGATTTCTCTGTAATTTCTTCGTCTGAATATTTGGTGGGTTCGAAAAAAGTGCTGACACATAAGCCAGACCTATTAATTCGCTTTTTCATACGCACGCGCGAAGAGCGTCGTATATCCAATATACACGGGTATTCCGAGAGGATTCTCCGTGCCATTTTCGTACCCTTTAGGCAACCGATATAAGGGAAAATAAGGAAATATTTTATCCTCAAAATCCACACCATTTTTGTGCGACGAATACTCCCATTCCTGTAAACATAAACTTCCACTCGGCCGGTAGTGACAGACCCCATGTCTGTCACTACATGCGGACTGGCGCTCGAATTGTGACATGGCTTGGAATTGCGAACCGTCTCGTTCCGAGTGGATATAGGAATATCGACCGGATTCGCATTATCTTGCCTAAGCTCTACTAGAAGCGACAGAGCATGGGCAGATATGTAGGATAGAAATGAAGACGTTATCGGAGGCGTTTAGACATCTTGCCGTCTGGAGTGATTCGTACTTCGACAACGTAACCCGACGAAGCATCGGGAATACCAATCGTTGCATTAAAAAAGAGTGCTTTCCGATCGGCTCGGTCAAATTCAAGATTGCGCAAGATACAATGTGCGATGAAATCGCGCGGAATATAGTTGGAGAACTCTTGTTTTAGGAAATCGTGCTTATAGACCACCGAGTCGCGGCTGCGGAGAGTAAGCGTAGAAACATTGTCGAGATAGGCGTTATCAACCTCTATGCCATTATCGTTGTAGGTAGACTTAATCACTCTTTCTGACGTGGTACAAGTTCTGATCTGGCAATCATAGAACCCCATATCGGTGCTCACAATCGTGTCTGAACCCGATTTGTCGAATAGGTTCATTGCATAAACATGATAGCCGAACGATGCCATGAGGTCTTTGTTTGAACTTCGGAAGAGGTTAACCTCGTCACCGTTCTGATTATTGAAACTGAAGAAAGCATTTGTTTGTTTGAGAATCTTATAGCCGTTGAGATTCTGTCCTTGCATATAAATTGAATCCTGAAAAATCCAGAATCTGACAGGCATGCTTGCCGAGTCGGGATAATAGATGCTGTCACCCTTGACCAACATCGCAGGTTCTTCGGTGTCATCAGTTGTCCAAAGTCCTTGCAACAGCTGCTTGGCTTGCTTGTCTTCGCTTTCCTGTGTTGATCTTCGTTTGCAGGCAACAACAATACTCAGAAGTGCCAGCAAAAGAATTATTGTTTGCCTCATTGTTTTGTTATTCGAAGACTTCGGCTTCCGAAAGCGGAAGAGCCTTTTTAAGATCTTTTTCCGAAAGAATCACTTCTTCGGGATTTATTGGCCACTCAATTGCCACTTGCGGGTCGTTCCATTGTAAACTTGCTTCGCTTTCGGGGACATAGGTATTATCGACCTTATATGTGAACACTGCCTCGGGAGATAGCACGAGAAATCCGTGAGCAAATCCGCGCGGAATGAAAAACTGCCGTTTATTTGCGGCCGAGAGTTCAACCATCACATAACGCCCGAAAGTGGGCGAGCTCTTTCTCAAATCGACTGCCACATCTAACACTCGACCAGTAATTACCCTAACCAGTTTTGCTTGCGAATGCTGGCCTTTTTGATAATGTAATCCGCGAAGAACGCCATAGCTTGACTTCGATTCGTTATCCTGAATAAAGTTTACGTGATGACCCACGTGAGCATCGAAATCATCCTGTCGCCAGGACTCAAAGAAATAACCTCTGTCATCATGGAAGACTTTGGGTTCTATGATCCAAACACCTTCTATTTCCGTCTGTTTATAATCCATTGTTTTGTGTTTTTGATTGCAGCAAAGTTAAGTAGATGCTTACAATTAATTGTGAACATCTACTTAATATCCGGGATTCTGAGTTAGTAGAGGATTTAGCGCGATGGCATTGGCCGGAATTGGGAAAACGGTAGTGTAGCCAGTGTATTCGTTTTCGAGAGGAGTGCGTTGGTCGTATGCAGAGGTAAACAGGTCGAACCGAATTAGGTCTTGTCTGCGCCAACCTTCCCACATCAACTCCATAAGACGTTCGTCGAGTATATTTTGGAACGTAGCCTGTCGAGCGGGCATACCAACGCGTGCTCTGACCATGTTGAGCTCGGCAGAACCATCAGTATTGTTTCGCATTTTAGCTTCCGACTTCATCAAAAGGACATCTGAATAGCGAAAGAGAACAATGTCGTTATCCTGGAGCTGACCGTCGTTGTAGGCTGTTAAGTCTATCTCGTATTTCTTCATACGTGCGCCGGCTGTTTTTTCGTAGGCTGAGCCGGTGAGATCCAGTTTCGCCTCTAGTGGTTTGTAGACTAGCGCATCACCATTGTTCAGCCGCACCACAGCACCTTTAACTCTCAAAGTATCACTAAAGAAGTTGAGATTATAGCGTGCATCGAGCGAATCAGTTCCGTAAGCGAAGGTTTCTACCGTCGACACTGTTGCACAGCTACCGTTCTCAGCGCCGAATCCTATTGCCGCTCCATGGTTATAATGTCTAGAGCGGAAGAGATATTTATATAATGTAGGATACAGCACCTTATCCATAGGGATTGTGAGGATGTTTTCGGGTGACGTTTCATTGTGTATCTTGAAATTATCGGCATAATTTGATGCCAACCGATAGCCCGATGCAGTTATAGAGTCACAATATGCCATGGTTGTTTGCCAGGCGTTTAGTCGGTGACTTCCAACGGTGAAGAAAATATTACTGCCATTAGGTCGTATGCCGTCAGTCCAGTCGTCGTCTGAATAAACCTCGGCATTGAGAGCTAACTTAGCCAGGAGGAAAAACGCAACAGGGCGAGTTACATGACCATAGTAAGTTCCATCCGTATTGCTCGATTTATTCGGTAGCATCGATGCAACCTTTTGAAGTTCGTTGAATGCGAAGCGAAATACCTCACTTCTTTTATTTTGCACAATTTCGTTTACCGGAACTTTATCGGAAGTTATCACCGGTACGCGCCCGAACATGTCAACCAGATAGAAATAGAACATAGCTCTGACAGCACGCACTTCGGCCTCGTAACTAGATTTCTGGTCGGCAGTGAGCAACCCGGAATGTTCCTCAATATTACGTAGCGAGCAATTACAGAGCATGACGACCTTAAACAGATAGTTCCAGGTATTGTTTAACGCGACATCGTGGGGCGTCCATTTGTGTTGATATAGCGATTGCCAGAATCCGCCATCGAACCAATCGCCGCCTCTTGTGGGTAGCATGGCTTCATCGGTTGTGAAAGTATTATAGTCGTAGACCCCGCGGTATGTTCCCTGGAGCCCCTGACTGTCATTAGTTCCGCCGAAATAGGCATAGAGTGTCGCAACGGTGTTTATATAAACGTTCTGCGCGTTGTCGTAGATTTTCTCTTCGGGCAGCTGATTCTTCGGCTGTTCATTAAGACACGACATGAATACCAGAGTCGACATTGCTATGAGAAATATTTTTTTGTTCATAAGTTCTTTTCCTTTAGTTTAAAACTGAATGCTTGCACTCAACAAATACGACCTGTAGACAGGAAACGATCGTTTATCATCGATGCCCAACGTAGACCCCACGATGTAGCTATTCACAATTGGCGTGAGTCCGCTGTAGGCAGTGATAGTAGCCAGATTATTAATGCTCAACGAGAACCGGAGCGAATTTATGAACCTCGATTTCACGCGAACATTCCATCCCACCGTGACATAGTCGAAATTCACATAGTCGCCGCTCTCCAGCCAATAATCCGTTGCCGTTTGATCTTTGATGTTTTGCTTCGGCGCCTCTTTCATCACGTTATAGTCGGGGAAACTTGCCATATTCATATAGCTCAATGAGGTTCCGTTATATATTTTATGCCCAAACGCCCCATTTATCTGCATTGAGATATCGAATTGCTTGAAGCGGAAACTAATGTTCGAGCCGAGCGTCATCTTCGGTGTTGCCTGTCCTGCAATACGTCTATCGCCACCATCCTCGAGGTTAATCTCCCCGTTCTTGTCCAAATCCTCTATTTCATAGCTATAGCTTCCATCAGGATTCCGTTTCAATCCCGTGCAATGAGGCAGATAGAACACTCCCAGCGGTTGGCCCACAATCTGGTATACCACATTATTATTTCCGCCATGGAATCCGGCACCATTCAGCGACCCGATACTCTTAATCGACGGGGCCGACATTCGCCGTCCATTATACTCGCCGCTCAACGAGAGCAATTTGTTGCGCTGCCAGGAAAGATTTACATTCACATTGAGCTCTACATCCTGCTTTTGAACAGGCGTAAATCCCATTCCCAATTCAAATCCGCTATTGCTCATACTACCCAGGTTGGCCAGCAGCTTGTCGTAGGTGTAGGGTGGCACAGGTACATCGTAGAGATAAAGCATATCGCGTGTTTTGGAGTAATAATATTCAGCCGTGAGAACCACCCGATTATTCACAAACCCCATATCGGCCCCGATATTAAAAGTCGACTTTGTTTCCCATTTCAAATCAGGATTCGCATTATGCACTATGCCCATAGTCACCGTGGGCGAACCCGAAAGCGGAACTATACCGCTCGGACCAACCAGACGAAGAGAATTGTAAGAACCGATTCCACCAGGTTACCAGACATTCCGTAGCCAGAACGCAGTTTCAACATCGACAGCCAACGTAGGTTATGCATGAAAATTTCCCGTTTTATATCCCATTCCAGCGATGCTGACGGAAAAACTCCCCATCTGTTTTGTCGTCCAATCATTGAGCTCCCGTCGGCACGCGTAGTAATCGTAGCCGTATATCGTTCCATCAAACAGTAGCTCACATTAGCCATTACAGACGCCAGTGACGGAACCTCGTATCGACTTCCCGTGCCACCATACGGTCTCAACGAACCTGCACCAAGATTATGGTAGCCGAAATCGTTTACTGTGAATCCCCTAACCTGCGTCCAAAAGCCCGTTTGTCGGTTACGCTGATATTCGCCCAGCAAATGAACCTTAAGCGAATGAACGCTCCATGTATGGGAATAATCCAGCTCTGCATTCATAAGCCAACCTTCACTTTTATGCTCGCTACGATAGGCCTGCCCCTGCGCTGCCACCCACGTGGGGAGAAACTGTGCCAGCTCGGTGGAGTTGAAAGAATATGCTCCGAACACTCCGAATCTCAGTCCGCTCGTAACATCTGCTGTGAGTCTTAGATGAGTGTTGAAATTCAAACTACGCTCATCGTTATCCTGAAGCAACAGCGCCATCGGCGAAGCAATCTGCGAGGCCGTAGTATTCAAATCCCACTTGCCTTGTGCATTTCTTCCTTTCGGAAAAGTCGGGTTATGCGTCGCTGCCGAATAGCATAACTGCTGAACGTTGGGCACGTTGAAGTTTTTCTGCGTCGATCCGAAAACACCCATATCGATGTGCAGTTTGTCGTCGAAAGCAAGTTGCAATAAATCAAGCTTAGCCGAAAAGTTTTCATTCCGATTAGTTTTAATCACCGTGTAGTGATTCATATAGCCGAGCGAAGCGCGATAGTTCTGCTTGTCCGACCCGCCCGAAAATGCAACATGATGACTCTGAACTGTTCCCACGCGTGTTATGGCACGCTGAAAATCAGTATCACATCCGCCATCGTTGAAGCTCAAACCCATCAAGCGAGCTGTGGATGTATATTCCTTGCCGCTCAACATCGGCAAAAACTTATAGGCCGATTCTAAACCCACATTCCCATCGTAGGATATTTGGAACTGTCCGCCGCGACCTTTCCTCGTTGTAACCAAAATAACACCCGACGCACCGCGTGACCCATATTTTGCAGTCTCGGCCGCATTCTTCAGAATGGTGAAGCTCTCTATGTCGGCCGGATAAATAGTATTTAGAGTCGCCAAATCGGCCGACACACCATCGATAATCACCAGCGGGTCGTTTCCACCCGTGAGCGACGTTGTTCCCCGTACCCGAACGCTACTCAACATAGCCATCCTGTCGGCGCCTCCCGACTGCACGTTCACGCCTGCCGACTGTCCGCCGAGCGCCGTAATCGGATTCATCACCAAACCTTTATTCATTCGTTCACGCGTCACCACGTCGGCCGAACCGAACATCTCGCTATTCTTGCACTGTCGTTAGCCTGCCAAATGTTCCTCTCCTGTGCGACAGCTCTTCCCGTACCGGTTGACAGAAGAATAAAAAAAATAATTACGGATGACCTCATTCTCATATATCCACGATTAGATTTATCTGTCAACAAAGATAATGCAAAGCATTCGCCCCAATCGCTACGAACAACTATTTAGAACAACAAAAAAAGGATGTGACAATTGCCACATCCTCTTCTCTTTGCGGAAAGTGAGGGATTCAAACCCCCGATACCCGAAAGGGGTATACCGGATTTCGAGTCCAGCGCATTCGATCACTCTGCCAACTTTCCTTCGAACGAATGCAAAGGTAGAACTTTTTTTCTCCCCCGCAAGATACGGTACCTCTTCGTCAACATCAGACACGACCATAGAGAACCTCTCCTCGCTTTCGCCTCTTGTTTTTCTTTAAGCCCTAATTTGTTTTCATCCTTTAAACCGTATATGTAGAGACCAAATTAGGTGCAAAGCAAAATCTACCTCTTCAGCCAAATAGCATAAAACAATAATCCTGCGGCACGGAATGGACATTTAATTTGTAAATTTGCAAACAGCTAATAGTAAATGGCTGACTGTTTTAGGATATCAAATTAATTTTAAAATAATTCGATTTTATGAACTATCTAACAAACGACAAACTTGTTATTGTCGGCGCGGCCGGCATGATTGGTTCTAACATGACGCAAACTGCGTTGATGCTTGGACTAACTCCGAATATTACTCTCTATGACGTTTTCTCGGCTGAAGGTGTGGCCGAAGAAATGCGCCAATGCGGATTCGACGATGCGAATATCGTTGCGACAACCGACGCTAAGGAAGCTTTTACAGGAGCTAAATATGTTATCTCGTCGGGCGGTGCCCCTCGTAAGGAAGGAATGACACGCGAGGACCTGCTCGTGGGTAATTCGAAAGCTGCCGAGGAATTGGGACAGAATATTAAGAAGTTCTGCCCGGATGCTAAGTTCTGCGTCGTTATCTTTAATCCGGCCGACATCACAGGTTTGGTTACTTTGGTGCACTCGGGTTTGAGACCTAATCAGGTTGCCACGCTTGCAGCACTCGACTCTACTCGCTTGAAAGGCGCACTAGCAAAGCATTTCGGAGTTAGCCAGAGCGAAATCAAAAACGCTTACACTTACGGTGGTCATGGCGAAAAGATGGCAGTGTTTGCGTCGCCAACAACCATCTGCGGCGTTAATTTGCTGGACATCATTGCTGGTAAGGCTAAGGCCAACGGTAAAGGAATCACAGCCGAGGAATGGAAGAAGCTGCAAGAAGAAGTTACACAGGGTGGTGCAAAAATTATAGAGCTTCGCAGACGGTCGTCGTTCCAGAGTCCGTCTTATCTGGCTGTTAAGATGATAGAGGCTGCTATGGGCGGCGAGGAATTCGAATATCCTTCAGGAACCTATGCCGACACTGCACGTTATAAGAACGTGATGATGGCCATGCCAACGCGTATCACTAACGATGGCGTGTACACTAAGCCGGTTATGGGCACTCAGGAAGAAGTTGCTTCGCTCGATGCTTCCTATGCTCACTTGCAGGGCCTGCGCGACCAGGTTATTTCACTCGGTGCTCTTCCGCCGATTGATAAATGGAAGGAGCTGAATCCGAATTTATAATTAATTATAAGGTTTTCATTGGGAGTGCGTCGAGATTGTTCTCGGCGCACTTTTTTATTCAATCTGAAACGGTTGACAGATGTCAAGTCGATTGATGCACGGCAACAATATACCATGCTGAAAGCTGTTGCAAAGGGTTATTCTTGTCATGGAAATGACGGCGGCATATCTTTGCATCCGAATTTTAAAAGGTTAAAGAAATAACCGGACGCAAAGGGCGCCCGACACAAAAAGAAAGGTAAAAAGATTATGATTTCAGTAGTATTAGCGGTAATCGCAGTGATTGCAGGAGCAATAGCACAGGCAGTGAGAGTAAACAGAAATCTGACTGCATAAAGTTTTCAGGAAAATAAGATAATAAATAGAGAGAGGTTTTAAATGGTTAGAGGGTGTGTCTATACAGGCACACCCTCTTTATATTGCATGAATCCCAGTATTAGAGTTTTATTTTCTTTTTCTTTCCTGAACTTTCGTTGCTCATCCGGTCGAGCGCCGTGACAACATAGGTATATTTCTTGTTTCCATCCTTATAACCGTTGAGTTTTACGAGCGGGAATGAGGTTATGGCTACGATATTCGACGGGTCGTCGAGGTTGGGTGCGACGGTTCCTTCAGCGCGGTAGACTACGTATTTGTATGGTTCGTCTTTCCAACCTTTCCCTTTGGGTTCTTTCCAAAAAAGATAGTAACCGTCGTCCATTTTGCGCACTTTCATTCCGCCGGGTTTGCGAGGAGCTTTATCGTCTATGAACGGCATGGAGGGTTGCAGAGCCGGGTATCGCCAATAGTTGCTGCGTAAGGTTCCGGCATAGTTTCCGGGATTATCTACAACGGCTGCTGCATACCATAGCACAGTGCCTTGAACGTTTTCAGCTTGTTCGTATAAACGATGTTTGGCTGGGAGTTGATGTTGGTTGGGGTTGTTAGGGTCAGGCGCCTTGACGGTTCGCAGAACATCCTCACCGATGTAGAGTGGCCGGCCGCCGGCGTTACGATTCCACCATTGGATAAGCTCTTTATAGTCGGCTGCCTTATGCCCGATTTCCCAATAGAGTTGTGGTACGCAGTAGTCTATCCATCCGTTGTTCACCCAGAGTAGGATGTTAGCGTAGAGGTCATCATAGTTCTGCAATCCGCTTGTTCGGCTTCCGACGCCTGGTGCTGTAGATGCGTTTCGGAATATTCCGAAAGGCGACACGCCGAATTTCACCCATGGTTTGGCGGCGTGAATGGTGTCAGAGAGCTGTTTAATGAATCTGTCGACGTTGCTGCGTCGCCAATCGCCGAGTGATAGCGAGTTTTTGTTATAGAGTTGATATTCGCGTTGGTCGGGTATGGATACTCCGGCCACGGGATAGGGGTAGAAGTAGTCGTCGATGTGCAGTCCGTCTATATCATATCGCCTCACGATGTCGGCAATCACTGTGCAGATGTAGTTTCGGTTCTCGGCTATACCTGGATTGAGGATGTATTGACTGTCGTAGGTGAACACCAGATCGGGCCGCCGCATAGCAATGTGGTTTGTGGCGAGCGCGGTTGTTCCCTTGGTTTTTGCACGATACGGATTCACCCAGGCGTGGAGTTCCATACCGCGTCGGTGACATTGTTCTATCATCCATTGCAGCGGATCCCAATAGGGCGATGGTGCAAGACCTTGTGTTCCGGTGAGGAATCGGCTCCAGGGTTCGTATTTACTTTGATAGAGTGCGTCGCATTCGGCTCGGACCTGGAATATTATGGCGTTTATTCCGTCACGCTGCAGTTCGTCGAGTTGTTTAACGAGTGTGGCCTGCATCTGCGAGGTGCCCAGCCCTTGAAATTGTCCGTTGACACACTGAATCCATGCTCCGCGAAATTCACGTTTTTTTGTTTTGCCGGCCGCGTTGATTGGCTGGCTCATTGCGCCCAAAAGAAAGGCTGCGAGCATGATGATTGATAGAAAACGAGTTTTGTTCATATTGCTTTATTATTATTCAAAGAGAACGCCCTGCGCTCTCTAATAGTGTAGAGAGTTGACAGGGCGTCGCTTCCTATGAAGATAAAAAGATTTCTGTGGGTTTATCTTATGGATATTTTCCTGACAACCTTTCCAACTTTCACGATGTAGCAACCTTTCGGCAGGTTGAGGTTGTAACGTTTGTCGTTGCCGTCGATTCTGATGCTCACCACGCGTACTCCGGTGACGTTGTAAATTTGAAGGGTTTCGTTTTCAGCACCTTCTATTCGGAGCACCGAGCCTGAGACGGATATGGATATGTTTTGGAAATCTTGGTCGAAGATTTCGATTGCTGTATTTGCTTTCGCGTTGAAGGGGATGATTGATAGTGTTAGCGAAAATAGAATGATTAGTGTGAGTATTTTCTGTTTCATAATTTGGCCTCCATTTTATGTGTTGCAAAGATAATGCTTTGAGGCTTAAGACTCTTTTATATGTCTGGTCTTAGTTTTTATTTTAGCATTCATTAATAAGCACGGGAGGCGTATTTTTATTTTCGAGCCTCATCAATATGTCGATTCCTGGAGAATCTATTTTTATTGCGGCCAGGTATATGGCTATAAAAAGAGCGACCTGCACGCGTCCATCTCGGAGTGTGCAGGTCTTTTTTCAAATTGATAATATAAACGAGTTTCTTATACCTGATCCTCGCCCGGATCTTCCTCGCGTCCGGGTTTCGGGGTATCGCCACCGGGCTTTTGGGGGTCTCCGGGTTTCTTGTCATCTGGTTTCTTCGGGTCATCCGGTTTTTTCGGATCGGAAGGTTTCTTACCATCATCGGGCTTCTTACCGTCGCCCGGCTTTTTACCGGAATCATCACCCTCTTTCCTCTTTTTGGCTGCTGCTTTCTGCGCCTGACTTTGGGCATGAGTATCGCGAAAATCGGAGGAGATATGATTAATGCCCGTCACCAGAGTGGTAATCATCTTCCGGTCGGCATCCACGGTCGAAAGAAGATAGCTAGCCTGAATGCACTGGCAAATGGCCTCAAAAATGCGCTCCGAGGTTTGACGAGCGACGCGAGTGTCGGGAAGATTCAGAGCGTCGCCATCGTTGCGACGGGTCACGATGAGGCGCTCATATTCCTCGTTCACAGTGTGAAGATGCTGCATAACATCTGTCAGTCCGAGTACGGCGATTTCGGGAACAAGCCGCGTAGCGTCCTTTTCCATACCTCGGATTAGTTCCGTTTCGTCCTCATTAATCTCCTTTTGGATTCCGAAATAGGGTTTCAGCTCCACCGACAACTTCTCGGCGGCCTTCCTCACCGGCTCGACGTGCGAATAACGCTGGGCGCGGATGATTCCGAAGAGGTTATTCAGCGCCTCATCGCGTTCACGGTCTTTGACAAGCATCTCCTTGGTTATGACCGAAGCCTGCGCTTGCCGAGTAATCTCAACCTCGACTTCGATGGCATCCTTCCACTCCTTGAGCATGTCGGGCGACACGTTGATTTTCGGCAAATCGGCCTTCGAGATGAGGTCGTACTGCGTCTGATGGAACTTCGCGTGCGCCGTATTACTGAAACGCGCGCCGCGGTTGCTTTCCAGCTTGATTGGACTTGTTGTTGTTGCCATAATTTTGATTTTTAAGATGATTAGAATAATAAACAGATATTTCGCGATGGTCTCTACGGTGTAGAAATGACCGGCACCGTTGGTCGTGGTGAAATCTACAGTGTAGAAATGACCAACACCATCGTCGCGGTGAAATCTACAGCGTAGAGACGACCAGCACCATAGGTCATGGTGAAATCTACGGCGTAGAAACGACCAACACCATCGTCGCGATGGAATCTACAGCGTAGAAACAACCAACATCATAGGTCATGGTGAAATTTACGGCGTAGAAATGACCAACACCGTCGGTCATGGTGAAATCTACAGCGTAGAAACGACCAACACCATAGGTCATGGTGGAATCTACAGCGTAGGAACAACCAATACCGTCGGTCATGCTGGAATCTACAGCGTAGAAACAACCAACACCATCGGTCATGCTGAAATCTACGGCGTAGGAAAGGGTATTATTGATGTAGGGATGGTTTTGCATATCAACAAAACCGATATTACCGTCGTCACGACCGTTTTGCACGTTGTGAAAAGGGTTTTTATCGTT